>NZ_JAMPKE010000002.1:0-464649 GCF_039961955.1 Trichocoleus sp. DQ-A1
GCAAGGGGGCATGGCGGCGGGAGTTGTCTCTTTCATTTATCAAACCATAACGTGAAATGGTTGCCATGCCTGTATTATACCTTTTTAGAGTCTTGTTTTTCGTTTAAGCACCGTTAGTTGGAAAAACGCAAGGAAACCCCAAATCTGCATGAGTTACGCGATCGCTAACCCATCCTACAAATAATTAATCCCGCCTACTGAATGGCTAATGGCTCATTGAAAAAAGCCATTAGCCATTAGCCTTTTACTTAACTGCTACCTTCGCACCAGCTTCTTCCAACTGCTTCTTGATATCAGCAGCTTCTTCTTTGGCAGCGCCTTCTTTAACTGGCTTGGGAGTGGATTCTACCAAGTCCTTAGCTTCTTTCAGACCCAGACCCGTGATGGTGCGGACTACCTTAAGAATGGCAATCTTCTTATCAGCTGGGACATCTTCCAGAATCACGTCAAACGCAGTTTGCTCTTCAACTGGTTCCGCAGCAGCAGCAGCACCAGGAGCCGCCATCATCATCATTCCACCAGCAGGGGCAGCAGCACTAACGCCGAAAGCCTCTTCAATCTGCTTAACGAGTTCAGAAGCTTCCAGCAGAGTCAGTGATTTTAGTTGATCGAGAATTTGGTCAGTTGTAGCAGACATTTCAAAACTCCAGTAACGTTATTTTTGTTACAGCCTGCCTAGGCAGGCTTTGTTTGTGTAGCCGCGAATCCATTCTTTAGGCGTTTAGGTAGCTGCCTTCATCGGCAGACTTTGTACCTGTAGCCGCCAATTTATTCCTCAGACGCTGAGGCAGTAGCAGTTGCATCGCTTTCGCCGTTGCCACCTTCTTGCTGCTGCTCGGAGACCGCTTGTAGTCCTCTTGCCAGCGAAGCTGGAACTTCGTTGATAGCCACAGCAATCTTGGTTGCCAAGCCATTGATAGCTCCAGCAATTTGCGCCATGAGTTGTTCCTTGGAAGGCAAATCTCCCAGCGCTTTGATGTCAGCTTGGCTCAAAGCTCGACCTTCCATTACACCACCACGAAGTTCTGTCTTCTTAGTGGCTTTTTGGAAGTCTTGGTAAGCCTTAATTGCTCCGCTCAAATCGTCCTTGACTAGCAAGAAAGCAGAAGAACCTTTAAGGAATTCTGACATCGGTTGCCAGTTGGAATCACCCTCAATGGCAATTCCCATCAGCTTGTTCTTGCTTACCTTGCAAACGGTGCCGCTGGGACGCAGCCGCCGCCGCAAGTCCATAATCTCCGAAACTGATAACCCCTGGTAATCGATGACGATTGCCAGCTGAGCTACATTTAAAGTTTCTTTGATTTCAGCGACCATCGCCCGTTTATCTTCCGGCGTTCTACCCATGTATCTTTCACCTCCTTTAGAAAATGCAGAATGCCAAACCTAAAAAAGCCCAATTAAAAACCCCAGCGCTTGAGCCGGGGTTACGCAATATCCCAAGGAACCCTTTTCAGGGTTCGCATTTTTGGTGCAGCTTCTGCCATGTTGCGTGTGGCGAGAAGATTGACCTTAATGCGGTAAAGTCGCAAACCTAGGCAGGAAATTAAGCCATTAGCTCCTGCTGTCTCCGGCGCGTGCTATTCAGTTAATTGGGCTGAAAACTTTAAATCTTGCTCCTGTTGTTTACTCAATCGATTGCTCCTGTAAGGGTGGGAAACCCTTGCCCCTACAGGGCTGAATCTTAGGCAGCTTCAGTCAGCTTTAGATCGCGCAGGGCGTTGATGTCAATTTCAATCGATGGCCCCATTGTCGCAGATATGTACACTGTGCGCCAGTAGCGACCCTTGGCTCCAGAAGGACGGTTACGGTCAATCGTTTCCTGTAACGCCTTAAGATTGACGAGCAAATCTTGAGTTGGGAAGGCAGCCTTGCCAAACAAAACGTGGACGATCCCAGTACGGTCAGCTCTGAATTCTAACTTACCGGCTTTAAATTCAGCGATCGCCTGCACCAGATCGAACGTCACCGTCCCACCTTTGGGATTGGGCATCAAGCCACGGGGACCGAGCAAACGTCCCAGTTTTGCTACCTGGGGCATCATATCCGGTGTCGCCAGCAGCAGGTCAAAATCCATCATGCCTTTTTGGATTTGGTCAATCAGCTCTTCGGAACCGGCAATATCAGCACCGGCATTGCTAGCTTCTTGTACCTTTTCCCCTCTGGCGATTACGGCAACTCGAATTGTCTGTCCAGTCCCTTTGGGCAAAGCAACGGTTGTTCGCAGCTGTTGGTCGGTATATTTGGGATCGATTCCCAGGCGGATATGCGCCTCAGCAGATTCAGGAAACTTGGCAGTGGCTGTCTCTTTTAAAAGGTTGAGAGCCTCTGTGGGTTCGTAGGGTCGATCTTCGACTTTCTTTTGCAGCTCTTGGAGCCTACGGGATACTTTCTTTGCCATATTTTTCTCCTGGGGTCACTAACGAGATGTTACCTCTCCCCCGATTGGGTTTACGTTGCCAGCTTTCCGCTTGCTTGCAATTAGCGAATCAAAGAATCGCTATTCGTTAATAGTAACGCCCATATTCCGGGCAGTTCCTTCCACAATTTTCATTGCCGCATCAATGTCGTTGGCATTGAGATCCGGCATTTTAGTTTGAGCAATTTCTTGCAACTGTGCCTTTGAAATTGACGCCACTTTTTTCCGGTTTGGTTCGTTGGAGCCTCGCTCAATGCCAGCTGCCTTACGAATCAGAACGGATGCCGGTGGTGTTTTAAGAACAAAGGTAAAACTGCGGTCTTCATAGACTGAGATTTCTGCCGGAATTACCATCCCAGCTTGATCTGCTGTTTTGGCGTTGTATTCTTTACAGAACGCCATAATATTGACCCCGTGCTGACCGAGCGCTGGTCCCACTGGCGGGGCAGGGTTAGCTTTGCCCGCATTAAGAGCTAGCTTGATGATTGCAACAACTTTCTTTGCCATCTTAACTATTTAGCTTTGTTTCTGAACCTGATTAAACTCCAATTCTACCGGCGTATTGCGTCCAAAAATGGATAGTGACGCCTTCAGCTTGCTTCTTTCTGGGCTGACTTCAATGACCTCGCCTTCAAAATCTTTAAACGCACCAGAAAGGACAATAATTTTATCTCCTGTAGCCAGATGAGTTTTCACTACTGGCTCTTGCTCGGTAGCTTGTTTAAAGATACGTTCGACTTCTGAAAAACTCAGCGGCAAGGGTTTAACGTGTCCGCGTCCCCGTCCGTAACGGCGTTTCTGTTCTGCACCGACAAAGTTAATCACGTTTGGGGTGTTCTTGACAACCTGCCAAGCTTCATCGTCCATCTCCAATTCACCATCTGCCCCAGGAGTTAGCCGCATCCGGACTAGCACGTAGCCGGGAAAGACTTTTTCTTCCGACTCCTTGCGAGTGCCATCTTTGAGCATTTTCAGGGTGCGAGTTTGAGGAATTTCCACCTGGAGAATGCGATCGCGAACATCAAGAGTTTGAATCCGCTGTTCTAAGTTTGTCTTGACACGTTTTTCACATCCAGATGCCACCTGAACAGCGTACCACCGGGATTTTACCGAGCCATCTGACGTGTCTTCGAGTTGATTGAAATCCTGTGGATTGTCGGTTGCAAAACTCATCCGAACACCTGCTTTGCTGCCCAAGCAAAGAAACCATCAACCAGATAAATTAAAACTGCCGAAAGAGTTACCATTAACAGCACAGCAGCAGATTCGCTGAGCAATTGCTGCCGACTGGGCCAGACGACTTTATTCAGTTCGTCTTTGGTTTCCTGAAAAAAGGTTGATATATTAAACCCAGTTGTTTTTGCTTCGCTCTCGGCTTCGTTTTTCTTTGCCACAATATCTCTCCCGTTAATACAGCTCTTGAGCAGTTCATTTCTACCGCTTTTAGCTGTGTACAGCCTAATGTGCTGCCAATCTACGCAGATACCGATGCAATCCTTGGGTCTAGCACCTGACTTAGGCAATACTGATGAACCACCTACACAACACAAGTCTACCCGAAAGTAAACGTTTTTGAGGCTGACTACGCAACCACTGGAATGCTTTCGGGCAGAGCTTTGATGCCTAAGTTCTGAGTCCCTCTATGTTTTCACTCTGTTAGCGCTGTTGCGCTACTTCGCGAACACTCTTCAGTTCTCAGTCCTGTTTTGTGATGAGAGCGCGCCCTGGAGGACTTGAACCCCCGACATCAGGTTTTGGAGACCTGCGTTCTACCAACTGAACTAAGAGCGCACAGGTGGATTTGAGAGCGAGAGGCTGAACTTTTCTCTATTTAAGTTTAACCCCTAGCGGCGTCAATCGGGAATAGCCTTGTCCAAATTGGACTACAGGCTACGGTCAAAGCGTTGTTTAACGCGAGTGGCTTTCCCAACGCGATCGCGCAGATAGTATAGTTTAGCACGACGCACCTTACCCCGACGAATAATCTTGATGCTTTCAACTCGGGGAGAATGGAGCAGAAATACCCGCTCAACGCCTACTCCCTGAAATACCCGCCGTACGGTAATCGTACAGTTAATGCTGCTACCGCCCTTGGCAATAACGACGCCTTCATAGGGCTGCGTCCGTTCTTTACCGCCTTCCTGGATAATTACCCCAACCTTAACGGTGTCGCCCACATGGATAATGGGCAACTCTTTTTTCAGATGCTCCGCTTCAATTGAGCGGATGATTTCCTGAGCGTTCATTGGTTTCGCCAAAAAGTCACAGCCTTTAATCTTATATCAAGAGCTAGGTATACGTCTACCGGGAATCTCTGAATTTTCCCAAGTTTTTACTTTTGTAGGCGATATAGTGCTAGGCGAATTCAGGATTGGAAGTTCTAGATTCTTACTCTCCAATCCCAAAAACTTCATTGTTAAGTCTTCATAGTCAAGTAGGGTAAGCAGTGCCTACTTGACTAACATTCTGGTTCAGAAAGGATTAGCCTCTTGCCGATTCGGGCAATCTCTAACGCTGAAACTTACGGCTTGATGGTATCCACTGCTGCTTGAACTTTGGCTACAACAGGCTGGGGAAGAGGCACGTATCCTAGCTCTTCACTGTACTTTTGTCCTTCGTTTAACGACCACTTCAAGACATCCTTGAGGGCTTTTGCCTCGTCAGGATTCTCATAGGTCTTGTAAGCCATAACCCAGGTATAGGTGACAATTGGGTAAGAATTCTCGCCGGTTGGGTCGGTGATAGAAACTTGCAAGTCTGCGGGCAGAGTCACTGCGGCTAGCGTGTTAGCCGCGCTTTCGCTGGAGGGTTCGATAAACTTGCCTGCTTTATTTTCCAGCGCCGCTACAGGGATATTTTGTTGCTTGGCGTAGCCGTACTCGACATAACCGATGGCACCATCACTTTGCAGGAGTTGAGCGGTGACGCCTTCGTTGCCTTTGGCACCCACTCCGACAGGCCAGTTGACAGTTTTACCGTCGCCAGGGCCACTTTTCCATGCCGGACTAATCGCACTCAGATGTTTGGTGAAGACTGCTGTAGTACCGCTACCATCGCTCCGATGGATAACAGTAATCTCCCTGTCTGGTAAATTCAACCCAGGATTGGCTTGGGTAATTCTGGGATCGTTCCACCTCTTAATTTTGCCCAAGAAGATATCGGTGTAAACTGCACGCGGTAGCTTAAGACCTTTGACATCGGGCAGGTTGTAGGCTAGAACAATGCTGCCTGCTGTCATGGGTAATAACACAGCACCCTTGCCAACCTTGGTGATTTCCTCCTGTTTCATCCCCGTATCGCTGGCACCAAAGTCCACCGTTCCCTGGGTGAACTGTTCCACACCAGCGCCGCTACCAACTGATTGATAGCTGACTTGGACGTTGGGATTTTGCTTGTTGTACTCCGAGAACCACCGCTGATACAAGGGAGCTGGAAAACTGGCACCGGCACCAGTTAAGGAGACGTTGCCACCGCCACCACCGTTTGCTGCGGCAGGAGTGGCGCTACCAGGGGTTCCTGCCGTTGGACTGGTGGAAGGAGTTGTGTTTGGCGACTGACAGGCAGTCACGCTCAGTGAGAGGGCAATAAAGGGAACGAGAAAAGCCCGTCGTGTTGAATGCATTGGAGAAAACATACTGAATCTTTGAGTCTTTAAAAAGCTGACGCTGAAGAATTGTCAAAAATGCTAGGTGCATGTTCTTTCCTGGCGGTTATTGTCGTTTTATTTACTGCCAGGAAGTAGAAATGAACTAGAGCAGATGAAAACCAACTCTACAAGATAGCGTATTTACAAAATTAAAATGCTACCCCTGCCGATCTTTATGCTAGTTCTGTAAGTTTAGGTAAAGGTAAGGCTTTGGTAATCTACAGGTTAAGCAAAGATGATGATTGCCAGCAGGAAAGCGCAGCTCGAAGGAGTTTTGAAGGCTTATATCTGCACGCGAAGGTGCGATCGCTTAAGTTCAGATAGGAGCGATCGCACACAGCATTTTTATTCGCGTAAATCTACCGTTTGTGGGGTCAGAGACGATTGGGCGAGGAATCCCCCGCCCCTACCCGAAACGCAGGTAGTTAGAACTTAAAGGTTGTTCGCAGCGTTCCTACGTAGAGTGGGTCGTTATTGTCGTTGTGTTCCGGATTGAGAATCACCAACAAACCTGGGGTGAGTTCAATGTTGTTAGTTAGGCGGTAGCGATACAGAGCCTCTACATGATATGAGGTGTCCCGATCGCTACGGTTACTGACATCGTTGTCAGTCACTTTAGGCGGCATCCCAAATATGAAACCAAGCAGGTTGCCTTTTTTACCCAAGTCTGGGAAGGCTAGGCTTACAGCCCAGTTCCAAATATCTGCATTAGATCCTGTAGTTGCAAGACCAGCCGGGCTAATTTCAGCTGTAGCTACTGAGTAACCTGCCCACCCTGAAAGGTTAATGCCAGGGCCAAACCGGAAGCTGGCATTCAGTCCGTAGTGATTGCCAGAAGTCGCAATGTTCCCGAAGGGTCGATTAGCAAAGCTACTGCCCGTACTCGACATGAAGCTGACGCCTTTTTCTTGGTTCTCATAAGTATGGGCGTAAACCAAACCCACATTAAGGGCGTCACTAGGACGGAATACCAGTTGAGCTAGACCGGCATAGGCACCACTGAATTCCCCGGAACCGTTTGAAGGATCGTTACCCCGAGGCGCTAGATAACCTAAAGATAGGTTTAATGCCTTGCTAAAGTTGTAGGTCGCAGTCAACCCAGTCCCCTCAGAACCTAGTCGGTAGATGGGGTTGAAACGCCCAAAGCGGGAGATAGAGCCACTTCCACTACTCTCGAAATTGGGGTTGAAGGTGTAGACGTTGTCATTGAATTCAACGTTGGCGGCATCAATTTGGATTAAGAGCTTATCACCTAGGGGAAAACGATAGTAAAAGTCGTCAATTGCGACATCATTCGCGCTATCGCCGTCAAAACCCAAACGGGTCATGTTGGTTCCGGTTACACCTGTATTAAATGGGACGATGTTTCTAGCTTGCAGGCGGGTTCGCAGGCGGTCTTTGCCTGTGAAGCTAGTGTCAAAATTCAAACGGGCACGGTCAGCAAAAATGAGGTTAGCGTCTATGTCGCCCCCGCCAGCCCTTTCTTCACCAAAAACGTCAGCAAGCGCAAAGATAACTTCGCCAGTCAGCTTAGTCGTTGTAGAGAATTGATGGCTTTCCAGAAATGCCGTGCGACCTTCTAAGTTATCTACTCGCGTTCTTAAGGTGGCTAATTCTGCCCCAAATTCATCAATTAGCCGCTGTAGCGTCGCTAAATCTTCTTTAGTGACAAAGTCAGCCGAACTTGCCGCAATCAGTTTTTCGATTTGCAGCAAACAGGCGTTCATCCCGGCGGCAAATTCATAACGCGACAGTGCCCGGTTGCCCCGGAAGGTGCCATCGGGATACCCGGCGATACAACCATAGCGCTCCACCAGACTCCGCAGTGCTTCGTAAGCCCAATCCGTCGGTTCTACGTCTTGCAGCTGCGAGACGTTGGTGACTTGATCCATTGAGTCGGTCGTCCCGACTTCATTGGTGTATTGGTCGATTTGTTCTAATTCGCTGTTTTGGCTCGTGGGGACAGCATCAGCAGTGGGTTGCGCGATCGCGTTATCTGCTAAAACTGGTTTCGGACTCACTAATTCAGCTTCAGCAACCAGCGTTTCTTGGGCAGACGTGCCGTTGGTGAAAACTGGAATAGAACTAATTTCTGGTTGAACAGCCAGTTCTTGAACAGGTGTCTGCTGCGCTTGCTGGGATTGGTCGGCTGGTTTTAATAAATCAGTCACCTGGTTAGTGGCAGCTATCGGTTCGCTCGCCATTTGAGTGTCAGGCGTCTGTGCGGCAAGCGTGCTACTGCAAACTAATAAGGATGCACCTAGTATCGCTGGCCCTAATTTTAGAGTATTCCACAAAATTTTAGACATCTAATCTCCTCACACCTAACTGAACTCAAGGGAAACAATCCCGGATTAACGGAACGCTATAGGGAGTCTTCTTGAGAAACTCCATCATTATTAAACATGAAACACTGCCAACTCAAGCTCAACATTGTCTTGTAGGCGACATAATTTCCTCTAATGCTAGTTGTGTCAGTTTAGGGATAGGTAAGGATTTGGTAATCTACAGGTTAAGCAATCCTGACAATCCGCTAGCTAGGAACCCAACAAATAAAGCCGATTTAGAGGCTTTCAAGTTGCGCTCCGAATCGGCAAGAGCAAAGTTGGCGATTAAGCGATTAGATTAGTTTATATGATTAGTTGTCAGTTGTGACTATCGATCCTCACCCTGACCGCTAATTAAAAGGTAAACGTTGTTCTAATCGTACCAATAATGATGTCATCATTATCTCTGTTTTGGTTAGGAGATGTCAGCCAGATAATGCCCGGAGTAATTGAGATGTTATTTATCATCTGATACTTATAGAAACCTTCAATGTGATAGGCAAAATCACGCTCGAAGTTTTCTGGGCCTGGAACATTTAGACCTCTGAGAGTTGGTTCGGCCCCAGCGATAATGCCAAGCAAATTGCCTTTTTTGCCAAAATCCGGTAAAGCAAGACCAAGGGCAAAGTTCCAAATGTCGGCAGCGCCTAAGCCAATCAAACGAGCGTCAGTTTTGCCCACCCAGCCATTTAGAACAAATTGAGGGGTTAATTGGAAGGAAGCCTCTAACCCGTAAGAGTTGCTCGAAACGGGTCTGCTCAACTGAGCTTGGGTTAGACCACCTGTAGTCGCAGCAGCTAGCGTTGCTGGATTCAAATTGGCAAGACCAGTGCCAGTACCACCCATAGCAAAGCGGGGAGCATTATTGCCGCCATTATCATAGGCGTGAATGTAAGTGAATCCAACCTTAAATCGGTTAGTCCCAAAAACTAACTGTGCCAAACCTGAGTAGTTACCGTTAAAAACCCCGTTGTCATCTTCGGGATTGTTGGCTGTGTTGGAGAGATAACCTAAGTCCAACTTCAGAGCGTTGCTAATCTTGTAGTTCAAGCCGACACCAGCACCCAAAGGTCCAATCCGATAAATGGGGTTGCGTTCGGCAAAGCGGGATAGGGCATTATTGCCACCGCCATTGCCTTCAAAATACGGGTCAACCGTGTCAGCGTAATAGTGATGCAGTCCATTAGCAGCAGTGAGGGTAACAGTTATATCACTTCTCAATGAGAGGGAAATACAGCGATAGGGGTCTACAGGTAGCTAGCTGTAGACCCTTATCGCGAACTGTATAGAACGCAAGTAAAAAATGCTATATGAGTGCAAGTTTACTCTTAAATCAGTATGGGCACTGCCGTGCCGTGACTGTAGCCTTTAAGACCGGGTTCCCGTGACAATGTAGGCAACTCGTTGACCAATATTGGTGGCGTGGTCTGCCATTCGTTCCAAATGCCGAATGATCAACCCCATCAACAGAATCGGTTCAACCACCCCTTTGATATCCCGCTGAAAGGCTAAGGTTTGATAAACCGTTTCGTAAGCGCTATCCACGGCATCGTCTTGCTGCTTGACAGCTTTCCCGGCGGCTGCGTCCAAATCTGCCAGCGCGACTAAACTCGACGCCAGCATGGCTTGAGCATGATGGGACATTACCTCAATCTGCGGTAGGCAAGAATGAGGCGGGTAAGGAAAGAGTTTAATCGCAATTTCTGCTAGGTCTTTGGCGTAATCACCAATGCGTTCTAAGTCGCGCACCAGCTGCATACAAGCACTGAGTAAACGCAAATCCTGTGCAACCGGCGCTTCCAGGGTCATTAAAGTTGCACAATCTAGCTCGATTTGGCGATAAAATCGGTCAATTTGTTTATCCAATAAGGGAATTTCCCTAGCGGCTGCCAGGTTACGGGAAAATAAGGCTTGATGCGAGAGGCGAAAGGAGTTTTCTACTAAGGCTCCCATTCGCAAAACATCCCTTAATAAGCCCCTAGTTCTGCGATCGAAGTGTATCCGTTCCGTATGCACGTGTTTAGAGGAAAGCATTCACCTCTGCTGGTAGAAAAACAAAACGACTGTACTCTCTAAGATGGCTTAAATTTGTTGATTTGGCTGTATGCATATAGACTAAATGAAAACCTATCGTAGGATAGATGTAATTTTTAGGAGCTAATTTTGGAAGGCTCAGTTAATAACTTAACGATCCGAGTTCAGGGGCTGAAACCCTTGAAAAATCATTTAGCCGAATCATACTTTGGTTATCTTAGTGTTTCAGAATCCTTTTAGATTGTGGGTTCTGTCTGACTAGCATGATTGGTTAATACTAATTTTCTTAAATGGTGCAAAAAACTCAAAGTGAATATCGAAACTGCAACGATGGCTAACCTTAAATTTTAAGCGGGGATTGAAAGGAAGGTAATTCAATTTGCAGCCATGCGCCGCCGGTTTCTGGATGATTCTTCGCTTTGACGGAGCCGCCATGAGCGATGACAATTTGCCGCACAATCGCTAAGCCTAAACCGCTGCCAGTCGTTACCACAACTGACAATTCTTCAGAAGTTCCAGAGGAGTTGTGCTGACGCCGCCTGGAGGGATCTCCTCGGTAGAGCCGCTCAAAAACATGGGGTAAATCGAACTCAGGGAACCCAATCCCTGAATCAATAATATTGATTTGAACCAAGTTAGGGATATCCTTATTCGGAATAAGATTTACTTCAACACGGATAGCTCCTTCAAGGGGACTGTATTTAATGCTGTTGTCGAGTAAGTTGAGAAATACTTGGGTGAGACGAGATGCGTCGGCTTTGATGAGTAAGGTGTCGGAACCAGAATAGCTGAAGCTGAGTTGCTTTTGTCGTGCTAAAGGCTCTATTGTTTCCCAGGCAGAGTGAATTAAGCTTCGCAGTTCTACTAATTTTAGGGTGAGGTGTTTGCTGGGATCTTGCTCTAAGTGGCTTAGTTCTAGCCAGTCTTGAACTAGGTTCATTAGTCTGTTGACTTCTGGCAGGAGGCGGTCAATTAATGAGCGCTCTTTTGTAGACTGCAAGCGTTTTTGCAAGGTTTCAGTTACCAAACGGATGGAGGTGAGGGGGGTTCTGAGTTCGTGAGCTAAATCGGAAACCCAGCGATCGCGCGATTGGGAAAGTTCGATTAAAGGTTGGCGATTTTCTAGAAATACACCCACTTGTCCGTAGGCTAAGGGCAAGCTAGATGCGCGTAAAGTAAGCGATCGCATCTCCCCAATTACCGCTGCATCTGAACAATCTGGGTGAAATACCCACTCTTGTTCACAAGGCTTTTGCTGGTGTCGAGTTTGCTCAATTAGCTGATCGAGTTCATAGGATCGCACTAACTCCAGCAGCAAACGCACCTGTCCTGGTTCCCATCGATGAAGCTCTAATAAAATGCGGGCTTGCTCGTTGCACCAAATCAACTGGTTTTCTTCATCCACCTCCAGATAGCCGATGGGTGCCACTTGCAGAATCTCTTGATTCATTTGCAACTGCGTCTTTAGCTGAAGAGACTGCTGATTTGCCAAAGCAATTCCACTGCGTAGCTGCGAAACCAGCGGTAAAGATACCCCAATGACACTTGAAGGTAGCAACCCAAGAATTTGCTCTAACTGGCGGTAAAGCTTGTTCCGCCGCCAGATCCAAAACCCAATTCCTAAAGTTAGCCCCACAAAAAATGCGATGAGGGTCATTTAAGCTATCAGTTTAAAATACAAAGTTAGTAGAGGTGAGTGCCAATAAACGTAAGGTGATGGGAATGGTTGGGGGGAGTGATTCATAAAAACAGCGCCTCTCAACCATCGACCGCTACCAGCCATGTTTAGTTGTGCCCCTCTACTGATGAAGAAGGAAGGTTGAAAATTCACTCTTCCTTCTTCATATTGCATCTTTTAGCCGAACCGATAACCAAACCCACGTACCGTAATTACGTATTCTGGTTGGCTAGGATCGCGTTCTAATTTTTCTCGCAACCAGCGAATGTGAACATCTACTGTTTTACTGTCCCCCACAAAATCTGGACCCCACACCTGATCGATCAGCTGCTCCCGCGACCAAACTCGACGCGGATAACTCATAAATAAGTCCAGTAAGCGAAATTCTTTAGGTGATAGGTTAACTTGCTCGCCCCGAACAATCACGCGACACTCTTGGGGATAAAGCGTCACATCCTTGAATTGCAGCACTGGCGCTTGGGGCAATCCGCCAAGTCGTTGGCGTCGCAATAAGGCACGACAACGGGCAATTAACTCCCGCATACTAAATGGCTTGGTTAAATAGTCATCGGCTCCCACTTCTAGACCTAAAACTCGGTCAGTTTCAGTTGCTTTAGCACTGAGAATCAAAATCGGGACTGGATTTCCTTGATACCGTAACAAGCGACAAAGATCCAAGCCATTGACCTGAGGAAGCATTAAATCCAAAATAATCAGGTCAAAGGGGAAATCTACCGTAGCAGGGGTCTCACCCTGAAGAAATGTCAAAGCGGTACGCCCATCGGCGGCTGTTACCACCTCGAAACCTTCCTCTTCTAGAGCCAAAACTATCATTTCCCGGATGAGATCCTCATCTTCAACAATTAGGATCTGGCTTGTTCGCCCTAATTCTGGACTAGATGGGTTCTTCGGGAGGTCGAGGGAAAGCATAATTGGGGAACTTGAGAGTGTAATTCCATCCTCATTCATACAACAAAATTGCTGCCTCAGAGATGCCTTTTCGAGTACATGACCCCTCAACCCAGCTAGGATGGAGTCGGTGCGCTGTTTCGCCCAAATTTATCTTTAGCGATCGCCCAACATTTCTGATTATTCTGATTATGCTGCTGCACTTAAGTACCTGGCCTGAAGTAGAAGTCTATCTCAACCGTTCTCAGGGGATAATTTTCCCGATTGGTTCGACAGAGCAACACGGGCCAACTGGGTTGATTGGGACAGATGCAATTTGTGCAGAAGCGATCGCGCGCGGGGTTGGCGAAGCGATTGACGCAATGGTAGCCCCTACTATCAATGTTGGCATGGCGCTGCACCATACGGCTTTTCCTGGCACAATTAGCCTGCGCCCCAGCACCATGATTCAGCTAATTCGAGACTATATCCTCTGTTTAGCTAGGGCTGGATTTACCAAATTTTTCTTTATTAATGGTCACGGCGGTAATATTGCGACGCTAAAGGCGGCTTTCTCGGAAACTTACGCTCATTTAGCTGATTTAAATATTCCCAATGCCCAGTTAGTGCAGTGTCAAGTCGGCAACTGGTTCATGTGCAGTTCTGTCTACAAGCTGGCAAAAGAGCTATATAAAGACCAAGAAGGTTCTCATGCCACCCCTAGTGAAGTTGCCCTCACTCAGTACGTCTATCCAGAAGCCATTAAACAAGCGCCCCTCTCAGATCAAGTCGCTTCTGGACACCCAATTTATGGTGCTACTGATTTCCGTAACCGTTATCCTGATGGGCGTATGGGTTCTAATCCCGCTTTGGCAACACCCGAACACGGCAAGCAATTTTATGAATTAGCCGTAAAAGAACTCAGCAATGGATATCTGGAATTTTTGAATGCAAACTGAGCGCTTCTTTTCTTTATTTAGGTCTTTATTTAGGCAAATTGAGTAAAATCTGCTTAATTTCCTACTAGACCTATAAAATCGTTCTCGTTTTACGCTTAGCGGGCACTAAGAGTACACAATCCTGCCCACAAGACGATAAATGCCAGTATAGCTTTTCCAATATCCAGACCCGCTCCCAGCAATATTCCAAAAACACACCCTACAAACCCTAAAAGCAGGAACGCGCAAAAGAGCAAGCGGCGGTTGCGTCGGCTGATTTGCATGGGGTTTCCCAAAATCCATCCACTGTGCGTATCAAAATTTGTACGTGTGCTTAAAGGTGAGCTTTCGGAAGAGTTGTACATAATATTTATAAAATACAGGCGTCTACTTAAAAATACTTACATAGCTTGCTATGAATTCCCAGTAGGTTCACGGAATCTTTATCAAAAAAATATCTTGATTTACCTACAAATAGAGTAGGTAAAACTATAAAGCTGCTATTTCCTTGGCTTTAAGGAGTTTTGCTGAATATTAATACTTAACTAAATTATGAAGATTAGATAAAGCTTCCGTATTCTTCGATTTGTTTTTGTGGTTAGCAGAATATCAAACTTGGGTCGGATGCAAAGGAGGACAAGTGTCTATTTGCTTACAGTTGTATAAAAATAGACAAGAAACAATTTGGGGCAATGCGATCGCATCCTCATCAGACAGAATCAGACAGAGTGCAAGCGATCGCGCTCAAGAATTTGTCTTTGTTTGCACTTGCCGGAGTTTGCACTTGCCCGACCATTTCAAAAATTGCTGCCTAGTATCTTCTATTTATAAAGCCCAAAAGCCGCTCAGGACGTTTTAGCTAATACAACAGGCTGTAGTTGCCAAAGCAACCATGCAGTAAATGCTGTCAATAGTGCGCCTATCCCAAAACAAACGCTATACCCAAAGGTAGCAGCAAGGTATCCGCTTCCCAAGCTACCCAGTGCGCCTGATGCCCCAATTATTGCGTTGTAAAACCCAATTGCCGAACCTTCCTTGTCTTTGCCAGCCAGTATACCCACTGCCGTGCTACTAGACACAGCGATCGCTGCCCAAGTAATACCGCTTAATATCTGGGCTAATCCAACGAACGCCAGACTGCTCGGTTGAGGCGGAATTAAAGCCAACAAGACAAAAATTCCAAAAACGCCACCCCTGAGAGCGGTAGCCTGGGCTTGGAGTTTGATACCAGGTCGCTGATGCACCCAATGACCGACAGGAACGTACAACCAAGACTCTATTGTTGACTTAACTAAGGCAATTAAGAATACCTGAGTATTCGTAGCTTTTAATGTGTTGGTGAGAAAAACCGGGAAGGGCACAATAACCAGGTTGATGGCAACGAAAAATAGTAAAGAACACAGATAATAACGCCCTAAAGGGCTTCCTAGTGGCTGAACCGCTTGGCTCAGAGTGCTTGGGCGCAGTACAAAGTACAGGGCGCGGGATGGGTAAAAAACTGCTCGCCTTTCAATCACTCCTACAGTCAATTGTCCTAGCAGTTTCGGATTAAATTTTCGGCGTTTGCGAACAAATTTCGGTTCTTTTACCCAAAGAAAGCACAGAAGTAAACTCAGCGACGAAACAACACCTGCAAATAATAATAATCCGCGCATTGCTGCAACATTACCCACGTATTTGGAAGCAAAGTTGAGCCAGAGCATCCCGAATAGAACACTAGCGACAAAACTCCATCCTGTTACCTGATAGAATTTACCGAAAAACTTAGGCCACTCCTGTTCGGGAAAACTATCCAGTACCAATGCTGAACCTACTGGGGTAATCGTTGCCATGAAAAAGCCCCCCACACTGCCAAGAATTAATACTTGTGAGAGGTTATCGCTAAAGCTGAGCATTGATGTGCAGAGAGTGAATCCTAGAAATCCCAATATCAAGAAGGGAGTACGATAGCCCATCTTATCTGATAGGTTGCCCCATAAAATGAAGGCAAACATACCTACTAGGGCGATCAGTGAGTTTACTTTAGCGACATCAGAGACGGTTCCCCCTACTACCTGAATGATAAATAGGGGCATTAGTATAATTAGTAGGCCTTCACCTATTTTATAAGGAACAAAAGCGAAAAACCATAATGGAACTGAGCTTTCAAGCTTCCATGCGTTTTTCTTGGTAGTAATATTCATTGCTAAATTAAACTGAATCTGGGTGCTGGATTGGCTGTAACTCTCTGTTAAGGTTTACCAGAGTTCTTCATCAATAACAGGATCGATTATCTGCACCCAGACGGTTAATTATTATTAACCCTTTTCTCAATTCAGCCTATTTTTTTGTATTTGTGCATCAGTAATATTACGGATAAAATTGCGGATACATATTAACAAATAAAACTATTTAGTTTTATAAAAAGTTTATTTTATTAAGGGATTGAAAGTTAAATTTCTATAATTGGGAATATAAATAAATTCATTTTTTTGAGCCAATATACAGCAATCCTAAATCATGCGGGCAAGCGAGATCCCTGACTTCCTAGAGAAGTCGGGGATCTGAAGAGCTGGCTCACTACTCAAATAGAATTGCTATATTCGCTTTCTCCTTGGTTCCGCTTAATAACGGTTTTTGAGAAAGCGTATATTACAAAAATTGGTGAAATGGATAGATTCCAAAATGATACAAGATGCCTAGAAAACGCAATAAAGGCGATCGCGCATCATTCCCTAAGCGCTACCAGTTGCACCTTAATGGCGTCTATTCATCATCATCATCTAGCATTTCTTCATCATCATGATGATGAGAGGCTGGGATAGCGGCAATGATGGCATCGATAACTTTGGCGACGGGTACAATTTCTAATCCCAATTCTGGGAAAGTTTGCCCTTTGGGGACAATTGCTCGCTTAAAGCCTAGTTTGGCTGCTTCTTTCAGGCGCAGTTCCATTTGGGAGACAGCGCGGACTTGTCCGCCTAAGCCAACTTCGCCAATTAAGACAGTGCGGGGATCGACGACGCGATCGCGAAAAGAAGCCACAACTGCGATCGCCATTCCCAAATCAACAGCGGGTTCTTCTACACTCAAACCGCCCGCTGAAGCCACATAAGAATCTAATTTAGATAAAGGGATGCCGACTCGTTTTTCTAATACTGCCAAAATTTGTAGCAGTCGGTTGTAATCAACACCCGTCGTTGAGCGGCGGGGGGAACTATAACTGGTTGGACTCACTAAGGCTTGCAGTTCCACGACAATCGGGCGAGTGCCTTCGCAGGCGACGACAAGGGCGGTACCCGGAACCACTTCGTCCCGATTGCCCAAAAATAACTCCGAGGGATTAGAAACTTCTCGGAGTCCTCGATCTGCCATTTCAAAAACGCCAATTTCGTGAGTTGCGCCGAAGCGGTTTTTAACAGAACGCAGAAGCCGATGAGAAGCAAAGCGATCGCCTTCAAAATACAATACGGTATCTACTAGGTGTTCTAGGACTTTTGGCCCAGCGATCGCGCCCTCCTTAGTAACGTGTCCCACAATCAGCAGAGTGATACTCTCTCTTTTTGCCACCTTCATCAATGCAGCAGTACATTCCCGCACCTGCGCCACCGATCCCGCTGCCGACGTTAGAGACGGTAAGTAAATCGTCTGCACGCTATCAATTACTGCCACATTCGGTTTCAGAGATTCCAACTCCCTGATAATCTCTTCTAAATCGGTTTCTGCCAACACATACAGATCCGCACCCGCTGAGATAGATGTCACCGGAGTCTCTACAGATGTCTCTACAGATGCCTCTATTTCTGGCTGGAGAGACACGCGATCGCCGTTTTTTTCCCGATCCGGATTCAGGTTGCTAACACCCAAACGCGAAGCTCGCAGTTTCACTTGTTGTCCCGATTCTTCCCCACAGACATAGAGAATGCGATACATCTGCGACATCTGATTCGCCGTTTGCAGCAGCAGCGTTGACTTACCAATGCCCGGATCGCCACCAATTAACACCAAAGAGCCAGGAACAACCCCCCCGCCCAGTACGCGATCAAATTCTCCATAACCAGAAGTCCACCGCTCCTGATACTTATCGGTAATTTGCGCGAATGTCAGCGATGCCCTCGCCTGGGGTGCTTTGGCAGCTAATTTGCCATTGCGCTGTGAGCTTTGCAAACCCCGGCTGGGAAGGGAAGAATTAAGCTGGGACACAAACTGCTCTTCCAGGGAGTTGTAGGTGCCGCAGGCGGGACACTTGCCAAACCATTGTGAAGATTCTGACCCACATTCGTTACAAACATAGTTAGTTCGCGGCTTTGCCATGCACCATTCTCGATTTGTTAAAGAATCTTAATAAATCGCAAGGAATAAGAGAATATAAAAATCCAGCAACTGTGAGGATTTCAGGCTTTCCAAACCGACTAAACAGAATGATATCTTAATGTAATGGTATCTAAAATTAACGATTAGAAATCGGAACTTAAGGAGCGTTGACGAGCTTGGAAAGCCATAAAGAAAAAATTCTGGTAGTTGACGATGAAGCTAGCATCCGTCGCATTCTGGAAACGCGCCTTTCCATGATTGGCTACGATGTCGTGACGGCTGCCGATGGAGAAGAAGCGCTGGATACCTTTCGCAATGCCACTCCTGACTTAGTAGTTTTGGATGTGATGATGCCAAAGCTAGATGGCTACGGCGTCTGTCAGGAATTGCGGAAGGAATCGGATGTGCCAATTATCATGCTAACGGCTCTAGGGGATGTCGCCGACCGCATCACTGGTTTAGAGCTGGGTGCAGATGATTACGTTGTCAAGCCTTTTTCCCCCAAGGAACTGGAAGCCCGCATCCGCTCTGTGTTGCGGCGCGTAGACAAAACGGGTGCCTCTGGGATTCCCAGTTCTGGCGTCATCCATGTCGGGAATATCAAGATTGACACCAATAAGCGGCAAGTCTATAAAGGCGATGAGCGAATTCGGCTTACCGGAATGGAGTTCAGTCTGCTGGAGTTATTAGTCAGCCGTTCTGGAGAACCTTTTTCCCGTTCTGAGATTTTGCAAGAGGTGTGGGGATATACGCCAGAACGCCACGTAGACACTCGCGTGGTGGATGTGCATATCTCGCGCCTTCGGGCAAAGTTAGAGGACGATCCGAGCAATCCAGAGCTAATACTGACGGCGCGAGGCACTGGCTATTTGTTTCAACGGATCATTGAGCCGGATGAAATCTGAACTGAAGGATGAAGAATGAATTACGTTAAAAGGTGAGAAAATTTCTACTCTTTTATTCCTACTCATTCCTCAGCCCTCAATCCTCAGCACTAAGAAAATGGCTAAGCCAGATCAAAATCAGGTTCTACGACAACTCCCTCTTGTGGTTGGTGGGTTGGCAGGGGTGCTGCTGTTGATTAACCGTTTATTGACACCGCAGCTAGCGGATTCTCAAGCTCGTTCGGATGCGTTGGGCGTGATAATCAGTGCGGTGTTAATTTTAACGGGGTTGCTGTGGCAGCAAGTACAGCCGCGATCGCCCGAAGCTGTCGAATTGATCGGCGAGGAAGGGTTTGAACTAGCACCCGACTTACCGGAAGCCGTAAAGATAGAACTGGCTTGGGCATCGTATCTGTTGCTCGCGAACACTGGGACGCGATCGCTCGTCGTTTGGTACAAAGGACGAGTGTTGTTGCGGCGGGGTATCTTAGGCGTCAACCCAGAAGTAAAACCAGGGCCGATTCTACAGCGGGTGTTGGAAAAACAAAAACCCGTTTATCTAGTGGCTCTAAAAATATACCCAGGACGGATTGAATTTGACTATCTACCAGAGAATACTCAAGGAGCGATCTGTCAGCCGATTGGCAATCAAGGCGTCTTGATTTTAGGTGCCAATGCTCCGCGCAGTTACACCAAGCAAGATGAAAACTGGATAGCTGGGATTGCTGAAAAACTAGACGTTACTCTCAGCTACCACTTAGATGATGTTGCACCCGCTGGAATTTAAATATCCATGACGATTCTCTACTGGCTTCTCGTTGTCCTCATGCTCGTTGGCGTCGTGGGCGCAGTGGTTCCCGGCATTCCTGGAACTAGCTTGATTGTGATTGCTATTGTGGTTTGGGGAGCCGTTCACAGTTTTAGCAGCGTGTCTGTGGCGCTGGGCGTTGCTATTCTAGTGTTGCTACTTAGCGTTGGCGTCGATCTCTTAGCAACCTACTTGGGGGCGCAACAAGCAGGGGCTAGCAAGTGGGGGCAGATTGGAGCCATTGTTGGCTTGGTGCTAGGCTTTTTGGGATTGTTACCCGCTTTTCTAGTTGCGGGGCCACTGATCGGAATTTTGATCGGACCGCTTCTGGGAGCGATTACTGGAGAGTTTCTCTACCGACGCGATTTAGAATTTGAGCCAAGAATCAAGCTAGCGCTGAAAGCCGGGATAGGCATTGTGGTGGGTTCGCTGATTGGAAATTTGATTCAGGGATTACTCGCGCTCGCCGCCGTGAGCGTATTCTTATACACAACTTGGCCCTTTGGATCTGGGGCATAAGAAATTTAAATCGAATTGCACTGGCTTAAGCTTAGCGTTACCCACAGCTCTGCCCTGAAACAAATTTCGGGCTAGCTAATCCCTAAAGTTAGCTAAAGCCAACTGGATAGCGATTTCAATTTGTTTCAATGGGTTTGCGTGGTGAAGCCGGAAATTTATTTTACGGCTCTTAAATCAGTGCTATTCGCGTTAAGGTAGGAAATTTTTAAGAAACATAAACCTGGCGATAATAAGCTTGGTACTCCTCAGACAGTAACGGTTCCCACCAATTGCGGTGAGTGAGATACCATTCAACAGTGCGTCGTAAACCTTCTTCAACCGTTACAGAAGGAGTCCACCCTAACTCAGTTTTTAATTTAGTGCTATCAATCGCATAGCGACGATCGTGCCCCGGTCGATCCTTCACAAATGCGATCAATTTTTTGCAAGGATGCACGGGTAAATTAGGTGCTAATTCATCCATTAGCTGGCACAACATATTAACTAAGTCAAGATTTTTAACTTCATTATTGCCGCCAATATTGTAGGTTTCGCCCAGTTTGCCGTGATGAATCACTACATCCAAAGCGCTACAATGATCGCCAACATATAGCCAATCCCGGATATTCTGCCCATCACCATAAACAGGCAAAGATTTGCCGATTAAGATATTGATGCACATCAAGGGAATGAGCTTTTCAGGAAACTGATAAGGGCCGTAATTGTTAGAGCAATTGGTGATAATGGTGGGGACGCCATAGGTGTGGTAATAGGCGCGGACTAAATGGTCGCTACCCGCCTTCGATGCGGAATAGGGACTATTTGGGGCATAGGGCGTTGTTTCTGTAAATGCGCGATCGCTAGGATTGAGGCTACCGTAGACTTCATCGGTGGAAACATGAAGAAAAATTCCCTCTTGTCTTGTTTCCCAATGTTTCCGAAAAGCTTCTAATAGGGTGAATGTGCCGACAATATTGGTTTGAATGAAGGCACCGGGACCTAGAATTGAGCGGTCAACGTGAGATTCAGCGGCGAAGTGAGCCACTGTATCGATATTTTCTTCTTGTAACAGCGAGTCTAATAAAGCGCGATCGCAAATATCCCCCTTGACAAACCGAAAATTTTCTTGCCCCTCCAAGGACGCCAAATTATAGCGATTCCCTGCATAAGTGAGCGCATCTAGTACCACCACTCGATCGTCAGGGTAAGCCTTACCCCAATAATGCACAAAATTGGAACCAATAAACCCAGCCCCACCTGTCACCAACAACCGACGGCTTCCTCTCATCAAACTCTCTCCTTTTCTTCCCTCTGCGGACTCTGCGTCTTGGCGGTTCGTTTATTCTTCTTCTAACAACGCCAGTAAAGCCGCCTTCATCTCTTCTGGACTGGTGGTTGCCGTTCCAAATTGGCGTACCACGATACTAGCCGCCAAATTTCCCAAAACCGCCGCTTCCCAGAATGACGCCCCAACAACTAAGCTTAGCGTCAGCGCCGCTACCACAGTATCTCCAGCGCCAGTCACATCAAACACATCGGTACGGTTGAACGCTGGGATATGCTGCTCCGTCCCGTTGCGGTCAAACAAACTCATCCCCTCTTCACCGCGAGTAATCAGCATTTGCTGGGCTTGAGTCAGCGCCAAGAGGTCGCGTCCAGCTTGGGTGATTTGCCCAGACGCGATCGCATACCCCACCGCCTGCTCCGCCTCCGGCAAATTTGGCGTAAACAGCGTCGCTCCTTGGTATCTTTGGAGACCGACTTGAGCATCCACTATTGTCTTCTGGTGAGACAACGCCGCCTCAATTACAGGCTGAGTAAAAACGCCATCGCCATAATCTGAGCAAACTACTGCATCCACTGTATCTAGATGTTCCTGAATATACTCAGCAAGCTCTAGCTGCAAATCTGGATCTGGCAACTCATCCGATTTCCGGTCAACTCGCACAATCTGCTGAGTCACCGACTGCCGAGCATGACCAGAAATCCGGGTTTTCGTCACCGTCGGGCGGTCTGGATCGAGCAACATTCCACTGGTATCAATTCCAGCTGCCTCAAAGATATGGCGCAACGCCTGCCCCTGGTCATCCTTTCCGACTAATCCAGCCACCTTCACCTGTGCCCCCAACGTTGCCAAGTTATAGACGGCATTCGCTCCACCCCCAGGCACCTGCCGGGTATTTTCGTGGCGCAGAATCAACACGGGTGCTTCACGAGAAATTCGTTCTACCTGACCCGTCAGAAACTCGTCGAGAGTAAGATCCCCGACAACTAGCACCCGTGCTTGGGCAAAGTTATCCAGCAGCTGAATTAATCGCTCAGATGAATTTTGCAGCTGAGCCAAGAAGGAAGCATCTAAAGCCATAGAGGAGGTCGCAAAAGTCCAAGGGTTTATTATCCTGCAAGAGGGCACTTTTAATGAATCCATCTGGATTCCAACAGCTAGCCCTACTCCCACTTGAGTTTAGAGATTATTGGGAGTTGTAGGTTGGGTGAAGGAACGAAACTCAACACGCATAAGCATTTGTTGGGTTTCGTTCCTCAACCCAACCGACTGTCTAATACTGTCTTCGTCTCTTATGAACTATGTTCAGGGTGTCTGTTGAGAATTTTGAGAATCCGGAGATTCTTGTGGTTTTCTCGGCTCAGGTGAGTTTTGAGAATTTTGAGAATCTTGCGGTTTTTTGGACTCCGAGGATTCTTGAGATTCCCGTGGTTTTTGAGACTCAGAGGATTCTTGAGAATCTCGTGGTTTTCTAGAATCTTGAGCTTCTTGAGAATCTCGTGGTTTTTGAGACTCAGAGGATTCTTGAGAATCTCGTGGTTTTCTAGAATCTTGAGCTTCTTGAGAATCTCGTGGTTTTCTCGGCTCAGGGGAGTTTTGGGAATTTTGAGAATCTCGTGGTTTTTGAGACTCAGAGGATTCTTGAGAATCTCTTGGTTTTCTCGACTCAGGGGAGTTTTGGAAATTTTGAGAATCTCGTGGTTTTTGAGACTCAGAGGATTCTTGAGAATCTCGTGGTTTTCTCGGCTCAGGGGAGTTTTGGGAATTTTGAGAATCCCGCGGTTTTTGAGACTCAGAGGATTCTTGAGAATCTCGTGGTCTTCTAGAATCTTGAGCTTCTTGAGAATCTCGTAGTTTTCTCGGCGCAGGTGAGTTTTGGGAATTTTGAGAATCCCGTGGTTTTTGAGACTCAGAGGATTCTTGAGAATCTCGTGGTTTTCTAGAATCTTGAGCTTCTTGAGAATTTCGAGCTTCTCGTGAAGCTGTCATCGGCGGACAATCTTTTTCGTTGTACGCAAACTTGACCTGAACAACATAAACTTGTTCCTTTGCACCAAAGGAATGAGCCTTAACGACTTCCTGCGCTTTCTCATTCAAAATGTTGTAACCAGAACTCCTAAGCAGTTCGGTCGTGACACTACCTTTAGCATCCACCTGCGCCCCAACTAAAGCAGTTGCTTCCGGCTTCTTAATAAAGCACGCACGAAATTGAGAAGTTAGCGTAATTTCTTGTTCTTTCGATGGGACTTTGTTGAGTCTAGAACCCCAACCCGCTAACTTTTGTCTGTAATCGTCATCACGAGTGCCATTTCCGTCATAGGCGTAGTTTCGACGTTGCTGCCGTATATCAGCAAGGACTTGCTGCCGTTGCAGTTCGCGCCGCGCCATTGCTATTTGTTGTGGAGAAAGAGGAGGCGTCTGTTGTCCGGAAGTCGCTGGAGGTTGTTGCTCAGAATTTTTAGACGTTTGTTGTTCGGAATTCGCTGCTATTTGTGATTCCGAATTTGGCGTCTGTTGTCCAAAATCAATCGACCTCTGTGGCTTGGGATTGCTAGGCGTCTGTTGTCCAAAATCGATAGGCGGCTGTTTCCCAGAAGATTCCTCAGAAGGGTTGAAAGGTGTCTGTTGATCGGAAGTGGGCGGTGGCGGCGGAAATAGAGCGGAAATGTCGTCCTGCCCCGGCTGGACACCAGCGGGCAATCCCTGAAACAGGCGACGGCGAATCTCTTGCTGTGTAACTTTCCGAGAACCTGATTGGGGAACTTTGGGGGGGTCGGGAAGCCGTCCTACGATAAAGTTTGGGTTGTTGGGATTGAAAGGATTTTGCCTAGCTCTTTGCTGACGGCGATCGCTCGATCTCTGAAAAATCTCCGGCAACCCAGCCCCAGTGTTAGGTTGCGGTGTGGAGTTCAGCGGAAATTTGTAGGGTGGGGAGCTAGGGATCGGCGGCAATACGGAAGACGGCGGCGGCAAAGGTGGCAACAGCTGGGTTTGGTTGGGACTCGGTGGCAGCGACACGGGCGGCGGTGCAAGTTGCGGAATGCGGCTTTGCTCTGCCGGTGTTAACTCCACAACTTTGACAGTCCCTCGCGGCTTCTGCTCTTCCGGTTTGGAGGACGCGGATAAACTGGGAAGGGTCATCGCCAGCACTCCGTGGATGCCCACGGAAGCCAAAGCTGCAATCAGAGGCGGCTGAGTTAACTTTTCAGGCAGGTTTCTAATGAATGAGAGATAGGACATAGCAGGTAAGTTACACTCCTCAGCGACAGGACAGGCTGGGAATCAGGTCAGGTGGGTACGTGCGGCAAGCACGCGATCGCGATCAAAACAAGCACTCCGCTTTTATATTAGTTTCAGATTCTGAATTTTAATCTCAATTATTTCAGTCTAAAATGCTTAAAAGTTAATTTTCAGGTTCTCTGACCCAATCGCCAAGACTGGAAAAAAAGCCCAAAAGTTGCCACTCTCCTCAAGTTCCTGAAGAAATTAATCCACTGACTCGTTTACTTGCACAATTAATAAAGAAAAGTAAGGCAATTTCAGATTCGGGCGATCGCTTAACCCCGCATAAATTACCTGCTCTGGTAGCGTTGCCCGTTCCACAACCCAGCTACGTTCCAGCAACCCGCGCTGCTGCAACACTTTCCAAACTTGCTCGTAAACTGAACTCACTTTCATCAGCACCACCACATCTGCCCATTCTAAAACGGCTTCCAACTCTCCTACCGTGTAGATCGCTGGTAACACGACGAGGCGCTGAGCGCGAATTGTCAGTGGAATTCCTAACACCGCTGCCGCCGCCAAAGGGGAACAGATTCCCGGCACTGTCTGCACTATTACTTCAGGATGCAGTTGTTGCAGTGTCTGCGCCAAATAGGTAAACGTGCTATAGAAACTGACATCGCCTTCCGAGACAAAAGCAACATCTTGACCCAATTTTAGAGATTGCCAGACTTCTTGGGCTGCGACTTGCCACGCCTGAGTCAAAATCTCGCTTTCTTGTACGTAAGGAAAAGTTAACGCTAATTGCACTTGGCGGGGATTCAACCATTGAGCCACCATCTGCTGAGCGATTCCTGGCTTACCGTGTAACCCAGCGGGAAAAGCCACCACCGGCACCCGTTGCAAAATGCCGAGTCCCTTCACAGTAATCAGTTCTGGATCGCCGGGACCCACGCCAATGCCGTACAAGATACCTGATTGCACAATAAAATTTAAAATCTAAAAGCTAAAACTCAAAATCTCAAATGCCTTTACCGACTGTCATTTTGCCCGGATATCTCGAAGGCGCGATCGCCTACCGTCCACTCGAACAATCTCTACAAGAATCGGGTTTCCCCACTGTAACCGTACCCTTGCGAAGTCGGGATTGGGTGCCCACTGTAGGAGGACGGTCGATGATTCCGATTTTGAGGCAACTCGACCGCACGGTAAAACAAATGTTGCAGCAATACAACGTTTCTCAGCTTAACCTGATTGGTCACTCTGCTGGCGGCTGGATTTCCCGGATCTACCTGGGGGAAAAACCTTATTCTATTCACGGAGATGTCACAGAAGACGCTGGTTTGTGGCACGCTCACCCTTATGTTTCCACGCTTGTCACCTTGGGAACGCCCCATATCAGTGGGGAACGCTGGACGCGGAAAAATTTAGATTTTGTCAAGATGAACTATCCAGGAGCCTTCTACTCAACGGTGCGTTACATCTGCGTTGCCGGTAAATCTATCTTCGGGGCGAGGCGTCCGGGGCAGTGGCTAGCCTATAGCAGTTACAAACTTACCTGTGGGATTGGTAACACTTGGGGAGATGGGATTACGCCGATTGAAGCGGCTCATCTGGAGGGAGCAACCAATCTGGTTATCGAAGGTGTCAAGCACTCACCCAGAACTCCTGGCATTTGGTACGGTTCGCCAGTCGCTTTACCGTCTTGGGTGGAGTATTTGGCATGACATGGGTAATGCTGATGAGTCATTGGCGGTTGGCGAATCACTCATGACTCATCACAACGATTCAGCCTTTAGGCATACGCTGTTAGGACAACGAAATTCCTTCTGCAACTGGCTAGCATTTGACTAATGTTAAGAAAAGTAAAGTTTAGCCATGAAAACCCAGCAGTATGAATTTGTCCTTCGGCGTTTGGCTACGATCCTGGCTGTTGGGATTCTAACCTTGAGCCTAATCGCTGCTGTGACTGGAATTCTGTTAGCTTTCTACTACGAACCGGCGGCGGGTGGTGCTTATGATTCCCTGCAAGCGATCGCAAATGAAGTTTCCAATGGCTGGGTGATTCTCCGCGTTCACGATCTCGCGGGAAATGGGTTAATTGCAGTGTCTTTAATCGAAATTGTCGTGATGTTTCTGGGGCGACAATTTACGAATAGTTGGTTAACTGCGTGGATTAGTGGCATTCTATTGACATTAACCGCGATCGCGCTCGGTTGGACGGCGATGATTCTCGACTGGACTCAACTCGGCTACTGGCGTCTGAGCATCGAATTGGGAACTATCGAAGCCATTCCTTTTATTGGCTCCCAGCTGCGAGACATCGTTACAGGTGGTGGAGCCATTACTACAGCTACTGTCGAACACCTCTACACCCTACACAGCTACATTTTATCCGTGGGAGCGATCGCGATCGCACTGATTCATCTAGGCGGGTTATTAGTCCAGGAAAGACAGCACAAGCAGCTTCAGATGAAATTAGCCGCCACCAACTTAGCCACCGAGTCAGAATCCGCGCAGGCAAAGAACGATCCAAAATCTCTCAGCCTCAGTAGTGCTGAGTCACAGAAATAGCAAATTTATAGTCGCAAATCTAGGTTCACTTAGTAACCTGCTCCTGGAAGGTTTCGGTTGTGTGCTTGCTGTCGCTGTGCGGTTTCAACCGCCAAGTGCAAGAATATGCGATCGCTTTTCTTGCTTTCCAGGCAGATTGGCATAGTCGCGACTGTCTTGTGTCAAGCTTCTGTAGGTTCTGTTTGAGGTTCTGGTTTGAGTTCTCCCAAAAGGACACCTACACTTGCAGATGAGATGGGTACCTCTTCAACTTCCGGCAGTTTCTCTAGCGCCAAACGAGAAGATGGACTCGCACCCGATAAACGCTTCAAGAGTTTTGGTCGAGGGTCATGCAGCACATAAATAATCTGATCTCCCGCTTCCCAATCCTCTGTCGCAGGTACCACTTGGAAACGCCCCTCCCGTAAAAATAGTAAGGGTACTAGCTCCCCGGAACGAATTAAGGCTTGTAGATGAGCTTGTTGAAACGAAAAACCAGGCTCTTTGAGTGACGTTTTGCCTAACTTCACCTGTCCATCGTTCAGGTATTGATTCCAATTCTTAATTGATAAATTAGGAATGAAAGCTTGGTGAACCTTACTATTATTAGTCGGTGTATTCGCTTGGGGAAATACTGCCAACACACGAGGAGGACGAAACTCCTCAGAAGCACGCTGCGCCAACACTAAATTCACCTCCCCATTATTCGTCATTGCCAGAAAGGTTCCCATTGAGTCGAGTCCCGCCTCTTCCAGAACTTCCGTATCCAAACCACTGCTTAAAAATACCCGCAGATTTTCCTGCTCTGCTTTTTGGCACGCTTCGGGGTCTGTGTCAATCAGCACTACAGACTCTCCTTGTTCCTGAAACAAACGGGCAATCAGGCGGCTTAAGGGATTACAACCAATAATCACAGCGCCCGTTGCTTCCTGGAGGTTGATTTGCAGCCAACGAGCAACCCAACGTGCTGTCAGTCCTTGCAAAAATACGGTCAGGATAATCGTGAGGAAGACCAACGCTTTGATAGAATCGCCGCCGTTGATGCCCCGCTGGGTCAGAAAAATGGCAAATAGAGAAGCAACCGACGCCGAAACAATTCCTCTAGGAGCAATCCAGCACAAAAACAGCTTCTGCCGCCAGTTCAGGTCGCTATTGAAGGTACATAAGCCGATGTTTATCGGTCGCACGATAAACATCAGTGCCAGAACTGTAAACAAACTTCCCCACCCCAGCGCAAATACACTTGCGATGGACAAGTCAGCTGCCAGCAGGATGAACAAAACCGAAACGCCAAGAATCGTTAATTGTCCTTTAAATCGCCGCAACATCCGTTCTTCTGGGATTGAGGAGGCACCCAGAACAATTCCCGCCATCACGGTTGCCATTAACCCCGACTCACTGCGGATTGTTTGCGCCAAACCAAATAAGCCCCACAACCCAGCCAGAACGACCAGGTTATTTAAGTCTTCTGAAAGAAACTTGGCGCGTTTGATAATCCAACCCATCAACCAGCCACCGACAACGCCAATGCCGCCGCCGATGCCTAAGCGTAAGACGAGACCGATGAAAGCTTCGATGGGGTCGGTATCGGCGTTCAAAATGGTGTCTAGCACGACGACAGCCAAAATAGCCCCTACTGGGTCAATTAAGACGCCTTCTCCTTCCAGAAGTGCTGCCACTTGCCGATCTACTTGCACCTGTTTCAGCAGAGGACTGATCACGGTTGGTCCCGTTACGACCACTAAGGAAGCGTAGAGAAAAGCGATAGGCCAGGGAAATTCACCCAGCCAGTGAGCTGCCATACCACCGCCCAGCAGCGTGATCAGCGTTCCCAGTGTCACTAAGTTTCGCAGGCTGCCGGAAACCTTTCCCAACTCTCTCAGCTCTAGGTTCAGCCCCCCCTCAAACAGAATCACTGCCACTGCCAGGGCAGTAATGACCTCTAAGCCAGTACCTAGAGAATGCGGGTGTAGCAGGCGCAAGCCATCAGGCCCCAGGAGAATGCCAAACAGCAGCAAAAAGACGATGCTAGGAACCTGAAGATATTGGGCTAAAACCTGGGCGCTGATACCTGCAACAACCGTGATAACGATTTGCAGGGTTAGTTCAAAGGATGTTTCCATGTTGTAGATTTTGATAAAACCAACGAAGTTTTATCAATATCAATATCTTTGGTAAAGGATAGTAAATATTAACCCTTCCTGGCTGCTATGCAATAGTCAACCTGTCTTTGCATCGGATATTTTGAGACAAATATCTGTAGTCTATGATACACGGTCGGTCTAAAAATCTACTGAAAAAGCAAAAATTTGTCTGTGATGCAAACAGGGTATATAGAGTAGATGCCAAAAGCGCACAGAAGAAAAGTGCGATCGCTCCTTTACTGAATTGCTTGCCCTTTCAACCACGCTTTTCAATCCGTTTGTTGAGAAAAATCCAGCAGCAACTCCCCCAAATCTTCTCACTGGACAACCGTTCCTGCACTCAGAACGCAAAGAACCTCTTTCTACTGTGCTGGTTCGATCCTAGCAAGCTGTTCGAAGAAACACTGCTTCTTGCTGGCATTCAACTGGAGTAGGGGTGTCAATAAAGCCGGTTAGCTGCACTTGTGTTACTTTTATCATTTCTACGGTATCTTTTCGGATATCACCACTTGCTTCAGACTTGTAAACTTGATCAGCACACGACTTGGATGCCTAAGACCATGAACGCATCTGCGAATTTTGACTTCGACGACGACAAGTTCAATGCACCACCTTCTCAAGTTATCCCTTGGTGCCAGATGATCAATCCTCGATATGGGAAAACTGGCATCCAGCCGCACGGATTGGCAATTAAGCTAGATAACGCTAATGCGGTTGGCTTTAAACCGGATGCCACTTGGGACCAGGTGCAGCATGAGTTTAGCACCGGAGTCGAAACGCTGTTTATCACTACTACCCCCCGCTTAGTCATCGTGCGGCGGGGTCCATTGTCTGTGAAAGACCGTGAAACTGGGATGAAATTGGGTACGTTTAAAGATAACTACGATGCTTTTTTGGCAGACAAGCTCAAGTTTAAGACATTCACTCGCCACTTGATTTTTTTAGTGGGGGAGAAACAAAAGCTTTTGCATCACTTGCCATTGCAATTGACGGTGAATGGTGCAGCAGGTGCTAGTTTTGGAAAATCCTACTGCGAGATGAAACAAGGTCAAGTCGTCGGTGGATTTATTGCTGAATTGGAAAAGGCTTATGCTCAGTATCGAAAGCAGCCTTTAACACCAAAAGGGCCGTTGTTTCATGCTCATGGAATTTTTTGTCCGTTAATTGAAATGGAGGAAAGGGGCAGTGGCACAAATACGGCTCTGGTGGCTAGTACAGTAGATTATGAGCATCCTACTGCTAAGAATTTGACAGAATATCTAATTTCTTCCAGTTCTGACGAGTCTGCGCTTATCTGCAAGACTTTTGAGGAGTACCAAGACTTCGGAAAAGAAAAACCGAAAGAGGAAACCCCCGCGCCCAAAATGGAGATGGCAGGGGTGTCTAGTTCATACGATTATCACGATGAATTTGAGTACGGCGAACCTCCTTATTAAATAGGACACAAGGAAAGAGTAAAAACTTAAAAAGGCAAAAGTAAAAACTTCTTACTTTTGCCTTTTTACTTTTAATTTCTAGGTAGGATTAGGACGCGATCGCCTCAATTTCTTAGGTTGTGGGACGCTAAAAAATTTACTGTTTTAGCAGCAGGTAATACAGTTGCCCGTTGCCGCCGGTGACACCCGCGCGATCGCCCGCCCGTTTACCCGTTCCGATAAAATAATCTACGCGACCGGGACCCAGAATTGCACTTCCTTTATCCTGGTCGAGTACGTAGCGACTCACCAGACGCTGTTCGATCTTACCGGCACGATTAAAGTAGGGAACTCTTGTATGAATTAAAGCTAAAGCACCCGGAGGCATCAAAGATTTATCCGTCGCAATCGAACGCTCAGGTGTCACCGGCACCCCAACGCTTCCCATCGCTGGGGCACCATTGGTTTCGTTGAAGAAAACAAAGCGCTGATTGCGCGGGATATAGTTACTGAGCTCCAAAGGATTTTGCTGGAAGTATTTGATCAGCACAGGTAACGTCAGACCGGATAGGGGCAGTTTGCCATCTTTAGCGAGTTCTTTCCCAACACTGGTGTAGGGGTAATCGGTTCCACCCGCATAACCGACCGTCATCACGCTTCCATCGGTCATCTGGAGCTGAGCAGAGCCTTGGATTTGCACCAAGAATGCTTCCAGGCGATCGCTCATCCAAGCGATTTCTAGCCCTTTTAGCGGACTGTTCGCTCCCAGCAAGCCATCCTCCCCTTCTAGCTGAACCCGTGTGGGGTGGGGTTTGGGCCAAGAGTTGAAGTTTGACGGCATCCCATAGAGAGGATAACGATGCTCTGCCGTCTGCTTGCGGCTGGCTGTATAGGTTGGTTCGTAGTAGGCGGTGTACTGAACGTTCCCCTTATTGTCCTTGCCTACAGACTGGTACAAGACAAACTCACGCTTGATTGCGGCTTGCAGTTCGGCAGCCGAACCAGAGTTGAGAACTAGCTGCCGAAAGCGAACCAAAGATCGGCGGACGCGATCGCGGGTGATTCCCGGCACCGGATACTGCTGGTAGGCTTGAGCGGCACTGTTTGTCTGTAAATATCGCAGACTGTTATCAATCGAGGCGATTAAAGCTTTTCGGTCTCCGGCTTGACCGTTTTGCCCCCAGATTTGCTCATCAAGTCCCAGTGCATCTGACCGGCAACAGACAAGATTTAAAAGGTTTGAGTTGACTGGTATCAGCGGAACGGACAGGGGATCTTTAGCGAGGGCAGGCAAAGTGACATTTCCCAGAGTTACACCAAAACTCAGGGACAGTAAAGCCAATGTCTTTCTCATTACTTACACCAAAAGGGAAAGTGATAGCTATTCGTAGTCACTTCTATCGACACTTCCGGCGAAGACAGGTTCCACTCGGATTGCCCTAATGCTGACGGGACGTATAACCATGTACTCGCCCTGGATATTTTTGATCGGCACACTGATAAAGTCCGTGGAGGCGGCTTTGGGCATCAGCTCGCCGCTGTACCACTTCTGAAACTCTTGAATGGTTGCAAAACGCACTTCTGCTTTGTGACCACCTTCTATCATCAGGTGTACAGCGTATTCGGTGGGAGTTCTCGGCATACAGTCGATTGATTTTCAATCCGTCCTGATTATTATGAGCTGAGAATGGTCGAAAATAACAGGCTATTTCTACAGAATTTTCTCAAAAGGTCATTCGTTATTAGTCTGTAGCAACCAACGAATGACGAATAGCACTGGCTTCAGAGCCTTGAATTAAAATTCAGGCTTCACGGCTAGAACCTGTTTTCACAGGTTGAAATTTATATACTGTAATGACCAGTGACGAATGACTAGGAAAACAGATTAAACCGATGCAGCAGGGTTTCTAGCAGGGGCGGTAAAGTCTGATGCAGTTCCGACGCACTGTTAAACAACAGTTGTTGATGGTTGGGAAGGTCAAAGGGAAACTGTCCCGACATCTCCGAACGCTCCATTTGAGCTAGCAGAATTTGTTCAGAACGCTTACTTTGAAAGGCGTAGCCAATTTCTACACAAACATTCGGACTGGGAATGAGTAGGGGCGTTTCTTCCCTGGAAATGCTAGTGATAGGTGTCCCATCAGCAACAAATAGCAGACTCTTCCGAATTTTTCGCATCTGCGTGGTGTTGAGGCGATTTGAGGCACCTGTGGGGCGGTTGGATACTTCTAGCGTCAAAGGAAGACGCGATCGCGTGTTTAATACTTCTAGGGCGTTAGCCAGTCCCTCTCGCAGGGCTTCACTCGACGCCGCATATTCAGTCTGATGGCAGAGGAAGATAATCGGTTCCAGATTCGCCATCACCGTCTGTTTGGTGAAATAAATCTCGTGGCTTGTCAGGTCAATGTTGGAGATTATGTAGCCACCGCTGCCTTCGATGTAAAACTCTACCGATTCCCCTTCTAGATAACGACCAAACCAAGCTGAGCGCTTAACATCCTGGCTGTCTTCTAAAAAATCTGCCCGTAATCCAGACTTCAGCAAGCTATTTTTGCTCAATCGCAGATCGTGGGGACGTTTCTCTAATTCTTTAATCGGCTCATACTCTTGGAGATACCAGCCTCTCAGGGCAATGATAGCCATGATGTCTTATCAATAATGCACAGAATCTTCACGTCTTTAATTTAAGACGCCTGAGAAGGAATCTTAGCAGTATGCGGTGACATCTTCTCCACATTCATCTGCTAGATAGCAAAGTGCCCGGAAACGTAGGCTTACGACTTCTTCGTAAAGCGGATTCAGCTTGCACATTGGAGGAATGTGAAACAGGGTGCGACCAAATACTTTGATATCGCGCTCAAAGGGGCACTGGGAGGGGATTGACTTGCACAGGCGATGAGCGAGTTCGCGATCGCGCACTTGTATGTTGTCAATCCACTCGCGCAGAGGTTGCAGAAAGTTCAACCGCGTCTGTGCTTTTGTGGGTTGTTGAATCGGGGCTACCTTTTGGGAAACCTCTTCTTGAGGCATCCAGAACCAGCTTGTCAGGGAAATATTTTTTACTGTATACTGGGATACATTCATGATGCTTCTCCTGTGTTACGTTTTCAAGTCTTCAAAAAGCTAAATTTAACTGTCTGTCCTTTATCTACAACTGCGACTCTGCTTTTACCGGATGCTGGCTGTGAGATTTGAGCGTTTCTAGAAACTTTGACCGTTAGACTTACTTAATCATTGACGCGCGATCGCTATTTTTTGTTCTTTGCTCGGTTAATCTCGGATGCCGACTTGACAGACAAAAGGCTTGTGAGAACTCTTCTGTTATCATCCTCCCTAATTTCCTGTCTATATTGCGTGAGGAACATCACTGAATATTTGTGAGTGTCCCTTCCAGGTTTCAGTGATTACACGCATATATTGCCACTGCACTCTCGCATAAACTTGTCTGCATAAAGGCTGTAAGGTCTGTGGTTGCTTTGCTTTCGGCAAAAATGCCCCTACACGCTTCGCGGCTCGCTCGCTTCCTAACTTTTCTTAGAATCAGAGCCATTTATTTTCCTTTAACGACGAGAAAATAATCACTCATTGAAAACTCTAAGGAGAAGTGAAAGACAGTGAAAGAACCTAGCCAAGTTGATAAAATCATTTCCCGTCTACCAATTTGAATTCAGCAATTTTGCTGATGAAATAAAAAATAAAAGTTGGTAATAAATTGCCTATTTCACTGAGGAATAAAAAAATAGAGATAGAAATCTTAAGCTACAGCTAGTTGATTCAGTTTTTGCCCTATTTTCAAAGAGCAATACTTAAAAATCATTAAAAATAAATTTCGTAAAAGTACTTGCAAAGTTATACTGCAAAGGTAAATTATGATCGCTCTACAAAATATATGTGAGTTCAAGGTAAAGATGAACACCCGAACTTTAAAAACAACTCCAATTAAGACAAATATATTGGGAATTGGAGTCAGTCGTACTAAATATAAAGACTGTACGGATTTGATTATTCAAAGTGCCCAATCACGCCAATCTTGTACCGTTGCAGCAGTGAATGTCCATAGCATTACCTCCGGTTATCTTGACCCAGACGGTCATGGTTATCAACTCAATCAATTTACTCTAGTTGCCCCTGATGGTCAGCCGGTGCGTTGGGCGCTCAATCTTCTTCGTAATCGTGATGAAGAGATACTCCCGGAGCGGGTGCGGGGTCCAGAGCTAATGTTAAATATTTGCGAACAAGCTGCTGCTAAAGAAATAAGTATTTTTCTATATGGCTCTACGGAAGCAGTTCTAGAAACTTTACAGAAGAATTTACAAGAAAAATTTCCCAGCTTGATGATTGCCGGAGCAGTTTCTCCTCCGTTTCGCCCTTTAACGCCGCAAGAAGATGCGGCATACACTAAACAAATTCGGGAATCTGGCGCGGGAATTGTCTTTGTTTCTTTGGGTTGTCCGCGCCAAGAAGCATGGGCTTTTAATCATCGCCATCAGCTAGATTGTCCGATCGTTGCTGTGGGTGCTGCTTTTGATTTTCATTCTGGCAACATTCCTGAAGCTCCGTTCTGGATGCAGAGCTTGGGTTTAGAATGGCTTTTCCGCTTTTTACAGGAACCCAAACGCCTATGGAAGCGCTATTGGTTACTGAATCCTCTTTATTTGATTCTCTTGGGTTTACAGCTGCTCAAATTACTTCCTGTCGAGCAAGACTCAATAGAAGTAGAAACCAGCAGCGCTGAGCGCCACCCAGAAGCAATCAATCGCTAGTTACAAAGTTGTGTAGCAGTTACGGATTGAAGTCACTAGCGTTTTGGAACGCTCATCTAGCTTAGTCACCCGCGATGTGAACAACAATTTCTCGATAATGACCGCGCTGCCGATGTTCCCAAATATAGATTCCCTGCCAGGTTCCCAATAGCAATTTACCGCCAGCGATGGGGATTTGTTCAGAAGTATGAGTCACAGCAGTGCGAATGTGAGCTGGCATATCATCAGGGCCTTCTGCATTGTGGAAGTAGCGATCGCTTTCCGGCGCGAGTTTTGTTAAAAAGTTCTCTAAATCTTTGAGAACATCTGGATCGGCATTTTCTTGAATCAGCAGACTGGCTGAGGTATGACGCAAAAACAGGGTGCAAAGTCCAGTCTGTATACGCGAATCTGTAACGATCGCTTGAACTTTGGGCGTAATTTTGTATAAAGATTTGCCAGGAGTTTGAACGGTCAGGATCTGTTGGTAATGAGTCATTGCGGCTCGAAAAAATTAACGGTTTTGGAAATAGCTGGCGACAGCACGGGCGATCGCTTCGGTTCCATCTGTCGCCACCATCTGAGATTGATGGGGTGGAAGCATTGGTTGATGCAAAAACTCCCAGTTGCTTTGGAAGAACTCAGCAGGTTGTAGAATTTGATGATAGGTATGATTTTGGATGCCTTCAAGCAGCAGAGGCGCTTCGGCAAAGTCTTCTCTTGTTAGCGTCACAATCGGTACTCCCAATCGCAAAGCTTCGGCAAAAGTGCTGTATCCAGGTTTGGAAACGACGCGCCCGCATATTGGCATAAAATCGACTGGGCGGTAAGATTGGTCTGTAATTTTTATAAGATTTGGTAAATCGGGTGCATTCCGGTCAAAGGTGATAAATTGCCAATCGGAAAACTTCAGCAAATTGTCGTAGGGAATTTCTTGTAACCCTAAACCGCCGAAGGTGAGCAAGATGGTTTGCTCGGTTGGTGTGGTAATTCCCCATTTAGATCGTAGTGTGTCTGCGCTGTGACGAGGAGTGCCGCCGGTTAAGCCGACATCGACGATTTCTGGGAAAGCACTCATCGATTCGTGGAAGGGCAAGCGAAACAAGCGATCGCACTTTGCATAACATTCGCTTATCCAATCCGCAATTGCAATAAACTCTCCTCCCCACGCCCGATAGATAAAGTCCCAGCCAAAATTACTCAGCATCCAGCAAGGAATCCCAGCCGCTTTGCCAATTGACGCTGCTAACGGTGGAATATCTGCCAAAATCAAACCTACTCGGTTTTGACGGATAAAGTTTACTTCACTGGCAATAATAGATTTTTCTTGAGCGCGAATTTGTTGCACTTTTTCCAAAGTCGCGGCTTTATCCATTGCGAAACTATCAGCTTGCACAACACCGATATCAAAACCGCGAGGGCGATGAATAAAATCCCCTGAAATATAAGATTCTAGTAACCAGCGGGGTGCTGTTGTTACCAGAATCAGCAAAATTTCTGGATACATTTGCTGAACTGCCGCTGCGACGGATGCCGCTCGGACTGCATGACCGAAGCCATGATTGGTGATAGCGATGTATAAAATTGGGTGCTTAGCAGTCATTAGTCATTAGTCAGTAGTCAGTCGTGATTAGTCATTAATCTAGTTGCCAATTCCTAAGGTCTAATGACCCGTGACTACTGACTCAATTTTTGAATGGCTTCAACAAGTTGGTCAATGTCAGATGGCAGGGTGAAATAGTGAACGCAGGCGCGTACACAGTCGGGATTGCGGATTGTCCGAACCAGCAAGTTTTGATTTTCTAAAGATTGTACTAATTGCTGGTGATTGCCCCCTCCTGAAAGCTGGAAGGAGACAAGACCGGATTCTGGCGGTGCATTTCGCAGACATTTGATGTGAGGAAGTTCGGCTAAACGTTGCCAGAGGTATTGGCTCAACTCTAGGATTTGTTGGAAGCGAGATTCTGGGGTTCCCCATTGCTGATGAAGAGCGATCGCAGCCCTAAGCCCAGCATAGAGGGGATAGGCAGAAGTCGCGACTTCATATCTTCGCCCATCCGGTTGCCAGCCAATCGGTTGACCGGATGAATTGCCGATAATGCTGCGCCAGCCGATAAAGGTGGGGTTCAGGCTTTCTAAAGCTTCCGGTCGCACGTACAGACCGCCGACGCCTTCTGGCCCGCACCACCACTTGTGGCCCGTGAAAGCATAAAAATCAATCCCCAATTCTGTCAAATTTAACGGCATTGACCCCACGGATTGAGCTGCATCCACCAAAATTCTGATGGGATGATTTTCGGTGGAATGGTTGCGGCAGGCGGCAGCAATTTCAGCCAGCGGCAAGACTTGACCCGTGTTCCAGAGGATATGACTCAGCACGACCATTCTGGTCTTGGGGCGCAGATATTCTGCGATCGCTGCTACGGGATCGCCTTCATTCAAAGTTCTCATGAGCGGACAGCAGGATACTTCAATGCTAAAGCGCCGTTGGAGTTCCTGAACGGTTGCCACAATGCCTGGATGTTCGCAGTCAGAAATTAGCAGATGGTCTCCGGCTTGCCAGTCCATGCCCCAGAGGGCGATATTGCAGCCGACGGTGACATCTTCAGTCAGGGTAATGGTCTGGGGAGAGACACCCAGAGAAGACGCGATCGCAACTCTAGTTTCCGTCGCCTCCCGTACCACCCAACTCCCTACCTCATTGGAAAACGGCCCCACACGCTGCACGTATTCATAGGATTGGAAAATAGCATCCAATGCTGCTTGGGGCATCGGGCCTTGACCGCCATAGTTGAAATAGGCTTTATTCGCGAGAGCTGGAAATTGCTGCCGATGGCGTTCTAGCAGCGTTTGTCCTGGAGAAATGCTCGTCATAGTATCAATATTAGACTTCACTTGAACAAGGAATCGTCACTTCGTAGCTTTGCTGGATACGGCAGCAGAGGCGTTGCAATTGGTTATCGCTGTAACGGTTGCTAGATAATGTTAACTTATTTAAAATTTTGCATAAATCCGGTGCGTTGACTTGACAAGTTTACAAGAACGTGAATCAAATTTCACAAAATCTCTTTCTCAGATTTCCCTTGTATGCAGGCTACAAAATGGCGTTGAGTGTCGGTTAAGTTGCTATGCATCTAATACCAAGTTTTCTTTTTGATGCTACACAACATTTAGAACCCAGTTATTTCCCTAGCAAATAACAAACAACAAGGGAGAATCAAAAATCGGTTCAAAGTTCATCTTATAACGAGTAAAGGAACTCGCTATGAATCAGCCAATTGAATTATCTTTAGAGCAAAAATTCAGTATTAGAAGCTTCTCAGACCAAGTGCAAAATATGTCCCGCGAACAAGCACAGGAATTTTTGATTATGCTGTACGAGCAAATGATTGTCAAAGAAAATATGTACAAGTCCTTTCTGAAGCACGAGTGGGGACTTGATGCAGGCGAAATGTCTGCATGAATCTTACCCGTAGTGGCACATTCGGGATGATAAAGTTAATGCTGGGCGATCGCACTCTCTTAAGGGAGGGACGGCAATGGTGGTCAACCAGGTTAGGTAGTATGGGATAGCCTTGCTAAAATACGCTCTTGCGTCGCATCCCTCCAGTTGAACCATGACCACCACTACTGACTTCCTTAGCCACCTCAACCCCTCCCAGCGTCGCGCTGTCGAGCATTTCTGCGGGCCTTTGCTGGTTGTTGCCGGTGCTGGTTCCGGCAAAACGAGGGCGCTGACTTATCGAATTGCCAATCTCATTTTGAAGCACCGGGTCGATCCGGAAAATATCCTGGCGGTGACTTTTACCAACAAAGCCGCACGGGAGATGAAGCAGCGGATGGAAAAGCTGTTTTCCGAACAGCTCGCTGAAAAAGAATATGGGAAGCCACTGACAGCGTTACCAGCGGATGAACAGACAAGATTGCGATCGCGCGTTTATAAAATTTACATCAAAGACTTGTGGATTGGTACTTTCCACAGTCTGTTCTCTCGTATCCTTCGATACGATATCGAGAAATATCAAGACGAAAGAGGACGTAAGTGGAGCCGCAATTTTTCAATATTTGATGAATCCGACGCTCAAAGTTTGGTGAAAGAGATTGTCACCAAACAAATGAACCTGGATGAGAAAAAGTTTGAGCCGCGTTCGGTTCGTTATGCCATCAGCAACGCCAAGAATCAGGGATTTTCCCCCAAAGAATTTGAGGCGGAACAGGCGAACTATCGCGGACGGGTAATCTCGGAAGTTTACAGCAAATACCAAGATAGACTGGCAGAAAATAACGCGCTTGACTTCGATGATCTAATTGCGATTCCGGTAAAGCTATTTCAACAAAACGAGCAAGTCTTAGGTTACTGGCATCGAAAATTTGGTCACATTTTGGTGGATGAATATCAAGATACCAACCGGATTCAGTACGATCTGATTCGCCTGCTGACGACGAATGGAGAAACTAGGAAGAATCAGTGGGATTGGAAAGATCGCTCAGTTTTTGTAGTTGGTGATGCAGATCAATCCATCTACTCTTTCCGCATGGCAGATTTCACTATCTTGCTAGAATTTCAAGAAAATTTTGGGGATGGTTTGCCGGATGACGATACGCGGACGATGGTGAAGCTGGAGGAAAATTATCGCTCTAGGGAAAATATTCTCCAAGCGGCAAATAAACTCATTGAAAATAACACTCAGCGGATTGATAAAATTCTCAAAGCGACACGCGGGGCAGGCGAACAAATTTTTTGTCACAAAGCCGACAACGAGATTACGGAAGCTGAGTTCGTCGTGCATCAAATTCGCAACCTGAAACATAAAGATCCAGAGTTAGACTGGGGGAGTTTTGCTATTCTCTACCGCACGAATGCTCAATCTCGTGCTTTTGAAGAGTGCTTGGTGCGTGCGGGTGTTCCCTACAACATTGTTGGGGGTTTAAAATTTTACGACCGCAAAGAAATTAAAGATGCGATCGCGTATCTGCGGCTAATTGTGAATCCAGCAGATGCGCTGAGTTTGTCGCGAATCATTAATACTCCGCGTCGCGGTATTGGCAAAGCAACCTTGGATGCGATCTCGGATGTCGCCCAAGAATTAGGCGTATCAATGTGGGAAATCCTCAAAGATGAAACCTCAGTCAAGACGTTAGCTGGACGTGCGGCGAAGTCTATCAACAGCTTTGTGCAGATGATTTGCCACTGGCAGCTACAATTGGACACGCTGCCAGCTTCGGAAATCGTGCAGGGAGTGATGCAAGATTCTGGTTATATTCAGGATTTGAAAAGTCAAGGCACCGACGAATCGCAAAACCGATTGGAAAACGTCCTTGAACTCAAAAACGCTGTTCTGCAATTTGAGGAAGAAAACGAAGATTCAAGCTTAGAGGGTTTTCTCGCAAGTGCTTCCCTATCTTCTGATTTGGATGATGTGAAAGAAGAGCGATCGCGCTTGTCGCTGATGACGTTGCACTCTGCCAAAGGACTAGAATTTCCAGTCGTCTTTTTGGTAGGAATGGAGCAAGGATTGCTTCCTCATACTCGGACTCTCAACGATCCGGCGCAGCTGGAAGAAGAACGCCGCCTCTGTTATGTGGGCATCACCCGCGCTCAAGAACGACTCTATCTCACCCATGCCCGCGAACGTCGCCTCTGGGGTTCCCGCGAACCAGCCATTCATTCTCAGTTTCTCAAGGAGTTACCCGCAGATTTGCTGAGTAGTAATTTACCAAAGGCAACTGCTAATAGTCGCGCTGGTATGGCGTCAACATCTCCGAGACAAACATCCAATGGTGCCAGCAGTCTAGGGCAGAATTGGAGCGTGAGCGATCGCGTCCTCCACAAAGCCTTTGGTGTCGGTCAAATTACTAACATTTTCGGGCAAGGAAACAAAATAACTCTCGCCGTGAGATTTCCTGGCATCGGTATAAAAATCATCGATCCTAAGATTGCCCAACTGCAACGAGCGGAATAAACAGTCAGGAGAGCTGATTCATTCAAAACTCAAAACGATTGAGATTTGAGCCGTGAGTAAAATCACCCCAAAAGAATACCACTCGAAAACTGAAGATGTTGTTACAGTCCGGAGTGCCTTGATTAAGGATGCAAAAGCTCTCGTCGATCTTCAATTTTCAGTCGCCCAAGAAGGCAAGTATATGGTGACTGAGGCTGAGGAATTTAACTTAACCAAATCGGAGGAAAAAGAAACAATTGAACAGCATTCTCAGCAACCAGGGCAGCTTTACTTGGTAGCTGAGATTAACAACACAGTTGTCGGATTTGTTGAGTTTGAGAACGGAAACCGAAGACGCACCTCTCATAGCGGGATACTCTCCATTTTTGTTGGCAGAGAATGGAGAGGAAAAGGCATCGGCTCGTTTTTGCTGCAAGAACTGCTTGATTGGGCAGCGAATGAGCTGCTGATAGAAAAGGTGACTCTAGCAGTGTTCTCTACAAATCGCAGCGCGATTGCTCTCTACAAAAAATTCGGTTTTCAAGAAGAAGGAAGATGTCCCAAAGATATGAAATTAGCATCTGGAAAGTATATCGATAGTGTATTGATGTACAAATTTGTAAAGGAAACGTAGAGACACGATATATCGCGTCTTTAGATAATAAAGGAGAGAGGTTCTCACTTGATATTGAGTCGGCGCATAGCTAATAACGCAGAACCATAAGCAGCGGCTGCGTGCATTGGCGGAACAATTGGCACTTGCAGATGACGGGCGCGAATTGTTGTCCAAGTGGGATTTTTCGCACCACCCCCAGCCGTGTAAACGCGAGTTAGAGGAGTGCTACCGAGTTGTTGTAAAAGTTGATACCCTCGTACTTCTATTCTGGCGATACTTTCGAGCAAACCGTGTAAAAAGTCTACTGGGTTATCGGGACGGGGTTCCAGTCGCGGCGATAGATGGGGGTCGTTAATCGGGAAGCGATCGCCTTCTTTTAACAACGGATAATAATCAAGCTGACTCTCTTTTTCTGCATCTATTTGATTGCTGAGGCTTTCTAATTCAGCATCGGTGAAGAATTTTCGCAGCACAGCACCGCCAGTATTAGAAGCACCGCCGACTAACCACAAATCGCCCAAACGATGGCTGTAAATTCCGTATTTTGCATCATCTACGCGAGTGCGACTTAACAGCTTCAGCACTAGCGTTGAACCGAGGGAGGTACTCGCTTCACCGGGCGACTTGGCACCGCTAGCGAGAAAAGCCGCAATACTATCCGTGGTTCCAGCACACACTAGGCAATCTTTGGGTAATCCCAAGTTAGTAGCAATTTCAGGTTTTAATTCAGCAACAGGTGTCCCTGGGGCAATAACTTCAGGAAGATGAACGGGTAACTTGAGATTTACTAACCATTCTGGATAACATAAATTTTCGACATCGTAGCCTAATTTTAAACAATTTTGATAGTCACTTATGCCCAGTTTTCCATGTAATAAAAATGCCAGCCAATCTGCCTGATGAAGGAAGTAATAATTTTGAATTATAGGAGTAGACCCTTGTACCTGCTCTGAATTTTGAAGCAACCATAAAAGTTTGGCGAGGCTGGAGGTAGCGCTTAATACCGTGTGGTTTGGGGGCGCAATTTCCTGCAACTGCGCCATGACTTCCACCCCTCGCGCATCGTTATAGAGGATAGGTTCAGTAACAGGTTTACCAGCGTCATCGCACAGCAGCACTGTGGAAGAAGTTCCATCGATAGCGATCGCTTTAATTTCCCCGCGTACTTCCAAAGGGATTTGCTCAATCAAGGAAAACAAAGCTTTCTCCCAGCTTGCAGCCAATGCCACTCCCTCAAAGGGATATTCCGCCTCAGCTTGGATCGTCCCATCCGCGTGAATTGCGACGGCTCGTGCGCCAGAGGTGCCAAAATCAATGCCAAGGTAGAGGTTCATAATGAGATTATTGATTCTAGGTTCTAGAGAGACTCAAGTTATTTTATTTGCTATCTCTAGTTAATTAAATTAGAAAATAGGTCTTTAGAGATAGGATTTTAAAATTTTAAAATTGCAAGTTAGTATTACATGAATCAGGTGATTAAATTTATGCCTTATAAACAAACTGACGAATTACCAGATTCGGTAAAAGATCACCTACCCAAGCACGCTCAAGAAATTTTTCTCGCTGCATTTAACAATGCTAACGAAGAGTATAAAGAGGAAGAAACTGCCTTCAAGGTTGCTTGGAGTGCGGTAAAGCGCGATTACGAAAAGGGAGATGATGGGAACTGGCATAAAAAGCCGGAATAGATATGACAACAATAAAATCAGGTTTGCCTGAATGGAGCTTATAGGGAGCTTTTTCCAGGTAAATGGGCGCAATGCGCGATCGCTCTCTCATGTTTGCGAGCGCTGTGTAGAAAATAACATCGACTGGTTTATCGATGCGATCGCCTCCTGAAGAGCCAGCTGAAGCCGCTCAAGCGGAAGTGACAACAGCTCAAGCCGAAGCTGCTGCTGCCCAACAAGCAACGAACAGCACTTCATACCAACGCGATCGCAGTGGAAAGAGATGCGATCGCGCTTATTAACATCTGCAAACAACTCTGGAGTCTGGTTCCTCCAATAGGTAGACAATAGTGCTTCATACCCAAAGTACAGAGGTCACAATGTCTGAACCCACAAGAAGTCCCCAACCAATCATTTTAATTCGAGGTTTTGGTGGACTCGACGTTGCCGACGAGAAAAAAGACACCTACCAGAGATTTAATGTTGGTACCGTTTACCCTCAAAAACAAGGTGAAAACTACATCTACGAGGGGCTAATTCTGCGGTTTATGAAGTCGAACTGGAAGTACCAAGACACCACTAACGTCGTCGGGTACTACGGTAAAACTTATGCCTACGAACCGCTGCTACCGGAGAAACTGAAGCGCTCCACAGATAAGGATATCGTGGAAAAATTTATGCGCTTGAAGGAGTTGGGCTATTTTTCTGGCAATAAGATCATTATTGACCCCGGCATGGCGCTACATCTGCTGGAAACGGTTGAGCAACCCTGGCAAACTCTCTGGGTATTTCGTTACTACGACTTGGACGAGCGAAAATTCAACGTGTATGGTGAAGCACTGGTTCGCTTGATCGACTTTATTCGGGAACTTACAGTCCAAAAGGAAGGCTTTAAGCCCAAGGTGAATATCATTGCCCATTCAATGGGTGGACTCATCGCACGCGAGGCAGTTCAACGCACTTATCCAACCTCGAAGCAACAGAAGGCAGAGAATTACATTAACAAAATTGTCACCCTCGGTACGCCGCACCAAGGCATCAGTTTCCAAATTCTCAAAAATTGGATCAATATTAGTGCGGAAGATGAGTTAAAGCATTTTAATCCTGATTTTCAAAAAGACCCTAGAAATGATGCGGCTTTCGTTAATTTTCACAACTATTTTCCCGCAGAACGACTGCTGACAGTGGTTGGAACAAACTACCGTAGCTACGACGCCGCGATCGCATCCCGGTTAAATCGCGCCTTCTCCCTAGAAGGCGAGTATGGGGCAAACTACAATCGCAGCGATGGTTTAGTCAAACAAACTTCGGCGCAAATCCCCGGCACACCGCGCACTTTCGTCCACAAGTGCCACGGGGGTGACGACTCGCTGATTACTTCACGAGAAGCGTTTGAAGTGGCAACCCGCTTCTTTTTTGGGAACGTGCGATCGCGGCTGCGCTTGGTGAAGGGAAAAGTTACTCGTGGTAAGGATTTCTTCGGCAAGAGCGAATTTTTTCTGGGCGTTTCTATCAAGCCGCGGGGTGTAGACTTCGAGCTTTTCCATCAAAGTAAAGATGCCGAAAATTGCTATGGCCCCTTTAGTCAAGTTGATCCGCTTGACAAAAATGTTAACTTCTCGGAAGCCAATCAGAGTCTCGGCTTTCCTTGGGCAGATAATAACAAACTCATCTGGCAAGGATACCTCGACACGAAAAAGAGCCTCAGTGCCAAAGATATGGTGTTGCGCGTAGAATTTTATATTGGCGAACGCGATCTTTATGGCTTTGGTTTCTCGGACAACAAGATTTTCAACAAGCAGTACTACGTCCGTGCCTTGCTACCAACCAATCTACAGCCCAACCTGAAACTCTACCTCCATGCCGATGAGCAGTTTATGCGGGAAGGCTTCCAGCCTTCGCCGCAGGAGGAGATGCAGAAGGTGAACGGCGGCTGGCAGTTTGATGTCAGAGAAACCGGGTTTGAGGGGACTTTCCGGATCGAACTGGATAGAATTCCCGAAAATGGGCTGCCAATCCCGTTTGTATAGGTAATTCTTGTCACCTCTCCCCAACCTCTCTCCAGAATGGGAGAGCTTTCAATTGTCCTCCTTCCCTTGTAAGGAAGGGGATTAGGGGGTTAGATGTATCTTAAGTAGCGATCGCAGAGTGGGGGCTGAGGACAGTTTGCTTTTCTTTACGAAACTCACAACACTTTTGGTCGGATCTACCTCCAGAATGGTTTTGAGTAACAACGCCGATTACAGCAATCATCATGTCTCAGCCCACAATAGAATCCATCCTTCAAGAAAAACGCTTATTCCAGCCACCGGCTGAATTTTCACAAAAGGCACATATTAAAAGCCTGGAGGAATACCAGCAACTTTATGACCGCGCCAAAGCCGATCCGCAGAAGTTTTGGGCAGAACTTGCAGAACAAGAGTTGCACTGGTTCCAGAAGTGGGATACGGTGCTGGATTGGCAACCGCCTTTTGCCAAGTGGTTTGTGGGTGGTAAAACAAATATTTCCTACAATTGCCTGGATAGACACTTAACTACTTGGCGCAAGAACAAAGCCGCTTTAATTTGGGAAGGGGAACCGGGAGACTCGCGCACTTTAACTTATGCCCAGTTGCATCGGGAAGTTTGTCAATTTGCCAATGTCCTGAAACAGTTAGGCGTGGAAAAAGGCGATCGCGTCGGGATTTATATGCCGATGATTCCGGAAGCCGCGATCGCTATGTTAGCTTGTGCCAGAATTGGGGCAGCCCACAGCGTCGTTTTTGGCGGTTTCAGTGCAGAAGCGTTGCGCGATCGCTTAATCGATGGACAAGCCAAAGTAGTTGTCACGGCTGATGGCGGTTGGCGCAAAGATGCGATCGTTCCTCTCAAAGATCAAGTTGATAAAGCTTTAGCTGATGGCGCTGTCCCCAGCGTGAAAAGCGTCCTAGTTGTCAAGCGCACCGGACAAGAAATTTATATGCAGGTGGGGGGACGCGACTATTGGTGGCATGAGATGCAAAAGACTATCTCCGCCGATTGTCCCGCCGAACCGATGGACAGCGAAGATATGCTGTTCATCCTTTACACCAGCGGTAGTACCGGCAAACCAAAAGGCGTTGTGCATACCACGGCTGGTTACAACCTCTACACCCACATGACCACCAAGTGGATTTTTGACCTTCAGGATACGGATGTCTACTGGTGTACCGCTGATGTGGGCTGGATTACCGGACACAGCTACATTGTCTATGGTCCCCTATCCAACGGTGCCACCACCGTGATGTACGAAGGTGCGCCTCGTGCCTCGAATCCCGGCTGTTTTTGGGATGTCATTGAAAAACACGGTGTCAACGTTTTTTATACCGCACCGACGGCAATTCGCGCTTTCATCAAGATGGGCGAAGACTTACCCAACGCCAGAAATCTCTCTTCTCTGCGATTGCTGGGAACCGTAGGCGAACCAATTAACCCGGAGGCGTGGATGTGGTATCACCGCGTGATTGGTGGCGAAAAGTGTCCGATTGTCGATACCTGGTGGCAAACTGAGACGGCTGGCATTATGATTACGCCGCTACCTGGGGCAATTCCCACTAAACCCGGTTCTGCTACCCTTCCTTTTCCTGGAATCCTCGCTGATATTGTTGATTTGGAAGGCAACCCAGTCCCCGCCAGCGAAGGTGGCTATCTAGTAATTAAGCACCCTTGGCCTGGGATGATGCGAACCGTCTACGGCGACCCGGATCGCTTCCGCCGCACCTACTGGGAACACATCCCCCCCAAAGATGGGCATTATGTCTACTTTGCCGGAGATGGTGCCAGACGCGATGAGGATGGTTACTTCTGGGTGATGGGGCGTGTGGACGATGTGCTGAATGTGTCAGGACACCGCTTAGGCACGATGGAAGTGGAATCCGCTTTAGTTTCTCATCCTGCGGTTGCTGAAGCTGCGGTTGTGGGTAAGCCAGATGAACTCAAAGGTGAAGAAGTAGTCGCTTTTGTTACTTTAGAAGGTACGTATAGTCCCAGCGAAGAACTGAGCAAAGAACTCAAAAAACACGTTGTCGCAGAGATAGGCGCGATCGCTCGTCCCGGTGAAATTCGCTTCACGGACTCGTTGCCCAAAACTCGTTCGGGTAAGATTATGCGGCGATTATTGCGGAATCTCGCCTCCGGTCAAGAAGTCTCCGGCGACACCTCTACGCTAGAGGATCGTGGCGTCTTGGATAAACTCCGAGAAGAAGCGTAATTTTTTTAACGTAAAGGTACGCAGTAGGGCAGGTTTTAAACCCGCCCCTACCCCAAACGTTCGCCAAGGAAATTCTCTGCGAACCTCTGCGATTTCCTTAGCGTACCTTTGCGTTTAAAAAAGTGTTGGCAGACATTGCCCACTCTACAATTCAACTATTTGAAAGTGGGCTATTTTGACATAGCTTCTTATGAAGCTAAAAAGCCACTAGAAGTCAGCATTTATTCAACCCCTTATCTGCATCAGTATCGGCATCCTTGCGGGAATCAGCATATCCCCTGTAGTGCTGGCTCAAACAAGTGTTATCTCTGAGAATGGGGATAGATATTTGTTGTCCTACCCATGTGCAACAGAAGATGCGATCGCTATCTTTAACTCCACTTCAGAGGGGAGAATTAGCGAAGTTAGCACAATGCGTTGTATCTGATTCTGACTCTAATTCAGGCAGAGATTTATGTCCAAACAACTGGTACTCATGGATCACGATGGCGGCGTTGATGATTATCTCGCCACGATGCTGCTGATGACGATGGATGATGTTCAGCCACTCGGCATCGTTGTGACGCCAGCAGATTGCTATGTTCAGCCAGGGGTGAGTGCTACGCGCAAGATTCTAGATTTGATGGGACGTTCAGAAGTGCCAGTGGCAGAAAGTACAGTGAGGGGGATCAATCCATTTCCACGCCTATTTCGCCGCGATTCGTTTGTTGTCGATCATCTCCCAATTCTTAACGAACGAGAAACAATTCAGACACCGCTAGTGCCAGAATCGGGTCAGAAATTTATGGTGCGATCGCTCCAAGCTGCATCTTCGCCCGTCACACTGATGGTAACTGGCCCTTTGACAACAGTTGCCACTTCTCTGGATATGGCACCGGAGATTGAAGGGAAAATCGAGAAAATTGTTTGGATGGGAGGTGCGTTAAATGTTCCTGGTAACGTTAGCCGCGATATCGAACCAGGACAAGATGGTTCGGCTGAATGGAATGTTTATTGGGACCCCATTTCAGCAAATCGAGTTTGGCAAACATCAATCCCCATCGTACTTTGCCCGTTAGACCTCACTAACAATGTGCCGGTAACATCAGAAGTGGTGCGCCAATTAGGTAAACAGCGGCGTTATCCTATTTCCGATTTAGCAGGACAATGTTATGCGCTGGTGATTCCTCAAGATTATTATTTTTGGGATATTTTAGCGACGGCTTACCTTGCCCATCCGAAGTTTTATGAAGTGGGAGAAGAGGAGACAATAATTATCACTACCGGACTCAGTCAAGGGCGAACCAAAGTGGAACCGGGCGGTCGGAAAATTCGGGTGATGCAGAAGGTAGATAAGCAGAAATTCTACGATTACATTTTGCAGCAATGGGCGCGTTAAGGAAAATCATTCAAAGTTTATAAAAGTAAATAAAGATAGAGGGTTTCCGGAACGGGGCTTTCCTAAAGGGAATAAAAAATCTATATCAGATTCTCGTTCGGAAACATCTATGTTTACCTCTATTGATTTAAGTCAATCTACCTTACCGAATGGCGTTGCTTCTGGAGATACAACACAAACCTCAACCGTTTTGTGGACACGCAGCACCGCCAAAGGGACAGTTTTCTTTGAATACTCAATTCAGCCGAACTTCTGCACCATTCTTGGCACTGCCAGCGGCTTAGTTACCGATTCCAACCAACCTATAAAGGTAGAGTTAACTAACTTAAAGCCTAGGACAACTTATTATTATCGAGTCACCGACGCTGCTGGAACGTGTGCTGGTGGTCAGTTCCGTACCGCCGCTGAGTTGGGGACTCCTGCTGGTTTGCGGTTCGGGGTGGCGGGGGACTGGCACGGCGATTTAGCACCCTACCCAGCGATCGCTAATGTACCAGAAAGTCAACTAGAGTTCTTTGTTGCACATGGTGATAGTGCTTACGCTGACCTGAAGACGCCGGATTTAGACAGACCCGCTTCTACCCTTGACGAGTTTCGCATCAAGTTCAACGAAGTTTATTCCGCCCGTTTGGGGTTAAATACATGGGCGGATCTTCGCGCCTCTACTTCCATCCTCGCTACAATTGATGACCACGAAGTTGATGATAATTTTGCAGGGGGCGCACCAGCATCCTCTCATCGGAATGGGCGCTTCGGCACGGGTAGCGAGTTAATTAACAATACCGAACTGTTTAAAAATGCTCTACAAGCATTTCAGGAATATCATCCTCTACGCGATGAATTTTATGGAGAAACGGGCGAAGAACGCACGACAAATAAGCGCAAGCTTTATCGTTACAACACCTATGGCAGTGACGCGGCTGTTTTCATCCTAGATACCCGCTCTTTCCGCGATGCTAATTTGCCGCTTTCTTTTAACCCTACTAAAGAACAAGAAAAAGAGTTCCTAACTCGTTCCTTTGAGCCAAATCGCACGCTTCTAGGTCAACAACAACTTACGGATTTGCAACGAGATTTGCTAAATGCCCAAAATAACTGCATTACCTGGAAGTTTATTTTGATTCCTGAACCAATCCAAAATTTGGGAATCCCTGTTGCCAACGATCGCTATGAAGGTTTTGCAGCAGAACGCACCCAATTGCTGCGTTTCATCAAGGAAAATTGTATCAATAATGTTGTATTTATCTCCGCTGATTTTCATGGCACAGCGGTGAACAATCTCACCTATCAAGAGTCTGCTGATGGGGTTCAGATCCCGGTTGATGCCTTTGACATTATGACGAGTCCGGTGGCATTCTATGAGCCGTTTGGGCCTACTAGCGTAAGATTTTCAAGCCTCACGTCAGAGGAAAAAGCTGCTTATCAGGCTCTGCCAACTATCCACGAGAAGGATGAATTTGTCAAAAATTTAGTGGATGCCCGTCTTGTCCCCTTCGGCTACAATCCTCTAGGGCTGGAAGGTTCGGGAATTGATGCTACCCTGCTTAAAGGTAGCTATGTGGCGGCTCATGTCTATGGCTGGACTGAGTTTGAAGTAGATGTCTCCACGCAACAATTGCGCGTAATAACCTATGGAATTGAACCCTATTCCTTAGAGCAACTAACAGCAAATCCCAGCACTATTATCAGCCGGACGCCCATTATTATTAGTGAGTTTATCGTTAATTCCAAGAATTAGAAAATAAGCGCGATCGCTTTCAGCATCTTTTTTTTGGGACTCACTCACTAGCTAAACTCAAATCTTCTCAAAACGAATCATTACAGCAATATAAAACACTAGAGACGCGATTAATCGCGTCTCTACTCATAAATAGACGATTCGGTAACAAGCGGCTTAACTTAAAAAGTAATTCTTCCCTCATTGAGTAATTTGTAGCCGCCAGCCAAAGCCGCAAAGCCGACAAAGAAGTTCCAGAGGCTAGTTTGTCTTAAAATAACGCCACCGCTCATAAAAACTAGCACAATTCCTAAACCCAACAAAAATGCTCCAAAGTTGCCTGTTTCTCTTCTAAAAAACATTAAACAAGTCACACCGCCCATAATGGCTAAAACGGAACCCATTGCCGGTAAGTTCCGCCAATAGTAAGGGAAGTAGTGACTAGCAAAAATAATATTTTTACCTAAAAAGTAAACTCCAGCCAGAAGCAGGATGAATCCTATTAATTTGATGAAGAGTCTAGTCATAATTTTGGCTATGGTTTCTAACTAAAGTTATTGTATGCAGCCGAGTCAGTACCGCAACCCTTAGTTTTACCGAACTCTTATCTCAGGTTGTAACTTCCGGTAGAGGAAATTACTTAAATGTAACACTACATAATAGCTAGCCAGAGTGAAGAAAGCGTGTAGAACCCTCCGCTGGACAAATAAATCAGCAAATTTATGAGAATCGTTGATTTAAGTTAACATTCGTAAATATTTGTTCTCCGATTGTCAGAAATCAGTAAAAATACTGAATACTCAATCTTAATTAAAGAATTTGTATAACTTTTGTAAAAAGCTGGTAAAATACAAAACCATTTTCAAGTTTTGTATTTTTGGCAACAGACCCGGATAACCCTACTGTGTGTTAGCTTGATTTTTCCAGATTGAGAAACCTTGGCTGAATTGCCTTGGATGGCTAAATTTCCCTTTTTTTAACAATTTTGGATTTTGTGATGACTCCCTCATTAGCATCTGCTCCGGCTAAAGTTCAGTCTCCTCACGTTGCAATCCGCAACTCATCGAAATCGAATGTTCATTCTCTGGCAGCACTGTGGGCACGAAAATACTATCGTGCGGTTACAGTGGACTATGATGCCGAGCATCTAAAACAAAATGAATTTTTAAAAGAAGTAACGTCCAAGGAAGGTCGAGCTTGCACAGCGAACAAGCTAATGCAAAACCTGACTTTGGCGAGTGCCAGAGCCTGGACTAAGACAGAAACGCTGTTATCGGAAGAGATTCGGCGTCACGGCATCAACCCAGACTTAATCAATCCATTAGAAATTGCTGCCGATACTCGCTACTTATTTCAAAAAGTTTTGAATGGTTATGCTGAGAGAGCTACAGCACAACGGGTATCAGTGATTGCAGGTAGTGACTTTGGGCAGGTACGCGACAAATACACCAACGTCGATCCCCGTGCCATCGGCTTTGTAAGTATGCAGTTTCATTACACAGGTCAGATGTTACTGGAGTGGCTTTCGCCGTCAGAGAAAGCGCTGTGGATACCGTACTTAAAAATGATGGACGATCATATGTATATGCCGCTACGAGCTGCCTACTCAGCAGCGGCTAACTATAATTATGATTCTCCAGTTTTAGCCGCAGTTCAGCATCTTCTACCGATTAGTAGCAAAATTGCCGAAACGGTTTGTAATCAGGTTTGCCGCCTACATTCCAACCATCGCACTTACAGCGGATCTCTGAGCGAAGCAGTCGTCAGAACCGCTAGCATTCGCGATGCTGAGATGTTTCAGGTTTATCTTTGTTTATGCGTTTTGGAACATGATATCTGCTCCGTACAGCGAGAACTGTTTCCTTTATGCGTGATGTTATATCCTCGCTTAAATGTGAGCTGGAGATTGGTGCAAGATATGCTTCAGGCAATGGGTTGGGCAATGCACTCTCATCTGAGCGCTGATGATATGGCAATCTTGTTACCTTATTTACGGACGATGACGGAAATGTTTTCTTTGGAAGTGTTTCAGGGCGGCTGAGGTGATGAGTAATTAGTGAGTAGTCATTCTTAACGAATGACTACTCATAACCTTCTAAGCTTTCCGAAAAGCTTATGTATTACCGATAAGTTTCACAATCCTTTAGCTGCAACCCTGCCAGATTTTAAGAGATGTGGGTCATGCATAGATTGAAAAGCGATGAGGGAGAATATCGATACCCTTTCGCCTAAAGGTCGCCACAAATAAATTTTTGGAAGTGCCTACTGGCAGAGATGGAATAACCCTAAGGAGTTCACAATTTGGATTGCGAACTCGAAAATCTAAAACGCAGTTCCTTTATCAATTTACTTCAACTGAGCGAATAGAGGCAGCGTCTTTAAATTGCTTTGTCTCAGACAATCCGCCCGATCCTGATTTTGAAGAATAAACTCCTATCAAGCTTGCATCATTAGCATTTCCAAGACGGAAGGAGATACTCTTAGCTGGTTGATTGGCAAACCGGACGTATTCTCTGCCTTCATTGTCAAGGTTGTAAGACAAGGTAGCGTCTCCGTAGGCTGCCTCTGCTTGTTTGAGAGAGGTTCCGGGACCAACTCCTTTTTCAGTTTTATAGTCGGAATTTTCGGTTACTAAAGCATCGATTTTGCCCGAATCAGTGAGGGGTTTCCCGGCTGGGTAGAGGATGTAATATTGCACCTTTCCATTTTGGCTGACAGCGATCGCATCAAAATCCACGATGTAAGGCGACTGCACCTTAAATTCAGCTTTTGAACCCAGCTCTTTTTTGAGTTCGCCTAAAGTCATTCCCAGCTTAGCCGGGCCAATCCCTGTGGCTGAAATTTTTTGGCTTTCAGAAATTGTTTCCGAAACTGGGCTAGGGCTTGGAGATTCTGTAGCCGGGGTGGGACTAGGCGACCCTTGTACTGTCTGGGGTGTCGCTGTGCTGGTAGGTGAAACGGATGCTTGTGGAGTTGGCGGCGTCGCCGTGCTACAACCCACGAGTGTCATGAGCAAAAGCAAGGAACTAGACAGAAAAAATCGAGCTTTCACGGGCTAAACCTAACGCAATTATGTATCGAGTCTGTTATTGAGATGAGGTAATGAGTAATTGTCATTTTTCCTTAGCCCTTAGTGCTTATGTTGCTACTAACTAAGAACTAAAGGCTAATAACTAATTTTAGGGTTCATCTACTTCTTTCTCCTCAGTTAGAGCTTCAGCCGGAATTTCTAGCGCTAACTGATAGAGGTGGCGGCGGGAAAAAGAGGTGGCTTTTGCTAACTGGCGACTGGCTTGCGATCGCGAGATTCCTGCTTGCAGGAGATGTTGTAACTCGGCTTTTAGCGCCTCTTCCGACAGCATTGGCATCGTTAACTCGGCACCGGCAACGACGAGGGTAAATTCTCCTTGGGGTTCGCGGGTGGCATAGCGATCGCTTCCTTCCCTAATGGTGCCCCGCCAAAATTCCTCGTGCAACTTGGTTAACTCCCGCGCCAGTACAATTTGGCGGCTGAGTCCCAATACAGCCCCTAAGTCTTGCAGTGTTTGTCGCAACCGATGAGGAGCTTCGTAAAATACAATCGTACGGCTTTCGCTTTGTAAAGCTTCCAAACGTTCTTGCCGTTCTTGACCTTTTGCGGGTAAAAAGCCTTCAAACACAAATTTGTCTGGGGGGAGTCCGGCGGCACTTAAGGCAGTCGTGACGGCAGTACAACCAGGGACGGGAACGACGGAAATGGCTGCTTCGATACAAGCTTTCACCAGTTCGTAGCCTGGATCGGAGATTCCCGGCATTCCGGCATCGGTGACAAGTGCGATCGCTTTCCCGATTTTGAGTTGTTCCAACAACTCTGGAATCCGCTGCTGCTGGTTGTGTTCGTGGTAACTCCACTGGGGCGTTTTAATTTGAAAATGCTGCAACAGCTTCCCCGTGTGGCGCGTATCCTCGGCTGCGATCGCGTCCACCGTTTGCAAAATTCGCACTGCCCGAAAGGTCATATCTTCCAGGTTGCCTATCGGTGTCCCGACGATGTAAAGTGTCCCCAATTTTGGCTCAGTTTGCATCAAATCAATTAAAAATTAACAAGTAAAATTAAAAAAGAACAATTTCCTTTTTAATTTTACATTTTTAATTGAATTCTAGTGGCTGGGGTTTGGCGATGACATAACCTTGGGCATAATCTATTCCTAAAAATTTTACCTTCTCTAAAATCGAGTCATTCGTGACAAACTCAGCAATTGTTTTCAGGCCCATGACGTGCCCAACGCGGTTAATCGCTTCCACCAGTGCCAAATGAATTGGGTCATCGGCAATATCTTTGACAAAACTTCCATCAATTTTTAAGTAATCTAGTGGCAGATATTTGAGATAAGCAAACGAGGACATCCCGCTGCCAAAATCATCTAAAGCAAAACGACACCCTAAAGCTTTAACTTCCTTAATTAACCCTGAGACTTTACTCAAATTTGCAATCGCAACACTTTCAGTAATCTCAAAGCAGATCATCTGTGGGGGGATTTTATAGACGGAAAACTGCTCTTTAAGGAATTCTACAAACTGGTCGTCATTAACGGTAGCACCAGAGAGATTGATAGTATACAGGGGAAAAGATGAAGGAGGAAGGATGTAGGGTGTTAGCGGAGGCGAAGTGGCAACATTGCTAGCACCAGCAACGAAGGAGTTGCGAATCCTTCCCCTAGGGTAAGATGCAAAATTCTGAAATTGGGGTTCTAAATTCTGAATTTCTGATTGGTGAAGCATCGCCAAGAAGGTACGGATCACCCAGCAGTCTATTGCAGGCATTAGGTTGTATCGCTCGGCGGCGGGGAGAAATGCCATTGGCGGGATCAACTCGCCCCTGTCATCCACGAAACGCAGCAGAACTTCGTAATGTTCGCCGGTGGTTAGTTCGGCATTCAAAGGGGCAATCGGTTGGTAGTACAAGCAGAATTGATTCTTGGCTGGTAACGTATTTTCAGGAGTAGCCAAAAGCTTCACAGACCCGCTTTGCGCGATCGCTTGATTCAATCGGCTCAACCATTGCACTTCATTGTGCTGCTGCGCCAGTTTTTGATCGTCAGCTTGGTAGACATACACGCGATTTCGCCCCCGATTTTTAGCTTCATAGCAAGCTGCATCGGCAGCACTAACAACACCCGACAAACTGGAAGAATTGGCGTCAAATGTCACGACACCAATACTGACACCGACCGTAAAAGTTTTATCTTGCCATGCAAATCGAAACTCCTGAATGGTCTCTAGGAGCGAATGAGCAACTCGCAGTGCTTCATCTGTGGGACATTGGTACAGCAGCACGGCGAATTCATCACCGCCTAATCGTGCCAGAACATCAGTTCTCCGCACCCGGCTTTGTAACAAACTACTGATTTGACGCAATAATTCATCGCCAGCAACATGACCGCAAGTATCGTTAACAATCTTGAACCGATCGAGATCCAGATAGCAAAGCGTGTGTTCTTGGTTTTGCATTCTGGTATTTGACACCGCTTCTTGCAAACGTTGCTCAAATTCGTAACGGTTGGCGATTCCCGTCAGTGGATCGTGGTTTGCTTGCCAGGAGAGCTTTTCGTTGACTTTGGTGAGTTCGGCAGTTCGTTCTCCCACCACTTTTTCTAGATGTTCTTGGTACTGTTTGAGTGCTGCCTCTGCTTTCTTGCGGGCGGTGATATCTTCCACCAGGCGAATGCCAAATTGCGGTTTGCCCTCAGCGTCCCGCACTTGGGAAACAGTAATGTTGCACCACAACATCTGCCCATTTTTTCCCAGGTAACGCTGCTCCATTTGATAGCAATCGCGACCCCAAATCAGATGTCCATCCTTTCCCAGATAACGCTTCGCCATCTGAGAATAGTCATATTTTCCGGCGAGTAAGTTAATGTAACGATCCCAACCCACTTCGTTCGGAGTGGTATCTTCTTGAATATATCCTGCTGGCAAATTATCCTCTTTGCAACCCAGCATCCGTTGGAGTGCCGGATTCGTTGTCACGACATGACCTTCCATGTCTACGATCGCGATTCCCATGCCTGCTCCCTCAAAAATTGAGCGAAAGCGAGCTTCGCTATGCCGCAATGCTGCTTCTGCTTGCTGGCGTTCGATGACTTCCTGACTGAGTTTTTGGTTCGTTGCTTCTAGTTGTGCCTGACTGGGAATTGCCAGTGCTTTGGGAATCAAACGAATCAGTTCGACAGCTGTGTAACCGGAAATGATAGCGGTAATCACTTTGACGGCACCCGAAAGCCAATAAGCTGGATGCCAGAGCGTCCAGATTTCCATCAGGTGGGTCGTGCCACAGGAAACAATGAAAGCTCCAAACAGGAAAAATATCCTTCGGAAGGGCAAATCCTGTCGTTGGTGGATGAAATAGAGCAAGGCGAGGGAAATCGAGTAATAGGCGATCGCAATCAACGCATCTGCCACAATATGCAGCGAGACTAACCCTGGTTGCCAGAGATAGCCGCGCCCGTGGGGAATAAACCAATTTGGAGAGATTAAATTTTTTAAAAATTGCAGCATTAGTCGTGAATCCTTAAGGATTAGCGGTAGGTTTGATTAATCTGCAAGGATGTTCAACAAAGGTTCCCGCTACTTTTAGGATGCCCAAAAAATTTGCTGCATTTCACAATTAATTGGCTTTCTAGATAAACTTTTGAGTTAATTTTTATGTGTTAATCGTTGTCGGTAATAATTTTAGCAACTAGCATTTAACCCACTTGTCCGTAGAGAATTGGGTCAGTCGGAACAGGAAAAATAATCAATGGCTTTTCAGGGACTTTTTGTAGGATTAGTTACCTTAGACCTGGTGTATTTAACGACGGGTCTACCCGAACAAAATCAGAAAATTGTTGCATCTGACTATACGGTGGCGGCAGGAGGTCCTGCGACCAATGCAGCCGTGACTTTTAGTTATTTGGGCAATCGAGCAAGTCTTTTAGGTATAGTTGGTATTCATCCAATTAATTGCCTGATCCGGACTGATTTGGACAGTCACTCAGTGACGCTGATAGACCTGTCACCTAGCCAATCTGAACCTCCGCCGGTATCTTCTATTATCACGACTCAGGCAACAGGCGAGCGCGCGGCAATCTCGATCAATGCGACGAAAACACAAGTTAGCGGTGAATGTCTGCCCCTCAATATTTTACAGGAAACTGATATTGTACTCATTGATGGGCACCAAATGGCAGTTGGGGAGAAAATTGCCCGATTAGCTAAAGAAAATCAGATCCCCGTTGTCATAGATGGCGGCAGTTGGAAGCCTGGATTTGAAAGAATATTGCCCTTTGTAGATTACGCCATTTGTTCGGAAAATTTTCATCCCCCAAGTTGCGATCGCGCACAGCAGGAAGTTCTTTCTTATCTATCCACACTAGGGATTCCTCACATCGCTATCACTGGCGGAGAGAAACCTATCCAATATCTTTCGCAGGGTACAAGCGGATCGATAGAAGTTCCCCAAATAAATCCCGTTGATACGATGGGTGCTGGGGACATTTTTCACGGTGCCTTTTGTAACTATATCCTACGGAAAAGTTTTGCCGATGCGATCGCATCGGCGGCAAAAATTGCCTCTCATTCCTGTCAATTTTTTGGCACTCGTCGATGGATGCAGAAAACAGCACCAAAGTAATCAGAATTAACCAATCTTAAACTTGGGAGAGGGAACCGGCAGCATATAATAACTCAACTGGCTTAGGACAGAAACTCTCAGAAATGGAAAGCACTTATAAACAAAGCGGTTTGACCCGCAGACAACATCTTTGGATTGCTGGTAGCCTTTGGACGCTAGTCGGATTAGGGCTTTTTAGCATGGGGTTGGTATTCTGGTTTAAATTCCCTTATTTGGGATTGTTAGACGGACAGCATTTGGGGTGGGGTGCAGCAGCTTTTAGTCTTGGTCTAATGAAGGGAAAATTGATTCTTGACCGCACTGCAAATCGCGTCATTAATCGGGTAGAAACGCTACAGGAACCAAACCCGTTTAAGAGTATTTTCCAAATGTTTGGAGTGAAAACCATTGCTTTAATTGTGGCAATGATGACCATTGGTATCGGATTGCGATGTGCGGGTGTTAGTTTTGAAGTGAGGGGTTTAATTTACATAGCGGTTGGCGCTGCGCTGCTGTGGAGTTGTCGCCGCTACTGGATAGCCTCCACCCAAGTGCCGACAGCCGAGGAAGCTTAAAGTGACAGTATTAAAATCGTTGGGCGAAAACCGATATGAGGGGCTAGAAGAAATTGTCGCGATCGCTCGAAGTGTAGGTTGGGGTGCCGCCGATATCCTCCAGTCTTACTATCGCGGCGATCGTAGCACCGATGATTTGGAAGTTGAAAACAAAAAAGATGGCCCTGTCACGGCAGCAGATGTCGCCGTCAACGAATACATCCTCTATAACTTGCAGGCGTCTCTCAACAGCCCAGATTTCGGATATTTAAGCGAAGAAACTTATAAATCTCAGACACCAGCAGTAGAGCAACCTTGGGTTTGGATCGTTGACCCCCTCGATGGAACGCGAGACTTTATCGATCGGACGGGTGAATTTGCAATTCATATTGCCTTAACGCACCAAGGGCGTCCCATTCTGGCAGTGGTCGCGTTGCCAGAGGCAGGAAAATTGTATTACGCAACCAAAGGCGGCGGCACCTATATGGAAACTCGTGAAGGCCAACCCAAGCCAGTTCGCGTATCGGAACGCAACGCCCTTGAGGAACTCACCTTAGTCGTTAGTCGCACCCATCGAGATGAGCGTTTCAATCAGTTAGTGCAACACCTGCCGTTTAAAAATAAACACTATGTCGGCAGTGTCGGCTGCAAAATTGCCACCATCATCGACCACCAAGCAGACGTTTATATCTCCCTGTCTGGTAAATCTGCTCCCAAAGATTGGGATATGGCGGCTCCAGAGCTAATTTTGACGGAAGCAGGAGGACAATTCACCCACGCTGATGGCACTCCCCCCAAGTACAACCAGGGGGATGTGAATCAATGGGGTTGTCTAATTGGGAGTAATGGTCACTGTCACGACACGCTTTGCGCCCAAGCCTCAGAAATTCTGGCTCAATTGGATGCGCCCGCTTAGGTTGCACCGTGCGATCGCGTCTAAAATGCGATCGCGTTTCCCACCAGTAAAACCATGAATATTTCTTAGCACCATCATCAATTAAAAATTAGAAATTAAAAATGCCAAGTTTTTAATTTTGCATTTTTAATTGATGATTGAGTAGTTTTACTAAGAATCAATCAGATTACCTAGGAGTTAGGTGTCTCCGGGGGCCAATACCTGGATTGATAACGGCTGCCAACTCCTCCTCAGATAAATTCTCGATTTCATTATTCAGTTCTTGAACTGTGAAGTCATAGCCACGTTCACGGGCAATCTGGATGAAGGTTTCTGGGTTAGTGGTTGCTTTGAGTCTTGCTTGTAATGCTTGATCTTCTTTAACTGCTTTGAACAAACTGGCAGCGCTTTCCTGTGCCATGACAATACATCTCCATTAAATATGTGTGATTTAAATGCGTGATTCCGATGCACTAAAGATATTGAGATAGTGCATCGAGTCGGCATCACAGCTGAGGTGAAACAAGTCTCTACCCCGCATGTCATGTCGGCTGAACCTAGTTACCTTTTAGGATAAAGATTTCTGTGATACAAGTCACAAAATATTGACAAAAATTAAAGCTGCCGGTATTTGCAAATACCGGCAGCTAAATACACTTGTGCTAATACATACCAGTGCTAATACATACCAGCACGAAGATTTTAAATTTCGGCGGAGGCGCGTTCAATCAAGCGACGAGCCAAGGTTTGAGTGCCTGTGTGTTCGTAATAGTTTGTTGTCACATCTAGAAAGGCACCCAGATAGTCCAACTTGTCACCGGAAACTTCCACAAAATTTTGCAGGTTACTGACAACTTTTTGTGGGGTTAAATTGTGTGAGGTGACAAAACCACTCATCCAGCCTTTAACTGAATCAAAGCTTTGACCGATAAAGTTGAGCTTACCTTCCGGACTACCGCCAGGAATCAAATCGTTGACACGCTGGTATGTCTGATTTCCTTCTAGCTCTGCGGGACTCGCTTGATTCAATCCGGAGGTGGCTTTGAGGAGGAAGTCAGAGCCAAGGGGAACTAAACCATCAAAGCTAATTAAAGCCACCATCCGCATCAAAGATTCGCCACTATAATCAGCTAAAGAGGCGACAAAATCTCCAATGCTGTCTCCTGGGATGCCGTTGATTTGGCAAAAGGCAACCAACTCGACCACCAATTTTATACACAAATCAATCGTTTGAGCTTTGTCCGCTTTAGGAGTGATGTTGTTTAAAAAACCGAAAAGCGGAATTTTTTCGCCTACTTTGTTCGCCAAGGCGGCTGTACCGAGAGCTTTATCTGCACTATCAACAGTTTGATAGAGCCACATGGCTCGCTGATATCCCTGCGATTTGTCGTTGTACAGATAGACGGCGCGTTCGCCAATTTGCTGAATTAACGCTTCGTCAGTTTCGCCAGTGACAGCACGAATTGTGTTGTCAAAGCCAACAATATTTTGCCATTGCCCCGGAACGACAAAATCAAGCGATCGCAAAGCCATCGTGGTGATGTTATTGGTTGGTAGCTCATCAACCAGTTCAAAAATCGATTTGCTCACAGTCGTAGTCTCCTTGTTTTTTCAGTCGTCATTCATCAGTAGTCAGCAGTAATCAGTCATAAGTCATAAATTGCAAACGAATGACTCATGACTGATTCCTCAGGACTACTTACTTTAGTCGAGACAGACCATTGAGATTAAATTTTTGCAGCCAAGCTTCGCGATCGCTCTGAGTAAAGGAAGCATCGCGGGATTGAATTTTGACTTGGTAGCGATCGCCTACTAAAACAGCAGTGCCATTATTCCCCTGATTCACCGCTGGATAGCCAGCGATTGTTTTACTGCTGCTCTTAAATTTCGCTGCGGCTGTGGGGGTGCTAGTGGTATCAGAAATAGACAGTACGGCAACATCCTTGCCGTCTTTTTTCAACTTATACTCAGCAAAGCCTTTTTTCTCTTGAGCTGGTACGGTTTGGAAGCCACTGCTACTTTTTGGAAAGAATTTATTAAAGCTGCTTCCCTGTTCAGCCTGTTTAGCAACTGCTGGAGGAGCATTCCTTTGAGTGCTTTCCTTTTGCGCTTGGTCGTAACGAGAGGGAGTTTGGGTTGCACAAGAAGTTACTAGCAGCAACATCGAGAGCAACATCGCTGCGAAAATTCTCCGCCCATTTTGAAAAATCATTACCGCCTCCTGATAGCTTGAGGTTTCATTTTTATCACCATCTTCACATTTTTGGCATCTAGCTATGGAGAAACTTAAGCGATTCTCAAGAGGTTCACTCACTTAAGCCGTGACAAGTCTCAACCCCAATTCTTCTTCTCCCTACATTCTACTTGCGCGAGATTTTACATCAGAATTCCCCAAACCCTTTTTTCAGGGAGAGAGGGAAGTGAAGTGTAGCGCCAATCAAGCGGAGGGATTGGGTGCCTCGGAATCCCTGTGGAGAAAGGGGGAGGAGATTATGCCGCTTAAGCGCGGTGAGCAATGACAGCGTAGAAAGGATCTCCCCCACTGGCACCCATCCACTGTAGGAGCTTCGGCGCGGAGGATTGGTGAGTAATGACTTCTGGGGAGCTAAATCCGGGGACTGAGGTGAAGTAGCTTTTCACTAGCTCAACCCGACTAGCTTCGGAACTATCTCGCCATGCAGCGATCGCTTTTTGATAGAACATCCGGTTGGAAAAGCTGATAATTGCGATTCCACCCGGCTTGAGGATGCGATGAATTTCCGCAAATACAGCATCCGGATATTGCAGATACTGCACCGAGACGCAGTTGAGAACGGCATCGAAATCTTCATTCGGTAGAGGTAGCTTTGGATTTTTGTTGATATCTTGAACAAAATAACGATCGAAGCGGGGATTTTTCGCCAGTTCCTCTTCGTTCAGTCCGTGTCCTTCGATGTGAGAGAATTTCATCTCCTCTGGTAGATGGGAAACCCAGCTGCTCATCATGTCTAAGATGCGGGTATTCGGCTTCAAGCGATCGCGGTAGAGATCCGTCAGTTGTTGAATAAACCCTTCGTCTACGTGGGTCACAAACCGCGGATAGGAGTAAAACTCCTTATCATCGGTATCATCTAACTTAGTGCGTTGATTCGGTCGCAGCATCATCACCTAAAACTGAAGCTATCTTTACATCACCAGTTTAGAAAAATTACGAACTGTAAAGATATGCCCACAGGCTAAAGCTACACCCTTGACAGTGACGGCTGTTAACCTTAGCTTGGCGTACCTCTGCGCCCGCCTTTGCGTTCTTTGCGTTAAAAAACCCTCTTTCAAATCCTGGCGGGGTTTCCCTTGCCAGCAACCGAGAAACAAAGCTAAATTAATATTACGTATGCTAAATAATTAACCAATGTCTTCTACATCTGCTGAGAGCAAGCCTTTTGAGCAATGGCACGAAGTAATGGCACCCTATAGTTTGGGCTACCGGATCAAACTGCTGTCCCAGGTGTTTAGCCGCAAGTTTCAGGAACGGCTGGAGCCTTTAGGACTGACTCCCTTTCACTGGGTTGTATTGTGCTGTTTGTGGGAAGAAGACGGCTTAGCCACTTGCAGTATTGGGGAAAAACTACAGCAAGTGGGAGGCACGATCACCGGGGTGCTAGATCGGATGGAAGAACGGGGGCTGATTCGTCGGGAACGCGACCTTCGCGATCGCCGGATTTGGCGCATTTGGTTGACGGAAGCAGGCAAGCAACTACAAGAAGTCCTACCGCCAATCGCGCTAGAAATTCGGGAACAGGCGATGAAAGGGATTCCGATGGCTGAACGCGAACATTTTTCTCAATTGGTAGATCAAGCGATCGCGAATCTCTCTTAAGGCTTGTAGAAGATAGGGGCAATCTTCATCCGGCTGAGTGAAGCAGGGCATTAAGGATTTATTTAAAAATATTACGTATACGAAGTAAACGCTGGCTAAGCATAACTTCACGAACATTACGTATTCGGAATGACCGCTTATTAAATACTTTGCCGAGCAGCTAAAAATTGATAACAACAAACTGAACCAAGGACAGATGCCTCTCTAGAGGATGTGCTGTTCCAGTAGCAATAAATCAACAGACAGTAGATAGGTAATCAGAACTACAAGCAACCCCTGATACTGATGTTGAAACCCAGGAAGCCACACGGCTTCCGCCCGCAGAGGGACACCCCCAATTTACCCCCAATTTAAACCCTGGCTGGGTCTTCCCTGCTAAGAAATAACTAACTTGTCCGCTATTTAAGCATTCGCTGAAAACCAAGAAATTATGAAGAAAAACGCCATCAAGTTCATGCCAGTTTTACCGGCATTGAGATCAAGAAATTATCAGTTATTTTTTGCCGGTCAGGGGCTTTCACTCGTTGGAACTTGGATGACGCAAATCGCCACGATTTGGCTAGTTTATAGTCTCACGAATTCAGCCTTATTACTGGGTATAGTTGGATTTTCAGGACAATTTCCCAGTTTTATACTGACTCCATTTGGTGGGGTTGTAGTCGATCGAGTCTCTCGTCATCGGCTCTTAGTCCTTACTCAAAGCCTCGCCATGCTCCAGTCGTTGGCGCTAGCTTTTGTAGCCCTAACCGGAATCGTCCAAGTCTGGCATCTGATTGTTTTGAGTATATTCCAAGGAATTATTAATGCCTTTGACGCCCCGGCTCGTCAGGCTTTTGTCCCAGAAATTATCGAAAGAAAAGATGATTTAGCCAATGCGATCGCGCTGAATTCTTCCATGTTTAATGGGGCGCGATTGATTGGTCCTGCCATTGGAGGGTTGCTTGTTGCCTCAGTTGGAGCAGGTTACTGTTTTTTAATTGATGGTCTCAGCTATATTGCCGTCATTACTGCTTTATTAGCAATGAAGGTAAAGCCCAGTAAAATAGCAGTCTCTCACGATCATCCTTGGCAAAGATTGAAAGAAGGATTTGTGTATACCTTTGGCTTTCCACCAATTCGTTCTATCATCTTGCTGCTAGCGTTAGTTAGTTTTATGGGAATGCAATATACCGTTCTCACACCAATATTTGCCACGCAAATTCTTCATGGGAATGCTGAAACCCTGGGCTTTCTGATGGCGGCGGCGGGAGTAGGAGCGTTAATTGGTGCAGTTCATTTAAGTACGCGGAAAAATGTTTTAGGCTTGGGCAGATTGATTGCTTATTCTCCGGCTTTCATGGGGATGGGATTGATTGGTTTTTCTTTGTCTCGCGTGCTGGGACTTTCTTTACTAATGATGTTAGTAGTTGGCTTGAGTTTTACTTTGCAATTCACATCTAGTAATACAGTTCTCCAAACCATTGTCGAGGATGATAAGCGTGGTAGGGTAATGAGCATCTACACAATGGCATTTTTTGGCGTCGTTCCCTTAGGAAATTTGTTTGCGGGTTCTTTAGCAAGTCAAATCGGTGCGCCCAATACGTTAATGATTGGGGGAATCTTTTGTATTCTGGGTTCTTTCGTATTTACAAAACAGCTACCTGGCATAAGACGCTTGGTTCGCCCCATTTATACAAAAATTGGTATTCTTCCCCAGCGTTCTTAAAAAGAGTGTTATTGAACTGCGAAGGCGCGTTGGCGTAGCCTGCGCGTTAGCGCTTAGTACACGAAAGAAAGAAACAAAACTGAAGGAACCCAGTGGCTGAACCTGATGCAGTTCGTTGGAACAACGTCATGCACCTCTCGCCCGATCTGCCTTGTCGAGTCTTCAATCCAATCAAGTATCCCTAAAAAACTGGATTGGCGTTTTTGGAACCATCTTGTGCAAGGTGCGAAATCTCGGCGGTTCGATTGGGATTGCCGCGATCGCTACCTTAGTCACCCAGCGAGAACAATTTCACTCAAATCGTTTAGGGGAGGCGTTTTCGCTCTATAACCCGGCAACGCAGCAGCGACTGGAACAGCGGACTCAGTTTTTTGTCAGTCGCGGTGCCGATCTGAGTACCGCTCAAAATCAAGCGATCGCTACGATTACCAATACTGTCCGCCGCCAAGCTTATGTGATGGCTTTCAATTACCTCCAAGTGAATCGGAACGTTGCTCCAGCGCCTGCTGCGGACTCTACCCACACCCGTCCACCGCGACTTTCGACGATTTTCTTAACCACCGACAGACCGATGCCTGTTCCTTCAACTTTGTCCCTCGCTTCCAGTCTTTGGAAGATGCCCCAAATCTTCTGATGGTATTTGGGTTCGATTCCCTGCCCGTTATCAGCGACTGAGAACTCGTAGTATGTTCCCAGTTCCCGAACACCAACCTGAATGCACATATCCGAGCGATTTGCGTACTTGATGGCGTTGCCGATCAAGTTCATAAACACCTGCTGTAGGGGCACCCGTTCGGTTTGCAACGTCGGCATATTTGGTACAACAATCGCGACTTCCGGCGGTGGATCGAGCAGTTCGATGACTTCCGACAGCAAGGAGGACACATTCACTGCCTCTATCTGTTGTTGTACCCTACCCGCCCGCGAATATTGCAGAATGCCGTTAATTAAAGCTTCCATACGGTGAACTCGTCCCCGCAATAAATTCAGATGTTCGCGGGAGTCTTCAGTCAGTTTATCTGCGAGGTCTTCTTCAATCCATTCTGAAAGCGTAGCGATCGCTCTTAAAGGTGCTTTCAAGTCATGAGATGCAATGTAAGCAAATTGGTCTAAATCCCGGTTACTGCGCTCTAGTGCTTGGGTCATTTGAACCAGTTCTTCCGCCTTCTTCTCAATTTCCTGACGCGATCGCACTTGTTCGGTCACTTCCACGGCGTGCGTCATAATGCCGTTGACTTTACCATTGGCATCTACTAAGGGTTGGTAGACGAAATTCCAAAAACTCTCTTCTAGAATGCCATCGCTGTTGCGGTCGAACATCGCCCGCATCTCATTGCCGACAAAAGGTTCGCCACTGGTATAAACCTGGTCTAACAACTCGAAAAAGCCTTGCCCTTGCAAGTCCCAGAACGCCTCGCGCACGGGTTTACCAACGATATCCCGCTTTTCCACAATCTGCATATACAGTGGGTTCACTGTTTCCGTGACATGGTTCGAGCCACGGGTGATGGCAATTGCCGCCGGTGCTTGCATGAAGACTCGCTGTAGTTCAGCACGGGCTGCTTGGGCTTCGGCTAAAGCGCGATCGCGAATCTCCCGCTCTTGCTTGCGTTCGCTGATGTCGCGAGAAACCCCTACAATCTCCACAACGTTGCCATTGGTATCGAAAATTGGGGATTTAATCGTGTGGAAGAAGCGAGTTTCGCCGTCAGCGCGGACATTCGGCTCTTCCAGAACCTCGATTGGCTGACCTGTTGTGAAGACTTGCAGGTCGTCTTGCAGGTACTGCTGAGTGTAATCGAGTTGATTGTAGGGGACATCCGTGATGCCGTGAAGCTGCTCAAGAGTCATTCCATAATATTCGCAGGCAGCTTTGTTGGCATACACCACAACTGAGCCAGGAGCCTTACAAAACACCATATCCTGCACGGAATCGAGAATCTGGGCATAGCGGTGTTCGCTCTGTTTCAGGGCTTCCTCGGCACTTTTGCGATCGCTAATATCGGTGTGAACGCCAATCCATTCCCGAATGCTGCCGTCCGCTTCAAATACGGGGACGGCGCGCACGCTCATATATTTATAAATACCGTCGGAACGCCGCAGACGATGCTCGATTTGGTAAAGGGTGCCATTGGCAACCGCATTCGACCACTCTTGCACGGTATGCGCTTGGTCATCTGGGTGAACGGCATTGAGCCACCCCCAGCCTTTTAGCTGTTCGTAGGATTGCCCGGTAAACGCACTCCAACCCGGCTGTGGAGTGACAAATTCTCCCTCAGCTTTGGTGTCCCAGATAATTTGAGCTGTGGCTTCCACAAGCGAACGGTAGCGTTCTTCACTCTTGCGGAGTGCTTCTTGCACCGTTTCCACCTCGATTCGTGCTGCCTGTTCGCGCAATAGAAGCTGAGTTTTTTCCTCAGCTTCCTTCTCCTTGGTGATATCGACCATCACGCCGCGCAGCAACTTGGGGCAACCTTGTTCATCGCAGACCACACGCACCACATCTTTGAGCCAGACGACGCGACCATCCGATGCGATCGCTCGATACTGAAATTCGTGGTCTTTTGCTTGATTGGTTGCACTCACGCAAAAATTAACGCACCAGTCGCGGTCTTCCGGATGCAGCAAGCAATCCTGCCAGAACGTCGGCTCATTTAACCACTGACTGATCGGATAGCCGAGAATATCTTGAGCGCGATCGCTAACAAACGTGAATTTCCACGTCACAGCATCCATTTCCCAGACAATCGCATCCAGTCCCTGCACTAGCTCGACAAAGCGCCGATGTGCCTCTGCTGCACTTCGTGCCGCTACTTCCTGCTCAGCCGCTTCGCTAATGCTAACAGCTAGCGCTGTTGTTGATGCCTCAGCGTCTCGCTGTGCCGCTTCTAACTCCGTCTCACTCATCCTCAAGTCTTCTTCTCAGTATGACCATCGATCTAGATTCCCGACTGTTTGCCCAGGCTCCAAACGTTTCAGCAGCTTACTTTTGAGTAAATTCCGGGGCAATCCGATCTGTCTTTGCCGCCATTATAAAATCGTTCCGGTGCAAACCAGAAATCGCGTGAGTCCACCAGCTCACCGTCACCTTACCCCACTCCGTCAGCAAAGCCGGGTGATGCCCTTCCGCTTCCGCTGCTTCGCCGACTTTATTAGTGAAAGCTAGCGCCGTCTGAAAATCTGCAAACTTGTAGGTGCGCTTGAGCCGCGATTCTCCCTCCTCTTCCACAATGTTCCAATCTGGAATCTCTGGTTTCAGTTCTGCGATATCCGCCTCAGTGACGCGTGGCGCATCCTTATGACAGGCAATACACTTTTCTTGTGTCAGATTTGCCATATTTCCCTATTTTCGGCACTTAAGTTGTCCGATTTTACCCAAGTGTTGTTTTTCCCACGTCTGCCGTAATGCGGATTTTGCATGGGAAGGATGGGTGGGAGCGATCGCGCCTGGGTTGCAGGGAGAGGAACGACGCGATCGCACTCTTCCACCTCCACAGCAAAACGCGATCGCATCTCCTCCAGCCAGCACTTGTAAAATAAGAAAATCTGATACCCATTACAGGTTAAAACCGTGACACCAAGTTCACAAGACACGGACGTAGAGATCAGAGAATTTCCGATTCGTTTGCGGGAAGGGGGGGAAATTACCGTTCCCCAGCTGGTGCAAGATAAGCTCAACTTAACCGAAGGAGATATGCTGACGCTGTTGCAAGTAGGCAATATAGTCTTGCTTACCCCCAAACAGCCCCAAGTTCCCCAACTAGCCGATAAAATCATAGCCCTCATGGAAGATGAAGGCGTAGGCTTGACTGAATTGCTAGAAGGAATACACGCAGAACGGGAAGCAATCTGGCAAAAGCAACAAGATGCGTAGAGTCTTTGCTGACTCAAGTATTTTAATTGCTGGAGCAGGGTCTCGCAGTGGAGCCAGCCGTGCTGTACTAACAATGGCTGAAATAGGCTTATTTAAGCTGGTCATCTCCCAGCAAGTATTAGATGAGTGCGAGCGCAACCTTCGCAAAAAATTACCCGCTGCCCAACCAATTTTTGCACAACTTCTGACTGCTATCGCTCCTGAAATTCGACCTAACCCACCCTTACAAGAATCGGCTCAATGGACAGCTATTATCGAAGCAAAAGATGCACCAATTTTGGCTGCTGCTGTAGTGGCAAATGTTGATCGTCTGTTGAGTTTAAACACGAAAGATTTTACCCAGGAAGTCGCTGTACAGAGTAGGCTGATTATTCAGACTCCCGCCGATTTCATCCGAGAAATTCGCGCAATTGTAGAAAGGGGTTTACAGTAAACTCTCTCTTATAGGCGCAAGGATGCGATCGCATTCTTCCCAACACAACAAGCGCGATCGCATTCTTCCCAACACAACAAGCGCGATCGTATTCTCCCCAGCAGAAGAAACGCGAGCGATCGCATCTCTCAGCCTCGCCTCCAATTAACAAAGCTTACCGCTAGCTATAATCAAACCATCAAAGTGTTTTTGAATCCAAATGACAATACCTCTTCCTCCACAACTTCGTAGCCTACCCAATAGCCTGCCAGTAGAAGGTGCTGTCCGAATCGAACTGGAAGAAGGAGTACCTATTTTTCGGGCTTCAAGTTTTGTGCAAACTCGAATAGAAGAGTTATTATCCAAACAACAAGATTCCCCTCTTAATACAGCAGAAGAACAAGAACTTGATAGCTACGAAGAAATTGATGATTATCTGAGTTTTCTTAATCGCACTGTTCGGAATCTTTTCCTATCTCAAAATCAAGGAAATCTATAAAGTTGCCTCCTCATCGTAAGATAAGCGAAGTTGTTCGGCAGCAGGTACGTCAGCAAGCCAGAAGTTTGTGCGAATATTGTCACGCATCAGAACAATGGCAATACGTGCAATTTACAGTAGATCATGTAATTCCAATTGCTCAAGGCGGAGCAGATACTATCGAAAACTTGGCTTTAGCTTGTTTTCATTGCAATCGAAGAAAAGCCGATAAAATAACAGCGATAGATCCTCAGTTTGATGCACAAGTTCTACTGTTTAACCCCAGACAAGATATCTGGAAGGAGCATTTCATTTGGTCTGGTGATGTACTCTCAATCGTTGGTATAACATCCACTGGTAGGGCTACAGTCGTTGCATTAGGATTAAATCGCGAATGGGTTGTAAATATTCGTGCCGCCGATCGAGCAATCGGGCGGCATCCACCAATAGGCGATCCAATTCAGCAAGCCGAGTAAATGATAAACGCGATCGCATTCTCCACATACGAAAGCACGATCGCTTGATTTTAATTTTTTCTCTAATTCCTTGATACCTTTAGATCGCAAACCCCAAAACCACATTTAAACTAAAGCGAATCTGTTCCCAATATTCTTCCTTCAGCACACCCACTAAACCCAAAACGCGACGATGATCGACAGCACGAATTTGCCCGACATCAATAAAACGGTCTTGGTCTAATCCATTGGAGGGTGTTGCTTTGACATTTACAACGTAGGGGGCTTCCTTCTTTCCCGGTCGAAACGGCATCACAATTGTCAGAAGCCCATATTGGTTCATAATGTCATTTTGCACAATCAAGCAAGCGCGGGTTTTTTGCGCCTCAGCCCCTACGGTTGGATCGAGCGTCACCCAACGAATCTCTCCCCGCCGATAAGTTAAATTACTCGCTGGCATTCATGCCATCCCCAGCGACACTATCCCAAGCTGCAATTTCAGCTTGGTACTCTGGATCTTTAGCATCCTGTTGGAGGGCGGTAATCATTTGTGCCTCCAAAATACGGCGGCGGTGTTCTGCTAGCAGATCATTAATATAGGCGCTGCGGTTGCCTTTTGCCTGCCGATCTACAAATCGCAGGATGTCATCTTCTAAAGAGATTGTGACTTTCTGCATCTGTATGACTCCTGGGTATGGTAATTTCATCATACTCAACATTTTCCCAGTTCATTTCAGGCATCGTGTGTGCAGCGAACAAATTAAATCCAGTAAATCGCACTCTTCGTGAATACAAAGCGCGAACTGACAAGTCAGCGCAAGCTATCGCTTATGTTCGCCACTGGTTCAGCCAGCGTACTTGCCCGATCCACTCCGATGCTTGTGTCTCAGACAGCAGGCGATCTAGAGCAGCAATTAAATCCGAGAGTGTCCAACTGCTTTGAGCCGCCAGGATAATGCCGCCATGCTGGGGGTATTCGGCTAAAATCAAAAAATCGCGGATGTTAAAGGTAAAGATACACCGTCCTTGTGCCGTAGCCCCTAATAACTGAGCCTCATCGCTGGCATCTAAAGGCATCCAATCAGTTGGTGTTCGGGTGACATCGTGACCGCGAGAAATTAAGGCTTGATGTAGGGCTTTAATAGATGTATCGGCATCAAGGTGCAACAGCGGTTTAGACATTTGCCACTTCAAGAGTTTCTTCAGATGCGATCGCCATCTCTATTTCCGCCGCGTGCGCTCCAAAGAAAGCTAGAGCCTGCTTTACCTGAGCCTCACTCAACCCATACTCAGCAGCAATTTCCTTCGGGGATAGACCCCATTGTTTCGCAGCAACTACGACTGTCTGTACGCGCAATCCACTCCCGCGCAGAACAGGCATCGGCTGACCGCTAGCGCCGCGACGGTATGTAATCTCAGGAAATGCCGGATCGTCGAGTTGCTGGCTTAGCGCCCCTACCTTCTCTGCCACAGCCCACAAAATGAATTGATTTAGCGAAACACCTTGGGAAGCTGCATATTTTTCAGCATCTTGCTTTAACTGAGTCGGTAAGTTCAAGGAATAACGTGCCATTGATTTTTCCTCATGCCAACAACAAGCACATCGTATATTACATCGTATGATACTCAATCGAATTAACAAGCATCGTTAAGACACCTGCTTAGGAATCCTAATTTTTATCTAAAGAGCGCGATCGCGGTTTGTGAAAAGCAATTAGTAAGGTAGCGATCGCAGATGGTCGGTTAACCATACTGGGGGATTCGCGAGTTCTATGAGCAAAGTAAGAATAAGGAGATCGAGTAGTAAGAGGTAAAAATGCAATCAACTATTGAGCGATCGGCAACCCAACTACCGCCGCTGATTCCCCGCGAGGTTCTTTTCGGCAACCCAGAACGTACCAGTCCGCGACTTTCACCGGATGGTAAGTATCTGGCGTACATCGCCCCCGACGAAAAGAACGTCTTGCAGGTGTGGTTGCGGACAGTCGGACAGGAAGACGACCGCCAACTAACCGCAGATAAGAAGCGCGGCATCCGGATTTTCTTGTGGACTTATAACGCCGACCAGCTGATGTATATGCAAGACTCAGATGGCGACGAAAACTTTCACCTCTATTCGGTCAATATTCACTCCAATATTGTCCGCGACTTAACGCCATTCCAAGGGGTAAAAGCACAGCCAGTGGATCTTGACCCCAAGTTTCCCGATCAAGTGCTGGTGGGGATGAACTTGAAGGACTTGCAAAAGTTTGACGTTTACCGCATCAACCTGTCGAACGGTGCGGTTGACTTATACGCTGAAAACCCAGGCAATGTAGTTAGCTGGACAGTGGACGCCCAATTCCAGGTACGTGCCGCCACCGCTGCAACTCCTGATGGGGGTTCCGATCTATTATTCCGGGAAACAACCCAAGGCGATTGGGAACCGCTGCGTCACTGGGGGCCAGATGATGAAGGCGGTGCTGTCAGCTTCTCGGAAGATGGCAAAACCCTTTATATCAGCGGCAGTCACGATGCCAACGCTAGCCGCCTGATTGCTTTCGATGTCACTACTCGCGAAGAAACCGTAATTGCCGAAGATCCGCAATACGATCTAGGCGGCATCGTCATTCACCCGATTACACGAGTGATCCAGGCAGTTTCTTTCTACAAAGAGAAACAAGAATGGCAGGTACTTGACCAAAGTATCGCCGCAGATTTTGAAGCGATCGCCCAAATTCGTCCCGGAGAGTTCGGCATTTCCTCCCGTGACCTTGCCGACAAAAATTGGCTAGTCGCTTTCCTCACCGATGACGGCCCGGTCTACTACTACGCCTATAATCGAGATTCCAAGACCAGCACCCTCCTGTTCAGCAACAAACCCACACTAGAAGGGTTGTCGCTGGCATCCATGCAACCGATTTCCTACCAAGCCCAAGACGGCTTGACGATTCACGGCTACCTGACAACACCTGTAGGAATAACCGCACAGAATTTACCAACCGTATTGCTGGTTCACGGTGGCCCTTGGGCGCGAGATACGTGGGGTTACGACCCGCAAGCGCAGTGGCTGGCAAACCGGGGTTACGCGGTGCTGCAAGTGAATTTCCGGGGTTCCACCGGCTACGGCAAAGCCTTTGTCAACGCTGGCAACCGGGAATGGGCGGCGAAAATGCACGACGATCTCATTGATGCCGTCAACTGGTTGGTGCAACAAGGCATCTCCGACCCGCAAAAGATTGCCATTATGGGTGGTTCTTACGGCGGTTACGCAACCCTAGTCGGATTAACTTTCACGCCGGATGTCTTTGCCTGCGGTGTAGATATCGTGGGTCCGAGTAACCTGATTACGCTGATGCAAAGTATCCCGCCCTACTGGGAACCGCTAAAGGCGAATTTCTATTATCGGGTTGGTAACTTGGAGACGGAAGAAGAATTTCTCAAGTCGCGATCGCCCTTATTTTTCGTTGACCGGATTACCAAACCACTGCTAATCGCCCAAGGTGCTAACGATCCACGGGTGAAGCAGGCGGAAAGCGAACAAATCGTCGAGGCGATGCAAAAGGCAAATAAACCTGTAGAATATGCCCTTTACACGGACGAAGGACACGGTTTCGCCCGTCCCGAAAACCGATTGCACTTTTACGCGATCGCAGAAGAGTTTCTCTCTAAATACTTAGGTGGACGCTGCGAACCGCTAGGAGATATCCCCGGGCATTCCGGCGTACTAAATCCATAGTCCCCATTCTTACCAATAGAGGTACGCAAAGAAAGTCTAAACTTTGCGTACCTCTGCGCGTACCTTTGCGTTGAAAACCGAACCTTTTGCACAGAAAAGCAGTATTCTAAAACAAACTAAATTGTTGACAATTAAACTGTTATGGACGACTTTATGACAGATGCGATCGCCGAAGCTAAACAGGGACTCAGTGAGGGTGGAATTCCCATTGGTTCAGTTCTGGTGAAAGATGGGCAAATTGTCGGGAGAGGACATAATAAGCGCGTCCAAGACAACGACCCTGTTACCCATGCAGAAATCGATTGCTTACGCAATGCTGGCAGAATCGGCAGCTACAAAGATACAACACTTTATTCTACCTTGATGCCTTGTTACCTCTGTGCGGGTGCTGTTGTCCAATTTGGGATTAAAAAAGTCATCGCCGGTGAATCTGCAACTTTTTCTGGTGCCAAGGAATTCATGGAATCTCATGGCGTTGAAGTGATTGATTTAAACCTGGATGATTGCAAGCAGTTGATGAGCGATTTCATCCAGAATAATCCCCAGTTATGGAATGAGGATATTGGCAAGTAATTTCCCAGAAAATAGCTTTTAAATTTAAATAATCAGGGAAAACTTTTTGTTTTACCCTCTAGAAGTTATTTGTTTTTTTCGATATAATAAACTTGATAAGGAAGAACTAAGCTTCAATATTTATTGAAAACGGATTTCTATTATTTAAATATACCTTGAAAAGGCGGAATTATCGTTATCAAATACGGGATTAATCATAAAAATATACTGAATATCCTTCCTTTTTTCCACTCAACTATAGAATCCCTCTGTTTCTGAGAAATGTGTCGAACGTCTCTCTATCGGGCAGAGAGGGTTGGGCACCGGCAATGGTTGCCGAAATCGCACCAGCGGCAGCACCCCAAACCACTGCCTCCCGGAGAGGACGCCCAGAAGCCAAAGCTGCTGCCAATCCCCCATTAAACGCATCCCCAGCCGCAACAGTATCAACTGTCTGAACGGGAAAAGCGGGGACGAAGAATGTTTCCTCCGGTGTGGCACAGAAGACACCCCGATCGCCTAGTTTCACAATTGCAGTACCGACGCCCTGTTGACGTAAAGCTGCGGCTGCTTTGGCAGCGGTTTCTTGCCCATCCACCGCAAAACCCACCAATTGCCCCGCCTCAATTTCGTTGGGGGTGATAATGTCAACCAACGGATATAAAACAGACGCAAAATCTCCCATCTCGATAGCAGGTGCGGGATCGAGAATCACCTGGACACCGGCTTGTCGGGCTGCCCTAGCCGCGGCTACAACGGCTGGCATCGGAATCTCGAACTGAAGGAGCAATGCAGCAGCACCGGGTAACAAATCGCTAAGGCGTCCGACATCCTCCTGGTTCACGCGCCCATTGGCACCGGGGACGATGATAATGTGATTTTCTCCCCTCCCACCCACAGCGATCGCTGCGACGCCAGAATGAGCCGCCTCATCCACCAAAACAGCCCCAGTCTCGACCCCAGACGCCTGAAGCTTGGTGAGGAGTTCGCGTCCAAAATTATCGGCACCCAGACGCCCCACAAGCTGAGTTGGAATCCCCAGCCGCGCCACTGCTACCGCTTGATTCGCCCCTTTTCCACCCGCAGCCGTAAAAAAGTCATGACCCCGTAGCGTTTCGCCAGCAACTGGCAATCGGGGCGATCGCGCCACGAGATCCATGTTAATGCTGCCGAAGACGATAACTTTGGTCATTGGTCGCTCTTGAAAGTTTTGAATTTTGAGTTTTGAATGAAAGGGATTCCTAACTCAGAACTCAACATTCACCACGCTTCGGACTCGCTTACTGCACCGTAACCGCCGGTTCTAAACCCAAAGTCGCCATTAACCGCTCAATATCGAAGTTTTCAGCCATCATCTGGCGAACGCACTCGACCTTAATCGGTTCGTGGAGCCGCACTTGACCAAAGGCACGGTCAATAATTCCTACAGTCGTCAGCGTATCCAGGTCAACCGACAAAATCGGAATCTCTAAATCTTCAGCGCGGCTGAGGATAAAATGTTGTGGTGGCAATTGTCCAGTCAAGATCAGGCACTGAGTAGAAGTTTCTAAGGCGGCTAGCTGGATATCCGTGCGATCGCCTCCCGTCACCACCGCCATGTTCGTTCCCTTGCGGAAATACTTCAGCGCTGAATTTACATTCATTGCGCCAATTGTCAAGCTCTGTACCATTAAATCCAATCGATCTGGACGGCACAGAACTTCTGCTTTCAACTGGCTGACCAGTTCCCGAACGCTGACACTCCGCAGCAACTCGCTTCTTGGCAACATTCCCAACACAGGAATCCCCTGCCGCTCTAGAAAAGGTCGTACGAGCGTCTCAGCGGCTTCCAGATTAGCTGCGGGAATATCGTTTATCAAAACACCCGTTAAGCGATCGCCCAGCCGCTTTTTGGCTGACAACAGCGCATCCACCAATAGAACCGAGTGAAAACGAGCCACCAGTAAAACAGCCGCATCAACCGCCTCAGCAACCTGTCCCAGAGACAAGTCAAATAAGCTGCCTTCTTCCAAAGTTCCTGGCCCTTCTAATAAAACCATTGGGGCACCAGGCACCCGTCGATACTGCTCCAGAGACAGACGGTAATCCGTCTGGTCTTCTCCAGATAGGCGTCTTTGAATCGTCTCTTCATCCAGAGACAGCAGAGTCGGTCTGATTCGGTTTTCTGGTAATTTCAATACCTGAGCGAGTAACCGGACATCCTCCTCCATCGCATCTGTTTGCGATTCACTTAAACAGGTGCCCAGCGGTTTCCCATAGGCGATATCCAGCCCCTTTTCTTTCAGCTGATGGGCAATCCCCAAGATCGTTGCTGACTTGCCACTGTAAGCTTCTGTTGACCCGATAAGCAAATATTTAGCCGCTTTTGGCACACCCTCACTCCTCATTTCTACAGTGTTCAACCATCTGCTCGTAGCAGCTTACGATAGAACGCGTGGGAAAAGTCGATTGTGCGAGTGCGCTTGAAATTCATAATTACGTCGATTAAAAAATCGACTAACTCTGAATTTGCCATCATCACTTCGTAACTCAGTTCCGCATTTCCATCAAACTGCAACCGACAACGGGTCAAATCCAATGGGAGCCTAGACACATACCAGGTGGCAACAAAAGGAATGCTATCGCCGCCTTCTATTTTGCGATTCCCTTCTAAAGACCCTTTTTGATACAGGCTAATTGCCAAGGGCAACATATTCCGCTTATTGCCCTGGTAGTAGGGCATGTAGACACTGACATCCCCTTGGTTTGCAGGCTGAAGTTGGTCAATTGACATTGTCTTAAATCTTCCTCAATTTCCGTCTGACTGGCAGTAGGGCGTTGTCCCTAATTTTCTGCGCTCTGACAGCCGATTGGGAACACAATAGCTTAGAGTTCTAGCCTTGGACGGTGGAGCTAATGGTGATTCTACCTTAATATACAGGTTCCCGCGTCCTCCCCAGGATAAATTCATTCATTAAAGGAATTAAGGACTATGTGGGAGGGAGAAAGAGCAGGAAAGAGTAGTAGAGAAATTTTCGTTTTCCTTCCCCTTTTTTCCCTTTGTAGCGAATTTTTTTCCCTTTTTCCCCGATTCCTGAGTAAAACTTCCTATCTGTTGCCGATTAGTTTACGCTGACTGAATAAAGTTAGGGAATTATTCACGCGAGAAATCTATGCCTCCTTTAGTTGCTAATTACTACTTAACTTATCGCTGCAACGCCCGATGTCATTTTTGTAACATCTGGGCATTAGAGCCACCCCAAGAAGCTGACTTTGCCACGATTCAACACAACTTAAAGGACTTGCGCCGGTTGGGTCTGAAGTACATAGACTTTACGGGTGGCGAACCCCTGCTACGTGCAGATGTTGGTCAGATTTACGCTGAAGCCAAAAAGCAGGGATTTTGGACCAGCATGACAACGAATACAATTCTTTACCCCAAAAAAGCCAAAGAAATTCAAGGATTAGTTGACTTTTTGAATTTCTCGTTAGATGGTGCGGATGCTGAAACTCACGACCATTCGCGGGGAGTGAAAATTTTTGACACCCTGGTTGAGTCGGTTGCTCTAGCACAAGAACTCGGCGAACAACCCGTTCTCAACCACACCGTCACCGCCCAAAATTATCAGCACATTAACGAAGTCGCAGAACTCGGTCTGCGCCTAGGCGTCAGGGTATGGCTCAACCCAGCTTTCACCGCCCACGACCACTACAATTCCAACAAGAATCCCACCCCAGACATGGTGGCAGCAATTCAAGCCGCCGCCAAGAAATATAAGAATGTCGGATACAATAAGGCTGCACTGGCGTTCATTGAAGCTGGGGGGAATGATACGAAAAATCCCCGCTGTAAAGCGGTAGATGCAGTAATTGCGATTTCTCCCGACGACAAGCTACTCCTACCTTGCTATCACTTTGCCCAAACCGGCGTTCCCATTAACGGTAAGCTTTACGACCTCTATCGCCAGTCAGAGGAAGTAGAATCCTACCGCCAATCTCAGGGCAAGCTGTCCGTGTGCGAAGGATGTACGGTATGGTGTTACCTGATCCCCAGCTTCTTTATGGGTGTAGATAAGTATTGGTGGTTGAATCAAGTAACCTATGCCGGAGAATTCCTGGCCCGAAAAAGATTCTTACAACGAGCTTGAACCGCTCGATTCTCTGTTGTCTGAATGTAGAGACGCAATCAATGAAGTTTCTACAGAAGAATTTGAGAGCGACTTTTTTCAGGGACTGGCAGGACGCCGACGCAAAGCGGCGTTCGCCTTAACGGTGATTTGGGGCAGCATCATTGCCCTACATCTGTTTGTTTGGGGTTCGTGGTTAGTCCTAGGACTGACCGGACTGTTGGTGATTCAAGCGTTCCGCGTCGTATTCGCGCGACCCCGACCAGTCCCAGAGCCGTTGTCGGAAGCAACAAAAGACCAATGGCCTTCTGTTTCCCTACTGGTGGCAGCTAAAAATGAGGAAGCTGTTATTGGCAACCTGGTGAAAATGCTGTGTAATCAGGACTACCCAGTAGATCGGTATGAAGTTTGGGTGATTGACGACCACAGCACCGATCGAACCCCCCTCGTGTTAGAGCATCTGGCGAAGGAATATCGCCAGTTAAAAGTCCTGCGCCGAGGTGCGAATGGGGTTGGCGGCAAATCGGGAGCGCTGAATCAAGTGTTGTCCCTAACGCGAGGAGAAATTGTCGGGGTATTTGATGCCGACGCCCAAGTGCCACCAGATATGCTGCGTCGGGTTTGCCCAAGTTTTGAGCGGCAACAGGTGGGAGCCGTGCAGATGCGAAAAGCGATCGCAAACCCATCGTTGAATTTCTGGACTCGCGGTCAGATGGCAGAAATGGCACTGGACTCCTATTTCCAGGAGCAGCGCATTGCCATTGGCGGCATCGGGGAACTTCGAGGCAACGGTCAATTTGTCCGCAGAGCTGCCTTGGAGCATTGCGGTGGGTGGAATGAGGAAACCATCACGGACGACTTGGATTTAACGATCCGCTTACACCTGGATCGGTGGGATATCGAATTTCTGATCTTTCCCCCCGTGTATGAGGAAGGCGTCACCAGCGCGCTGGCACTGTGGCACCAGCGCAATCGATGGGCAGAAGGGGGATTCCAGCGCTATCTGGACTACTGGCGTCTGCTGGTGTCAAACCGGATGGGCACCCTCAAAAGCATTGATGCGTTCTCGTTTCTGCTCACCCAGTATATTCTGCCCGCCGCTGCCGTGCCCGACTGCCTAATGGCGATCGCGCGGAATCGTCTGCCGATTCTCAGCCCCATCACCGGAATGACGTTCATTCTGTTTCTGATGGGTATGTTCGTCGGTCTGCGCCGCACCCATAAAGAAGAGAAATTGACTGCATCGGTCTTTTTCGTCACCCTGTTGCAAACCTTACGGGGTGTCCTTTATATGTTGCACTGGATGGTAATCATCGCGGCTACTACCGCCCGGATGTCCGTGCGACCGAAGCGGCTGAAATGGATTAAAACGGTGCATCAAGGCAATAGCGAGGAAAGTTTTGAGTTTTAAGTTTTGAGTTTTAAAAAAAGGGACACGGTACTGCCGTGTCCCTTTTTTTAAATAGGACGCAGCACTGCCCTGTTCTTACTCTAAAACCCTACATCATCATCTTCTTGCCACTCATTGAGTAGCTCGTCGGCAGAATCAATCATCTCTTCGAGTGGCAAGCGCGTCGGCATCTCGGAAAGAGACGGTAAATCTAAAGTCTCCAGATTTTCCTCTCGCTCATCAGCCAGCTTGACAATTTCCCCTTTAAAAAAGTCCGCGAGGCGTTTGGCAGCGATCGCGACTTCATCGTCCCACTCTAAATCGGGCGGTGCGGGTGGTTGGGCAGTAGCGGCTGGAGTTCGTGAAGCTGAAGAACTGCCGTTCTTCACCTCATGCTTTGCCTGCGGTGGCATCTTTGACGGCAGCGGGCTGGTTGAAGGGGGTGCTAAATCGTTACTAGCGCCATTCCCTGTCTTGCCTTCCCCAGAAGGCTGTACGGGCGGTGCTTGAGGAGTCGGTGTCCCAGATGCGATCGCTCCTACGGAATTTTTACTGGGCAATGTTCCCAAAGAATTAGACCTTTCAGCGTTTGGCGGTTTTGAGGCAGGATGAGACTTCACCTCAGCCCCCCCGCTAACTTGAAAGCTGACTTTTACCTTAGATTGAAAGGTTTTGGAAAAAGCTGCTTCCACATCTGGCAATTTTGTCTGGGCTAACTTTAACAAACCCGTTGAACTGACACTCAGGATTGCTTCCCGACCATTAAAGTTTAGTAAGCGACATCGTTGACGCAAAAATTCTTGCGTCCCAAATAGCTGGACGTGATTAATTACCTGTTGCCAAACTCGATCGAGTTCGACACTTCGATCCGTACCCTCTCCAGGCTGAGAAACTGGCGCAGGAGGTTCGGTCGATTCTCTCGGTTCTGGTGGTGGTGCCGCCGCTGAGGGCGTCTTTGGTGGCGCTTCCGGCTGAATCTGCGGAACACTAGGAACAACGGGTTCAATGACTGGCTTAGCGGGTTGGGCAGGGGTTGAGTGTTGAGTGTTGGGTGTGGACGCCCGATCGACTCTTGCCTCTTGCGGCTCGACACGCAGGCGACTCAGATTCATACTGCCCGTTGTCTGGGGCTGCTGACTGCTATTAGCTAATGGCAACAATCCCAATAGCGTCACTTCTAGCCACAGGCGCGGCTGAGTCGTGTTTCTAATTTGAACTTCGCTGTCCTTAAGGTGCTTTTGCCCCTGCAAAATTGTCGGGATGTCCAGATCCTCAAATTCGCACAACTGAGTCCAGGTGGGCGCGGTCACGGCTACCAAATCCGGGCGTTTGGGGGCAGTTTTGGCGATGAGTAAATCGCGGTAGAAACCAGCAAGATTTTGGAGGACAATCAGCGGTTCTCTGCCTCTGTCCATGAGGTGACGAGCTTTTTCCAGAACTGCTTCGGGATCGGAATGAGCGATCGCCTTCAACAACTCCATTAAATCTCGTTCTGGCACCGCTCCCACTAAATCCCAGACCGCCTCTACCGTCACTTGACCGGATAATAGGCTGAGCTGGTCGAGCAGGCTTTCCGCATCCCGCAAGCCTCCCTGAGCCACTTGAGACACCAAGGTAATCGCCTCGGAAGTAATGTTGATATTTTCCAACTGGGCAATTTTTCCCAGATGCTCCACCATCGCCTCTAAGGGAATGCGGCGAAAATCAAAGCGTTGACAGCGAGAAATAATTGTCGGTAACACCCGCTGCGGATCGGTGGTCGCCAGGACAAAGACAACGTGCTTGGGTGGCTCCTCTAGCGTCTTCAGCAAGGCATTGAACGCAGCTGAACTGAGACTATGAACTTCGTCAATTACATACACTTTGTAGCGGCACTGAACGGGGGCATATTGGGCGCGTTCGATGATTTCCCGGATATTGTCCACGCCGGTGTTGCTAGCGGCGTCGATTTCAATCACGTCCAGTGCTGAACCTTTGGCGATGCCTTGGCAAACAGGACAAACGCCACAAGGTTGTTCTGTCGGCTGACTATTCTGAAGACAGTTCAGCGACTTTGCCAGAATCCGGGCGCTGGAGGTTTTGCCCGTTCCTCTGGAACCCGTGAATAAATAGGCGGGAGCAATCCGTTCGGTACGGATGGCGTTGCGGAGTGTGTGGGCGATCGCTTCTTGTCCCACCAAATCCGCGAACGTCTGAGGGCGATACTTGTGATGTAGGGGTTCGTAGGTCACGGCAGGGTTTCGTCAGGCTAGACAAGCGACAGAGGTGTCGATAAAAGTGTAACGTGTTGCTCTAGTCGAACCGGATGCGATCGCCTTCTGGTTGTCTTTAGAGAATTGGTGTGGTTTTCTGGAAAGCAAACATTACGGTTAACCGATCAAAAGCTCATAATAGCCAGTAAACTGTTCAAGCCCGTTAGATAAAATCTGAGAAAGTAAGGGCGGGGGGACTCTAGCAAATGCTCAAGCAACTATGGCGATCGCTGGTAAGGTGGTTTCAGCGTTTATTTGGAACGGGCGGCAGGCGAAACCCAACACCCGCCTCGGTTCGCTCGGAACCCCCTAAACCCCTGACGGATACAGATTATGAATTTTTGTACAGCCAACTGCTCGAAGGAGTCGCGCATGGCTGGCAGCAAGACCGGGTTTTACGATTTTTTGAGTCTCTGGGCGATCGCGGTCAATCATCCCTATGGGTGGGGTGGCTGAACCGCTTTGGGGAAAGATTATTGGCTTCCCCTGCACCTAATAATGAGTTAGCGGCGCGAATGGTGCAGCTTGGTCAGGTGGGCTGCGGAGAAATCGGGGAAGTTTCTTATGATATTGGGATGCAACTGCTGACGAGAAACGCTCCGGCACGAGCAGTAAACCCCCCACCCGTCTCTTCTATCTATGAATACGAGGAGTTCGACGCGCCGGAGGAGGAAGTCCCCGCAGTTAGTGAGGAAGGGGAGGAAGGCGGAGAACTCAAAACAGTCACCCTGGATGAGTTGTTGGTAATGTTGCAGCAGGATAGCGGTTTACTTCAGCAAATTTCCGAACAACTGCAAATTGAGACCACCGATCCGCAAGTCATTGTGCAAGCATTGGTGAATCAATTCAATGCGGCAAATCCATCCAGCGCCGAGGAAGCAGAAAATCCATCGAGTGCAGAGGAAGCCGAAGCTTGGTTTAATCAAGGCAATCAGCAAGCCAGTGCTGGAGAATTGTCAGATGCGATCGCTAGCTACGATCGTTGCTTGGCGATTAGCCCGGATAACTATATCGCCTGGAACAACCGAGGCGTGATGCAGAAAAATTTAGGACAGTTGCAAGATGCGATCGCCAGCTTTAGCAAGGCGATAGAAATTAAACTCGACTTTTACGAAGCTTGGAACAACCAAGGCAATACTTTCCAAGACTTAGACCGTTTAGAAGAAGCGATCGCTAGCTTTGACAAGGCAGTAGAAATTAAAGCAAACGACCCAGAAGCCTTCTACAATCGGGGATTAGCGCTAGAAAACTTGAACCGCTATGAGGAAGCGCTGGCTAGTTTTGACCGGGTTCTGCAACTCCAACCCAACTATTCAGAAGTCTGGATGGTAAGAGGCGAGACCCTACACCGCTTAGCTCGATATGAGGAAGCGATCGCCAGCTACGACCAAGCTTTGCAACTCAAACTGGATGACTGGGACTCCTGGATCGGTCGCGGCAAGTCGGCGCTTCTTTCAGCGAGTTTGGACCCCCTACTGAGTTCCTTAAGTAAGGTCGCTCAAAATAATCCCGCCTTGAACCAGCGCGGCGATGAAGGGCAATTGGCAAGCTATGAGGAAGGGTTGAAGTACGTTTCTCAAGACACTCACCCAGAAGGTTGGGGTAGATTGCATCAGGCAATCGGCAATGCTTACTATGAGCGATCGCAAGTGAATCCAGAACCCAATCCGTTGCGCCAAAAAGCCATAATCGAGTACGAACAGGTGCTATCAAGCCTCCCCGAAGCCGATTTTCCAGAGTTGCATCAAGAGATTTTGCAAGACCTTCTGCAACTCCAGCAATCTTTAGGACAACCCTCTGAAGAATCCTGAATAATCTGACAGGGCAGCTTTTCCTCGCTTGGGGCTGCCCGTTTTTTGTACAATAACCATTCAACCTCGCAAAACCACTTTCATGCCCTTGACTCGGACAATCCAAAGTATCTATACCGATGGTGCCTGCGTCGGCAACCCAGGTCCTGGAGGCTGGGGTGTTGTTGTCTATTTCACCGATGGTTCGGTCTATGAAATGGGCGACGCCGATCCGGCAACCACTAATAATCGAATGGAAATGCAAGCCGCAATCGGCGCATTGAAACTCGTGAACGGCCTCGGACAACAAGAACCCATCACCCTCTACACCGATAGTGAATACCTGAAAAACGGTGTTACCAAATGGGTGAAAGGTTGGAAAAAGAAGGGTTGGAAGACAGCAGAAGGGAAACCCGTCCTCAACCAAGATCTCTGGGAAATACTCGATGAACTCAATCTTCCCCGGATCGAGTGGCGGTATGTCCGGGGTCACGCAGGAAATGAGGGGAATGAGCGCTGCGATGCGATCGCGCGGGCTTTTGCGACGGGGAAGACTCCTTCGCTGCAACAACCCATAGCAGAAGAGTCAATTGTTTCACGCGCCACTAATTCTATTGATAACAAAACGATACAATCGAGTGACTTATCTTCTGACCCTCCTAACCTCGGCCTAGTCATGGTAGATTCTACTACTCCATCTGCTCTTGATTCTCAGGACAATCTGCCCCGTGAGGTGAGAGTCGCCCAGCTGCGTAATCTGATAGAAACTCTCCACGTGGCTGACGAAATTGCTGCTAAAGGCTACCTAATTACTAGCTCTGAATTAGCTGACTTGATGGATGTCAATGCCAGCGCTGTCACCAGTCGCGGAGACCACTGGGGGTGGCGTAACTGGATTGTGTCGCGGGTTCGCCGTGAGGGCAATCAAATTCTTTGGCAGCTAGAACGGGTAGATGCCGTCAACAGTAATTTCGATTCTTAAACGAGTTTTAGTTTTGGGGAATTGGGAAAAAGTTTTGAGTTTTGAATTAAAGAACTCTCTGATAACTCAAAATCCAAAACTCATCGCTCTCATTCCCCGTTTGCTTGAAAACTCAAAACTATCCATAACTCCGACCGCGCCACTGCTTAGGAGTACGGATAGCAGACAGAAAAATCCGCAGCACGGCGAAAGGATCTGCCAGAGGGGAAAGATAAAAGTAAACAGGTAAAAGTAAAAAGTCAAAGTTCCTTTCCCGTTTACCTGTTTCCGATCCCCGAAAGCCGGGGGATTGTACTTTGCTTTCATAAGACGGCGCGATCGCGAGTAGCAATGCAAACCGAATCAATAGCAGAAATAAATTTAACCCGACAGCAGCCACCACTGGGAGTGTCGAAGTTCCCATCACCAGCCAGCTGAGTAAAACCAAGGACGCGGGTAGAGGTAAACCCTGAACGGCGAATAGCAGCCACAAGTCCCCCCATATCTGACCCCTGGAAGCAGCGTCTTTTAGGTCAAGCGATCGCCCCCACTCTTTCCAAGTTTCGCCTGCTCCCTCATACATCCGCACCTTCAAAACCTTGGCTCCATCCAGAAAGCCCACCTTGAACCCACGGCAGGCAATATTGCGGGCAAGGGTCACATCATCGCAAAAAGAACTCCGGGCGCTGGTATAACCCCCTACAGCCTCCAAAACAGAGCGACGGCACAGGAAACACTGACCGTTCGCCATCACCCGCTCCGGATCTTGAGTATTTGTACCCGCCGGATCGAATCGGTAAAGCAGGGTCATCAAGAGTGCTGGTTGCAGCCACCACTCGCCTGGATATTTCAAGATAAACTGCGGCGACAGGGAAATCAGATCAAAACCCTCTTCTTTCGCTGTCCTGAGCAAACCGGCAACCAATCCGGGAATCGCCTGAGTATCGGCGTCCATTCCCAAAATCCACTCGCTCTGTTCGCTACTGTGCAAAAATCCGGTATGTAAAGCCCAAGGACGCCCTACCCAACTAGGCGGTAAGGGGTCATCCGTCATTAAACGAAACCGGGGATCTTGCTGCTGTGCCGCTTTAACTAACTCTGGAGTTCCATCCTGGGAGCGACTATCAACAACGATAATCTCCCGGACTTCGTAGCTTTGGCGGGTTAGCCCAGCCAGCGCTGGGCTAATTCGCTCTGCTTCATTTAAAGTCGGAACCACGACACTAACAGCACCTAAGAGTTCGGGCGTGGCAGTGCCGGGTTGAATAGGCGATCGCCGAGACGGCCCTTTCAATAGACGCGAGAGCACTATCGCTACTGCTGGTGCCTGAACGAGTAGCAGCAGCAGCGATAGTGCGCTCTGGAGTGTTAACCAATCGACGTTCACTTCACCGCCACTTTGACTTGAGTCACTGGAATTTCTGGCTTCAAACTCGCAGGAGTTTCCGCTGTGGATTCGCGAATCTCTGCGGGTTGTGCCATTTGCCAGAGGGTCAAAGTTGGAATGACACCGACCAGAACGCCCAAGGAGACGGGTATCCAATACCCAGCTGCCAAGCTCAATCCGGCTGCATAACCAAAGTTACTTAGATAGATGATGAGCGGGAAACCTAGCCCAGAACGATCCAATAAAATTGGCGTCTTTCTCCACAATATTGCTCCCACACCGATAAAGAGCGAGCTAGTGCCAAACCAACCGGCATAGTTTCCGTAAGGTGTGCCAAAGAAGGCTCCTGGCTGTTCCCAATACCAAAAAGGTACCATTGTTTGACTCATCGCTGGCTCCAGCGCAAAGTCCCAAGAGGTGAACATCATAGCAGCTACAGCGATCGCACCTACATAGCGAACCAAGCTCGGATGTTGCCGAGTTTTTAGACCCGCGCAGGCAATTAAATAAGAAACCAATCCCATATAAAACCAGGACAAGGGAATGGTAAAAGGTACCAGTCCACCAATCTTATACCCCAAGCCGTTCAGGTAGCTGTAGTCCCCAAATGGAAAGCCTGTACTGGTTCCCAGCAATTCGCTTCCCAAGGACAGGCACACCGCAGGCAACATGAAAGTCAGCCAGTGCCACAGTCCTAACTTTCTATAGGCATAAATGGCAACGGCGACCGTTCCCAAGACGATATTCACCACTCCACCCCAAGCCATACTCCACTGGAATGCAGTCTGCCCAGTCTCCCCTAAACTCATAATTATTTCAGGATGGGGTACGACCAGCACCAGCCCCGCCAGTCCAAAAACCATCGTTACAATATGACCAATCAGGCAGAAACGCTCGACAGTGACAAGTTGCTTCATTGCAGAATTCTTACTTCTGTATGTTCTTAATAGTAGTTTACAAATGTTTGTCAAATAACCCCATGCTTGTGCGGCTGTCGTCGTTAGTCGTGGCTTAAGAGTCCAAATTTAGTTGGAAGTCTCCCAATCTCGTGTCAGAAGTCCAATTCACCCGTTAGCACAGCGACCTCGATCAACCTTTGGAATATTCCGAAGTTCAAGGCTGCTGCTGGACTCCAGACTTCCAGAGAAGGACTTAGAAAGAAAAAAACGACAATCAAATAAATTCTTCGCCAGTCGGCTTTTGGCTCTTCCTGGTCGGCGGTCAGTAGGGGAAAGCAGTTAAGATATTGGCAGCAACACTTAAAAGGCTTTTTCACTAAAAACCTATTGGTTGCGTTTTTAAGCTGGGCTTGCTCTCCAAGAGCAGCTCGCTCGACCCTATCGGCTTCATGGCGCATGTACTTAACATGACTTCATTTCTGCCTAAAGAAACCAAAATTGCGATCCGTCCCGTTCAATACCGCGATCTAGATGCGCTGGAACGGCTAGCCGCAGAAGATTTTGACGCAGGAGACCAAATTTACTCAACGGACAATCTGGGTAGAAAAGTTCATCAAATTCGACCCTGGTTTGGCCCGCTGAAGTTCTTGAGCTGGTTTCCCAATCCTTGTCAGCACACTTTTTGCGTTTATGTCGCGGAGCAGGATAACCAAGTTCGCGGTACGATCCAGGTTTCACCGTTCAACCGCACGCGCAGCACTTGGCGGGTTGAGCAGGTAGTTTTGGAGACAGGGGTACCGGCGGAAGTTGGCTCGCAGCTTTTACGTTATTGCTTTGAGTCAATCTTGGAAGCGCGTACCTGGGTGTTGGAAGTCAATGTTAACAACAAAGCAACACTGGCTCTTTACCGCCAGAATGGGTTTCAACCTTTGGCTCAGCTGACTTATTGGGCGATCGCTCCAGAGCTGCTTTCGTCACTGCAAGAGCGCGAACCGGATTTACCCAATCTTCTCCCAGTCAGCAATGCTGATGCCCAGTTACTCTATCAACTCGATACGGTGTCAATGCCACCGCTGCTACGCCAAGTTTATGACCGTCACATCCATGACTTCAAAACTAGCTTCGCTGGCGGGTTTCTCACCAGCTTGAAGCAATGGATCGGCAAGACAGTTAGCGTTAGTGGTTACGTATTTGAACCGCAGCGCAAGGCAGCAATTGGCTATTTTCAAATTTTTCTGTCCCGAGATGGCTCCCAACCCCATGTCGCTGAGTTGACCGTACACCCAGCCTACACTTGGTTATATCCGGAGCTACTTTCTCAAATGGCTCGGATGGCTAAGGATTACCCTTCCCAGTCCTTACAACTGGCTTCAGCCGACTATCAGCCAGAACGAGAAGAATATTTGGAACAATTAGGGGCAGAACGAATCTCCCACTCGCTCCTGATGTCTCGTTCTGTGTGGCACAAGCTGCGGGAGGCAAAGCCCATTTCCCTAGAAGGGCTACAGTTGGCTGAAATGCTTCAGGGTCTCCAACCCGCTCGCAAAGCAGTACCGGGGCGGATGTCTTGGCTAAAGTCGAAGCATAAGAAGCCGCAGGTAGAACCGCAGAAGGATTTATCGTCCTCTGTGGCGTTGCCTCCAAAAGGGGGAATCGTGCTAAATTCCCAATCCCTTGATGCCACGAAAGCTAGCCGCACAGAGCGGGGAGAAGAGAATGGAGAGAATCTCGGCACTGGGTTTGGATGTCGGTAAAAAGCGGGTTGGGGTAGCTGGCTGCGATGGCACTGGATTGATTGCCACCGGAATCGCTACGATCGAACGCACTTCCTTTGACCGGGATATCGAGCAACTGCGACGCCTGGTTGAGGAGCGACAAGTGCAAGTTCTGGTCGTTGGTTTACCCTATGCGATGGATGGAACCCTAGGATTTCAGGCGCAGCAGGTGCAGAAATTTGCGACAAGAGTGGCAGCGGCTCTCCAGTTACCGCTGGAATATATGGATGAGCGGCTCACGTCCTATGAGGCAGAGGAACTGCTAAAAACAGAAAGGCGATCGCTCTCCCAAAATAAACCTCTAATTGACCGCAAGGCGGCAGCTTTGATTTTGCAACGCTGGTTAGATGAACGTCGAGCCGCAAACAAAGTCGCAAAGCAACTTGTAGAAACAACCTATATCGCGTCTGGCGCACAGATACAGACACAGGCAGAGACATCGGAAATTCCCAATTGATTCGCAATTCCCGATTCTCCATCACCGATTTCCAAATCAGATGATAATATGAGAGATTGCTGCATTCTAAAAATAGACTTTATCCATGACTCTGCCGCAACAGCGTAAACACGAAATTATGACGGAGTATCAGGTTCACGAAACTGATACTGGCTCGACGGATCTCCAAATTGCGATGCTGACAGAACGCATCAATCGTCTCAGCACTCACCTCAAAGCCAACAAGAAGGATCATGCTTCCCGGCGAGGTTTGTTGACAATGATTGGTACCAGAAAGCGTCTCCTGTCCTACCTGCAAAAGGAAGATAGACCCCGCTATCAAGCCTTGATTGGTCGCCTGGGTATTCGCGGTTAAACCGCCGATAAACTTATGTCTTCAGAAGAATCCCAACGGAATCGCTTACCGTTTGAACCCGCTAAGAAGAATCGCAAAAAACCAGCGAAAAACCAACCAACAGTCCCAAGCACTGCCAAAGCGGAAGGTCAAGCGCCTTCTCCAAGAAAGCTCGAATCTTCGGCAGTCCCAGAGGTGGTGAGCAAACGCATGGCTCGCCGGATGGCTCTTTTTTGTGGGATTCCTAGCGCTTTAGGCATTTTGACTTTTATTGTCAGTTATGTCGTGGTTAGCCAGCACTGGTTCAAGTTGCCTAACGCCGCAGTTGTACTTGTGAGTATGGGCTTCTTTGGGTTGGGCGTTCTGGGATTAAGTTACGGGGTTCTCTCAGCCTCCTGGGACGAAGAGAGACCGGGTAGTAAAATCGGCTGGAACGAGTTCACCACGAACTGGGGACGGATGACAGCAGCATGGCGCTCTGCTGGGCAAAAGGATTCATAAATCCCGCGCAAATACCAGCAGTTCAAAGGTGAGTTTTACTTATAAGTTGTTTAGAGAACGATTGCCATCGGTCTCGCTCTTTCCTGGGGTTTGAACCCCAGGCTATTTTCATTTTTTGCTGGAGAGATAAACTCGGCGGTCTATCTAGGCAAAGCTAGAGAAGTATTATCTCTGGTGACTTTTGAAAAAGGAGATATTCGGCAGATAAACAACCGAATTATGGATTTGGAAAAATGATTGTAGTCATGAAAGCTGGCACTCCAGAGGTTGAGATTGAGCGCGTTAGCGCCGAACTCGGTACTTGGGGACTGACACCAGAAAAAATAGTTGGGAAGCACAAGGTGGTATTAGGTCTGGTTGGTGAGACGGCTGACTTAGATCCCCTCCAGATGCAAGAAATTAGCCCTTGGGTTGAACAGGTTCTGCGAGTTGAGCAGCCCTTTAAACGGGCAAGCCGCGATTATCGTCACGGTGAAGCTAGTGACGTTGTGGTATCAACGCCTAACGGTAATGTCACTTTTGGCGAACACCATCCTTTAGTGGTTGTGGCTGGCCCTTGTTCGGTCGAAAACGAAGAAATGATTATTGAAACTGCACGTCGAGTTAAGGCGGCGGGAGCGCAGTTTTTGCGCGGCGGTGCCTATAAGCCTCGGACTTCGCCCTATGCATTCCAAGGACACGGTGAGAGTGCCTTGAATTTGCTAGCGGCGGCGCGGGAAGCCACAGGTTTAGGCATCATTACGGAACTGATGGATAGCCCTGAATTGGATGTGGTGGCAGAATTTGCCGACGTGATCCAAATCGGTGCCAGAAATATGCAAAATTTCTCCCTGTTGAAGAAAGTAGGGGCGCAAGAAAAGCCTGTGCTGCTGAAGCGGGGAATGGCGGCGACGATTGAAGATTGGTTGATGGCGGCGGAGTATATTATGGCTGCTGGCAACCCGAACGTGATTTTGTGCGAACGCGGTATCCGCACCTTTGACCGTCAATATGCGCGGAATACGCTAGATTTGTCGGCAATTCCGGTGCTGAGAACTTTGACTCACCTACCAATTATGATTGACCCCAGTCACGGTACAGGTAAGTCCGAGTATGTGCCTGCGATGGCGATGGCATCTATCGCTGCTGGTGCTGACTCGTTGATGATTGAAGTCCACCCCAACCCGAAGAAAGCCCTTTCAGACGGCCCGCAATCTCTGACACCAGAGCGTTTCGACCGCCTGATGCTAGAGATGTCTGTAATTGGTAAAGCTGTAGGTCGTTGGCCTGAACCTGCTGTTGCTTTAGCTTAGAGTTAAAAGGGTGGGCAAATGCTCACCCTTTTTTTATGGATGCGATCGCGAAGCGCCGACCTGTTAGTTCACTACTTTTGATTAGTGATGGAATGCGATCGCTTGGCTCTGTTTGGAAGAACAGCAAGCATGATACTCTATGCGGAAATCCTCCGAATAGGAGATTTGGATGTATTACTCCATCGACAATTTCTCCTAACAAACATCGCCTTTTACACCAGCTTGCCCATAATCATATCCCTTGAGACGAATGGAGCGACGATGATGTTTTTCTGGGTTATCGGTTATTGTACTGGTGAGGCGCGATCGCATCGCTCTGCTGTTGTGTCATTACTCCCATAAAAAAATTACCCAGCTCTAGTTAGAGCTGGGTGATAGGAAAAACGGGCTAACCTAAAGTTGATTAACCCGATAGCTTGGGAACGCGCACACAAATTACTTTTGCACAACCAACTTGACGTTGGCATTTTGCAGACCGCGTTGCTTGACTTCAGCCAAGGTTTTGTTCACGGCATACTTCTGATTAATCGAGTTAATCAGTTCGGTTTGGTTGTGCTTCTTGGCGACGCCCCACAGGTCAGCAATCAGGTCGAAAGAACCGTCGCTGTTGCGAGACCAACCGAGGTCATACTCGCCTTCCAGAACTGCAACGATGTCAGAACGAACCCGCTGACCGTTATAACCCCGAACATCTGCTTCGGTCTTAACACTGATACCCAGGTCGCGGAGAGAAGCTTTCAGGATTTCGGCATCGGTGATTTTGGTACGCAGAGTGCTAAAGTGAGACATTTGGATTTCCTCCAGTAGAGAGTTAAGAGAAACGACAACTTGTGGATGTGAGTCTGCCGCCTGGACACATTACTGGGCGGCTTTTTTTGTCAAACTGCTAGCAAACTGCTAGCCTTTCCTCCTGTTGGGAGCAGGAGAAAGCTTTTAGAACTCCAGTCGCTGATACTCGGCGACGGAGGATGCAGCAGGTCGCGCTCGCTGTCTGGCCCAGTCCCTCAGGGCCGTTACCTGCTCGTTCATGGTTCGGGAAAGCGGCAGAGTAGCTTTTATTGCCGCGATGATATCAAGCTGGGTAAATTCTCGGTCTTGGGCAAAAGCTTCGTACATTGCCGCAACCAATCCCTGCTCAATTTCTGCCCCGGAAAATCCATCCGATACCTTAGCTAGCTGGTCGAGGTCAAAGCGAGAAATGTCCCGCTTCCGCTTGCTAAGGTGAATATTGAAAATCTCTTTGCGTTCTTCCGCAGTCGGCAAGTCTACAAAGAAAATCTCGTCGAAGCGTCCTTTGCGGAGAAACTCACCCGGTAGACGTTCAACCCGGTTGGCAGTTGCCATCACGAACACCGGAGACGTTTTTTCTTGCAACCAGGTAAGGAAAGAACCAAAGATGCGGCTGGAAGTACCCCCGTCTGAGTCAGCAGACCCAGAAGTACCGGCAAATGCTTTATCCAGTTCATCAATAAAGAGAATCGCTGGGGAAATTGATTCAGCCGTTTTTAGGGCATTCCGCAAGTTAGCTTCTGAGCGCCCCACCATTGAGCCGTCGTACACTCGCCCCATATCTAGGCGCAGAAGTGGCAGGCTCCAAAGGCGGGCAGTCGTTTTGGCAATTAAAGATTTGCCACATCCCGGTACCCCTAGGATTAACATCCCCTTGGGTTGGGGTAGACCATATTCCCTTGCTTTCTCTGTAAAAGCATTGGAACGCTGTCTCAGCCATCGCTTTAGCTCTTCTAAACCGCCAACCGAATCAATGGTTTCATCTTCTTCGATAAATTCCAAGATGCCGTTGCGGCGGATTAGCTGTTTTTTCTCAGAAAGAATAATATCGACTTCTGTTTCCGTCAGACGCCCAGTTTTGACGAAAGCTTTCCGATAAACTTTTTCGGCTTCATCCCGCGTCAGACCCAAGGTTGCTTTTAGCAGTTTTTCCCGAACTTCAGTTGTGGTGCGGCGAGAACGGGTTTGCTCTAACTGGCTAGATAGCACTTGGTTCAGTTCTGCCAAATCTGGCAAGGGATAGTCTAGAACGACGACTTCCTTTTCCAGCTCAATGGGGATTTGCTGAACGGGTGACATGAGAATGATAATTTTCTGTGTCCCTTTGAAGCTGGCGATCGCATCTCGCAGCCACCGCGTTGTTGCTGGTGAGTCAATAAAGGGGTGTAAGTCTTTGAAAATAAAGATACCAGGCTCTCTTTGGCGTACTACCCATTCAATCGCTGCCTCTGGGGAGACGGTGTTGTGCTGGGTAATATGGCGGGGTTGACCGTACTCGACTATACCGTGGGTGACAGTCCAAATGTAGACGCGCCGAGCCAGGGATTTTGTCTGAGCAATATTGGCAATTGTTCGCTCCGCCCGCTCTTCTTCGGAAGTTACTAGGTAGATGAGGGGGTATTGAGCTTGAACCAGAATATCTAGCTCTTCTTTCATATCTATCGACCCATTAGAGACGGCACAACCACTAGCCAAACATTTATCAACCGCAACCAACGTGAGCAAGCGAGGAATTCAAGCAGTCTGGAGGATTTGGAACTTTAACAGGGAACCAACGCCTCTTCTCCCTGAGAATCCGTGCCGAGTTCACCTCTGGCATTTTCAAGGGTAGTCAGCTCTTCAGCGATTACACCTGGTTGATTATCCAGGGAAACCATTTCTCCATCTCGCAGTACCACAGAGCTAGTACACTCCGGACAGGAATAGACTCGATGAGTCCTTCCCTGGATTGCTTCTACCTCATCAACCACTTCTGGGTTAGCCAGGTAGAAGACGATCGCTCTTTCGACAATTGTTGACATGGGTTCCGTGTCAACAGCTGAGCGAATTTTGAGCTGGCGATGGAGACCTGGAGGAAGATACAACGTAACCTTTTGCTTGTCTTGCATATAACTTTTCAGTTGTTCTACCCGGGTATATTTCACAGGTTATCTGCCTTATTCCGGGCTGTCAAGACATCATGCCAGCATGACGGCAATATTGTTACATTGCTTAATACTTTCCGGCAGAGTCGGATGAACTGGCGTAAGGAATATAAGCAAGCAGAACGGAGATGGGTTTCGGCGGTGTCCATTGCTAAATAACCTTCCCAGAGGGGTCCGGCGTCCTAGATCGGTTGTTAGAAGTCAGAGGGTCGAAGCTTGTTGTAGCTGGCGTGTTGTTGTTTATGCAATCGCACTCTGTGTAATGCTGTGGAGTTGTCGCGCCTCGGATACCCAGTCGCCAACCTGGAAAACTTATAAAAACCCGCGTTATAGCTTCGAGTTTCCTTATCCCAGTACCTGGATTGCTGCGCCAATGCCAGACAATCGGGATGGACGAGCTTTTAGAGATCCTCAAGATCCAGAGGTGGAAATATTAGGAGTGGCAGGCGATCGCTTGCCAGAAATTGAACTTGCGCCATCAGGGCAAAAAACTCCCCATCAATTCACGCAGAAGAATTTTACTACCCAACAAGGAGTTACCGGAAAACTTTATGTAGAACTACGTTCAGATATCAGTTTGATGCGATTGACATTGATTCAGGGAAGGATACGCTACTATTGGCAGGGGCGATCGCCCTCTAAACAATTTCCCAATTATTATCGCTTCTTCTATTATGTTGCCGGACAATACCGCATCCCCTTGCAAGTGGAAGGAAGAGAGGGAGAGAGGTTAAGAGAGGGAGATTACAGGCAGTAATCAGCGCGAAATCCTATAAAACCTCAAAATTCTCTAAAAATATAGGACTTTGGCAATTTTTAATTTTAACTTTTACTTTTTAAATTCCGGAAGGGATTAGGATTGGTCTGAGGAAATCCGCTTTATCCGAATTACCTGCCAATCCGCGTGGTTTTACCATAAGTGTAAAGTGCCATTTAATTCCATGCCCTCCGAAACAGAATCACCCCAGAATCTACCAACCGAGTCAAAGCCATTGCGAGTTTTGATTGTAGAAGACGATCCCATGATGCAGTTGGGTTTGGAGCAGTCATTAGCCGCTCATCCGCAGTTCACGATTGTCGGACAAGCCGAAGATGGCTATTTAGGCGTTGAAGCTGCTCTTAAACTGAAACCGGATCTGGTGGTTATGGATATTGGTCTGCCAAGACTAGATGGAATTGCCGCCACTCAGCAAATCAAGGCAGCGCTTCCTGATATCCGGGTAGTGGTATTGACCTCCCATACGACAGAAACCGAGATTATTGCCGCCCTTTCTAGTGGTGCGGATGCTTACTGCATCAAAGGTGCCAGCGTCGAACGCTTGCTCTCTGCGATCGCTGCCGCCCAAGAAGGTGCTACCTACCTCGATCCGCAAATTGCACGACGAGTAATTGACCATCTTAAACCGCCTTCAGTGACCGGCACTGTTTCGACGCTATCGCAGCGCGAGTTAGAGGTATTGAAATTAATGGTAGAAGGCAAAAGCAATCCGGAGATTGCTGCCGCCCTCTACCTCAGCCCCAATACGGTCAAAACCCATGTCCGTGGCATCATGAACAAACTGTCTGTCGATGACCGGGTTCAGGCAGCTGTTGTCGCGCTTCGTTCTGGACTGGTGTAAACCAAATTCTGTAGGAATGCGATTCATTGTATTTCTACAGAAATGTCCGACGCTCCAAGTGATAAAGTTGTGCGATTTGATGTCTACTTTCCGTAAACTGTGCTGACTGTTGGTGCGTCGAAACCTGTAGTTTTGGCTCAATTAAAGACTGTCTGCTAGTCAGACGGGGAGTTTTTGTAATCGCCTCCGGCTGAATCAGAATAAACCCCATGCGTCGAGCGTATAAGTAGAATGACAACATGACCATGCACCCTTGAATTCAGTGTCAGGTCTCAGGTTAAGACGATTAGAAGCGATCGCACTTCATCCCCTTGTCTCACCCAACTGGGTGAACATCAATTCTGTCTTAAGCTAGATGAAAGATTGCCAAGGCTAAGCAAGCTAACTCAAGAGTCTTTAGTTTAATTGTGTCCCGCTACTTAGATGGTCAACAATACTTTAAAAAAAATCCTATCTATACAATTCAACTGTTTAAAAAAACAGTAGTTATCAAAATAATATGATTTATTTTATCTACCTCATGCTCTTGATTCACCCGAATGGATGATTTCGAGAAATGCCAAGCATTAGCACTTAAATAAAAGCTTTTTTAAAAGGTGGTAAGAATCAATATCATCCAAAAGAATGAGCTAGTTGGGTGAAGTGGAAGCTGAGAGCTAAACATTACCTTAGTAAGTGTAAGGAACACCAAATCACTTCAAGGAACACTAACCATGCAAGCTCCAATTAATACTCAAGCAAATGCTAACATCCAGACCAACAAACCTGTACTTCAGCGCGGTTCCCAAGGAGCATCGGTTGAGGAACTACAAAGACTTTTAACTCACTGGGGAAGTTATAACGGTGACATTGATGGAATCTTCGATATCGTCGTTGAAAATGCAGTGAAATCTTACCAGCACCGCGTCTTTTTGAAAGAAGATGGCATCGTAGGAAATCTGACTTGGCAGGCTCTTTACAAGGGTGCGCCCGTCAATATGCCAGTGCTGCAAAAAGGTAGCAAAGGTCAAATCGTAGTCACGCTTCAGCGTCTTTTACAGACAACTGGCGATTTTACTGCTGCAACTAGCCCAAACTTCGGCCCAGCAACAGATGCAGCGGTGCGCTCTTTCCAAAGGCGCTCTGGTTTAATTGCGGATGGAATTGTTGGCGATCGCACTTGGCACGCTTTGAGTAAGATTCCTCACTAAAGAAGGAATGTCACTCTCTTGACGCCTCTCCGTGAACGGAGAGGCGTCAAGAAATTTTTCTATAAGGTTGATGAATTAACCGGATTCGATATAACTTCAAAGACTAAAAGGCTAAGAAGCAGCCCGATTTAGAGGTAATGTAAACCACAAGGTTGTCCCTAATCCAGGACTGCTATTCGCTCCAATTTCCCCGCCGTGGGCTGTGATAATTTGCTTGCAAAGATACAATTTTAAACCAGTGCCAGTCGAGCAACTGGATCTCGGATCTCGGATATAAAGATCGAATAAGCGATCGCACTCTTGTTGGCTCATCCCGATACCGTTATCCTGAAGCGTACAGCGCAGTCTTTGAGACTCAATGGTGGCGCTCAGATGTAGGCTCAGTTTGGGGGGATTATGCTTCAAAATATGGTTGAATAAATTTTCTAAAACTCGCTGTAACTGAGCTGGATCGACCATGACCAAGGGTAAATCAGCGGAAACAAGATTCGTTAGTGTCGCTTGATTTTGCGACAGCGTTGGCTCTAAGCCTTGGAGAATCTTTGCAAACAGAGTCTTTATTTGAATAGGCTCGCGATGGAGGATAATGCCCTCTTCCTCGCTAGAATGAGTTTCTAACAAGGAATTAATCATTCCCAATTGCCGCTCGTTCCCTTGAATCATGCGTTCGACAATTGAACGAGAAAGGGTAATTTTTTCCGCTGGCTGATTGAGCAAATTTTTTAGCACCATTACAGTTCCAATTACCGAAGTCCGGAGTTCGTGGGAAACTGTATGTAAAACAACGTCCTTGAGTTGGTTCATTTCTTGGAGTTGTGCCACTGCCTGCTGTAACTGGGCAGTGCGCTCCTCGACAGTCCGCTCTAGACAGGTATTCAGAGTGGATACTTGTTCGTAAAGTTGTGCTTGTTGGATGGCGATCGCGACTTGGGTTGCCAGCGAACAGAGCAATTCAATTTCAAACTGCTGCCAATGACGCGATCCGCTGCATTGATTAGCGATCAACATTCCAAAAAACTCGTTTCCCACCAGAATGGGAACGCATAAACTGGCTTTAATTTGATATTGAGCGTAGTAGGCAGTATGAAAGCGAGATTTAACGACTTTCTCTGTATCATCAATTGCCTGAACCTGACCTTGTTTAAAGAAAGATTTAAGTTCTCTGAGGTAACGGTCACTTGTCACCCAGCCGAGAATCGACCGACAATCCGGTGCCACCGATTCTGCTACAACTTTGCCTTGAGAATTGGCATCTAAGTGAGCGATGAAAACTCGGTCAGCTTGCAGAAATTGCCGAACCTCCCGAACGGTGTTATTGAGAATTTGATCGAGATCCAGCGATCGCCGAATTCTCAGCGCAATCTCTCCTAGTAAGCGAGCCGCACTCAGAGCGCAGATGCTAGCGCGATCGCGTTCTCCCGCAGCCCGGAGTTGGACTTCCGCCTCCTTTCGCTTGGTGATATCGAGAATATATCCTTCGTAGTGGGTGATGTTCCCTTGGTCATTGCGGACAACGCTGGTGAATTCATAAACCCATCGCACCTCGCCATCAGAGCGAATCAGGCGATAGTCCTGTTCCTGAAAATTTAAGCCAGCCGCATCATACGCTTGAGTCTGAGCCTCAACTTGAGCTAAGTCATCGGGATGAATAACGCTACCATACGTTACCCTGCCACTGATGAAGTCATTCGATTGATAGCCCCACTGACTGATGTTGGGCGAGACGTATTCCACGGGTCGATTTTCTTGGGCAATCCAGCGGAAGACCGTAACCGGCCCCCTGATAAATAATCTGCGTTCTCGCTCTAGTGCTGCTTCGGCTCGCTTGCGTTCTGTCACTTCCATCAGCAAGCCATCCCAGAGAATATCACCGTTCGCCTGCTTTTCCGGACGAGAGGCGCATTGTACCCACTTAATTTTGCCAGTCGGCGTGACGATACGACCTTCCCAAGCCCAAGGTTGCAGCGTGGCGGCAGAAATATCTACAGATTCTTCATACCCTTTGAGATCTTCGGGATGAATTAAATCCTTAAGCAGTTGAAAATTCGCCTGAATATTTTCTGGTTCTAACTCAAACAATTCTTGGTACCCGGAACTGGCACAGACGATGGACTCACGCCCATCCGGGCACCGCAGGTACTGGTAAATCATGCCCGGTATGTTGGCAACCATTCTTTGAAATTTCGACTCTTGCTGTCTTAGCTTGTCTGTTGTTTTCTGAATCGTTTCAATCTCGCCGTCAGCCAGAATTTGTTTGAGCTTTTCAAAGGCGGCTTCGTCCCGACAACACTCCCGGATGGTTTCTAGATATTCAGGCATTAGCAATTACTTCACTTCTTTTTAACTCAACCATTTTTCAACAATTTCACCAGATTAACAGGCTAAAAACCCTGAAAAATGAAGTCCGAAGTGTGAAAAGCTACGCTTTACGGTAACTTTCAACTTCTCGGGTTTTTCATTTTTTTATAGCCTTCATTCTTTAGTATTCCCATCCAAGCTTTAAAAATTCAGTCGATAGATAATTGGAAGCAAACTGGCACAGAAAAACAAAATTTTAAGCTCTTTCGTCTGCCAAAAGGAAGACTTTTTCTGTCACGAGCAACAGCAAAACTTGATTTTTAATTGTCTTCACGGATTGAGCGATCGCTCAAAGGTTTATTTTCTAATTTAAGATGGAGTAATGCATTAAACTTTCTTCTAGCGAATCACCCAATCGGGTGATTTCTAGTCATGCTTTAGTTATTGGTTAGTAGCGATAGCTAAGGACGTATCAGGATTCATTCATATGACATCTTTATCTAGTCAGCCTAGGAATCTAGTCAGCATAGGAGTCCTGTTATCGCGTTTCTCGGTTGGATTGAAGGCGAAATACCCAACTTCTCTAAGAAGTTGGGTATCTAAAGGACTAGCATCTTATAAATTAAATCAGATTGGTCTAGTAAGCAGGCATAAAACAACTCTTAGAGTAGTAACATCTTTCTGTTTATGGTGACATTGCAAAAGGTAAAGTAAACCAGAAGGTTGCACCGGCTTTTGGAGAACTAGTCACGCCAATTTTGCCGCCGTGAGCTTGTACAATCTGCTGACAAAGATATAATCCCAAACCAATACCAGTTGAGCGTCGTGCTTGCGAACCACGGGCATAAAGTTCAAAGGCGCGATCGCATTGTTCTGGATTCATCCCAACACCGTTATCTTCAATAGTGCAGCGAATCGTCTGTTCTTCAACGGTCGCCCTAAGAATCATCCTGAGTCCGGGTGGGTTATGGTTAAAAGCATTCGTGAGTAGATTTTCAAACACGCGCCGCAACTGAAGCGGATCGGCGTTCACTGTGGGTAGTTCAGATGGAATTTGATCGATCAGAATTGCCTGATTTTTGACACACAACGGCTCAAAATCCTCAACAATCTCTTGAATGAGAGAGTTAAGTTGGACTGGTTCGCGGTGCAAGACAAAACCTCGCACTTCACTGGTGTGAACTTCTAACAGGGAGTTAATTAAGCGGAGTTGGCGATCGCTACTTTGAATCATCCGCTCTAAAATTGACCGAGACACTGGAATTGTCTTTTGTTCATTGCCATTCGCTGTTAACAAATTCTGCAACACCAGTAACCAGCCGGTGAGCGGCGTCCGCAGGTCGTGGGAAACGGCATGGAGGAAGACATCCTTCAGTTCGTATAGTTCTTGAACTTCCTGGATTTTTTGCTCTAGTTGAGCGGTACGTTCCCGAACTTGGCATTCTAAGTTGGTATTGAGCTCCTGTACTTGTTGGAAGAGGCAAGATTGCTGAATGGCGATCGCAACTTGGGTTCCTAATTGTTCTAGCAAATCAATCTCGATCGGCTCCCAGCGCCTCGCTCCACTGCATTGATTAACAATTAATGCACCCAATAGCCGATCGCCTTTCACGCGAATTGGAACAGCCACGGCGGCTTTGACGTGATAATCGCGGTAATAGGATGCGATCGCTGGGTGAACCGTCGCTTGGGTTGTATCCTCAACGACTCGAACCTGATTCGCCTCAAACAAGGTTCGCATCTCCTCTAGGGAACTTCGATCGTCAAGTACCCAGTCCATAATCGGCGGGTAATTGGGTTCTACCGATTCAGCCATTACCCTGCCTTTTCCCGTCGTATCGGAAGCGATGAAGACGCGGTCGGCTTTCAGAAACGACCGGACTTCTGCCACCGTAGTGTTAAAAATTTCGTCCAAATCCAGCGATTTGCGGATTCGCAGCGCCATTTCTGCCAACAAGCGATCGCGTTCTTGCACCAAGCGCTGCCTCATTTCTGCTTGCTTGCGTTCAGTGATATCGTTCCCAATTGTCAGCAAACATGGCTCACCCTCTAAGTTGATGATTTCGGCACAGAAAAGCCCTATTATTACCCTTCCGGACTTGTTGCGAAACTCGCATTCCTGATTGCGGACAGCACCTTCTTCCTGTACCTGCTGGATAACTTTGATGCGGTCTTCTGGATTCACCCAGATATTTAATTCCAATGTCGTATGACCAATAATTTCATGGCGTTGGAAACCTGAAAGATGGAGAAAACTTTCGTTGACATCAATGTATCGCCCTTCTTTGAGGGTGCTAATCGTTATCGAGTCAGGACTGGAACGAAAAGCGGATGCGAACTTCTCCTCTGAACTTCGCAGCGCCTCCTCAGCCCGCTTTCGGTCGGTAATATCCATTACCAATCCATCCCAGAGAATATCGCCATTGAGTTGCTTCTCTGGTCGAGAAGCGCATTGAATCCACTTAATTTTGCCACTGGGAGTCTGAATCCGACCTTCCCATTTACAAGGTTGCTGTGTCACAGCCGAAACCGCGATGGATTGTTCATAAGCCTCCCGGTCGTCGGGATAAATTAACTCCTTGCCACAATTTGCCTGAATCGCCTCCGGCTCTAATTCAAACAGTTCGCGGCAACCGGAACTGGCATAGGGGACAGCCTGGGAACCATCCGAACGCTGAAGGAACTGAAAAATCATCCCCGGTACGTTAGCGGTAATTTGTTGCAGCCGTAATTCGCTCTGCCGTAGAGTTTCAGTCGTTTGCTGATGAGCGATCGCTTTCCCGAAACTTGCTGCCATCGTTATCAAACAAGCTTCCTCATCCTTTGACCACTGGCGAGCGTAGCGGCGATCGTCAAAGCCAATTAAGCCCCAAAGTTTTCCATTGCAAGAAATTGGGACAACTAATATAGAGGAAATTTGCTTGTTTGCCAAAACTTCCCGTTCGCCATTTGGAAGTTCGCGAATTAAACCCCGAACTGCCTTCCCAGCTTGCAAATCTTCGTACCACCGACTGATGCGACAAGCCGCTAATGCCTGGTTGTGTAAATTGGGATTGTGAATTTGAGGTGTTACAAACTCTTTTGTCCATTCAAATCGGTGGCTAAAGGCTAATTCACGGGTTTCTGGATGAGGATGAATCTCAAAAATATAAGCTCGATCTACCCCCGTTACTCTGCCTAGAGTTGCTAAAGCTTGATTCACGCCGACTGCAAAATCGCGATTCGTCAGCAGTTGGTGAGTCGCTTCCGCCACACTTTGTAGGAGATTAGAGCAATACATGGGGCTAGTTTTCGCATACAGTCTAGTAGAAACACGCTCTTCTGGATAGGGAATTTTTTGACTCTGACTTATGGTTTTGTTCACTCTTTAACCCTTTTGTTCGATTGCAGTGGAGGCTTTCATCCTTCGCGCCGATAAAAGTCTTTTGATGGGTTGAAAGCCAAAGGCAGCAGTCAGAAGAATGAATTTTCCAAAAGCATCATGAAAAATGATGAATTGGGAACAAATTCATCATCTAATCTTCAAGATTTATCTTTCCGATTTCCGAAAAAATACGGATCTATCACCCGATCGGGTTAACCAATCTGTAGGAGGGCGATCGCGCCTGCGCCAAGCGATCCTATTTATAGAGGCTCTTCACTTGAGACGCTGGCAGGCACTTCAAATGGCACTAACGACTTTAATTCCCCAAAAACTCCTCTCCAAAATTCCCCATTTTCAACCCGTACAATTCGCGACCACTTTAGGAATTTTGTCTGCGTTGCTGCTGAATACATCTACTTCGACGTTAGCTCAGCCAGCATCCGATGTGTCTTCAGAACAACCCAACCAGCAATTGACTGTAGAACAGCAATCAGGAACGTGTCCTGCATCAGTCGGACTTTGGACAGTCTTGTTGCCTTCTGAAGGTGCTGCCGATCATACAGTTGTCGCTGACACGAAAGCGATCGCGAGTAATGGGAAAATTTCATCTTCAGGCAATACGTTTGTGGAATATGAAGCTCCACTGCAAGAAGCTTATGCCTCCTGTGTCGGTCAGGCAAGTTCTCCAGATTTACACTCCTATAGCTTCGAGTTTCGCAATGGCAAAGTCTATTTTCGCGTGAATCTCGATTGGGTTCCTGGCTATACCAAGATTGTTTCTAAAACCGTGGCATCTGGGCGTCCTTTCGTGCATTGGCAAGCCAGCGAATAAACTCCTGCAAAATCGCTCAAAATTGCTTTATCTATCAGCTTTTGAAATATCGATCGTTTTAGTGAAGTCTAGTAGTAAGTGTTAGTTGCGTGCCTTTATCACTGAAGATTAATAATAAAGCGATCGCTTCTTGTCACATAGGAAGCGATCGCTTTCATGAATCTTATCAACTAATTTTATTAATCCTTGCCGAACCACTCTTGCATTTTCTGCTTTGCAGCTTCTTTTACTTCAGAGTTGATATTCCAAACAATCATACTTAGGGCAGTCGTTAAGGAACCTATATCATCCCCAAATCCTACAGCAGGAAGAAAATCAGGAACAGCATCTACGGGCAATATTAAGTAAGCTAATGCTCCATATACAATTAGTTTTTGGTTAGTTGGAGTGTTTGGATGCTCAGCAGCATAGAAAAGAATTAAAGCGTTTTCAACAACATTTTTTCCAGCTTGCACTGCAAAATTTCCAAGCTTTTCCCAAAACAGATCATCTGAATAAGTAGTTTCAAAACTTGTCTGGGTATTTGCTGTTTCTGATGAAGAGAAGGGGGTGACGGGAATCCCTGCTTTTACGAGAACTGAAGTTGCTTCTTTCATGGCATTAACTGCATAATCATCATTTAATCCACGTTCTCGAATCTCTCCCATCTTCTGAACAAATGCCTGTATAGCTTGCACCTGCTCATCTGTGATTTTCAGTTCTGCTTGAGCTAGCTTGATTGCTTTTGCTTCACCAGGGTTAAGAACCTTATCCACCCAAACAAGGTTCAGAATATAGAACATTAAACCAAAGCGAAGCGTATCATCTGCCTTAGACAGTTTTTTTAAAGAGTCCTCTAAGGTAGGCGGATTAATAGCATAAGACTGCACCTGACGCTTTGCAGATTCAGACATATTATCCAGATCGGGAGTATTTAAAATTAGGTTCAACTCCTCTGGATCAATTGAGCCATCTGCTGCTGCAACTGCAAAAAGCACACCATAAAAGGCTAAGCGATCATCCTCAGACGTTTGGGGTAAACTTACTGGCTTTCTGGTAGTTTTTCCAAGCGCCATAGCCGTTTCTGTTACTGCTTTACTCGCTTGTGATACAGCACTGCTAACAACTCCCCCAAAGCCTGTCGCTGTTTCTGCTGCGGCTTGAGTTGCTTGCGATGCAGTGTTGCCGACAGCTTCTCCAAGATTTGTTGCTGTCTTAGTGAGTGATTCCCAAAAATTTGGTGGTGTCATGAGTAATGGGGGAGTAGAGGTGGGATGTAACCTTTGACTCAAAGGATATCCTCCTCTCAGCAAATAACGGCTCAGTGTTTTCACCCATGTTGGATACGATCGCGCAACTATTGTCAGTAAAAATAATCGCTTGGAAGCGCGATCGCGTCAAAAAAAACCCGCTTTCTTCAAGAAAACGGGTTTTTAAAAATACCAACTTCTATCCTAATAACCAGTAGCTGCCAAATCCAACTCATGCGCGTAAGCAACCCGTTCCACCCTAGTTTCAATCCTGCCATCTGGATACAGATTAAATAAACGAAATCCTGGCGCTTCCTCATCTAAGGAAAACTGGTGGCTATGCGGTTCAAACTGAATTGACGTAGAGGGACTACCCAAGTAATGAACCTCACCGCGCCGCCGATAAAATTCTTGATGAATATGACCAAAAACAACCAACCGCACCTGAGAATGGCGATCGATGACGGCAAATAGTTCCTCTGAATTTTGTAATGAACTGCCATCCAGCCAATCGGAATCGACAACAAAAGGGGGATGGTGTAAAGCAATTAGGGTAGGACGTTTATCTGCACGCTGTAGCTGCTGGTCTAGCCAAACTAAGCTTTCTGAAGATAGTTTGCCATAGACGCAACCTGGTACGTGAGAATTGAGCAATAAAAACTGCCACCCTCCCGCTTCAAACGACTTCTCCGGACAAATCGGAGCCTCATTTAATACCTCTTGCATAACCAATGGTTGGTCATGGTTGCCCGGTAGCCAGTAAGTAGGAATTCCCAGAGGACTCAGCAGTTCTGCCAACCGCGTGTAAGATTGCGGCTTACCATCTTGGGACAAATCTCCTGTTAGCAATAGCAAATCCGGCTGAGGGCACATTCGGTGCAATTGCTCTAAAACTACATCAAAAGACTTGGCAGTAGGAAGCCCTAGCAATTCCTTTTTGGTATCTGCGAACAAGTGAATGTCTGTAATTTGAGCAATCAGAAGCGGGTTGGCTTGAGTCATAGTTTCTGTAATGAAAAGGTATTCTGGTCGCTGCTCAAAAAAATACTTAGCAAGTCAGTACACCCAGATGGCTGTTTTTGGTCAAACCAAGGCGATTCTCCGCTTAGAGATAACCAAAGCTGACGAACTTCCCCAGCAGTAGGCGAACGTCAACCATTCCGTAAATCCACTTACATTTGGAGATTCGTATTAGATTAGCGTTTCAGATCATCAAAGACTTGCGATCTAGGAACCCCGTTCCTGTGATCGTCATCACATCAGATAACCTGTATCAGCTTTGAATATAGCGACTAGTCTTCCAATTCGTACAGAGTCAATGCGTCCGGAAAAAATTTTGGTATACTAAGAATCTGCAATTGCGGCGGCATAGCCAAGTGGTAAGGCAGAGGTCTGCAAAACCTTTATCCCCCGGTTCAAATCCGGGTGCCGCCTTTTTAATCTGGGATTCCAATCAAACCCCCGCTACCAGCGATCGCTTTGCCGATGGCATAGGCGGGGATATTTTGGGATTCAAACCAGCTGATGGTTTGGTCGGCTTGGTTTGGGGGCACAAGGACTACAAAACCGATGCCCATATTGAAAGTATTAAACATATCGGCGGGTTTGACTTCACCAGCGTCAGCAAGCCAGTTAAAAATAGGTGGAATCTCCCACGATTGAAGATCGATCTGGATGGATAGATCGGCACCAATACAGCGAGGTAAGTTTTCTGGCAAGCCGCCACCCGTGATGTGAGCCATGCTATGAATGTCAAGCCCAGCCTTCCGTGCTGCTAAAACGGGTTTGACGTAAATCCGGGTGGGAGTTAATAAAACTTCCCCAAAATTCTTACCGTCTAAAAGCGCAAAGCCTTCCCCCCTGACATCGGTTGGGGAGGCGTGCAAGTCAACGCCGCTACGTTCAACAATCTTCCGCACTAGACTAAAGCCATTGCTGTGGATACCTTGGCTCGCAAGCGCGATCGCCACATCTCCCTCTTGTACCTGAGAACCATCCAATATCTGGCTCTTTTCCACAATCCCCACACAAAAACCTGCCAAGTCATACTCGCCCAGTTGGTAAAAACCCGGCATTTCTGCGGTTTCTCCTCCCAGTAGGGCACACCCTGACTCACGACATCCCGCAGCGATGCCATCAACCACCTGAGTCAGCTGCTCTGGGTTTAGTTGCCCTGTCGCTAAATAATCTAGAAAAAATAACGGTTCTGCGCCACACGTCAACACATCGTTGACGCACATTGCTACAAGGTCAATTCCCACGGTGTGGTGAAAGTTGAGCTGATGGGCGAGTTTTAGCTTGGTGCCCACGCCATCCGTCCCTGAAACCAAAACCGGCTCTTTGTATCCAGTTGGCAACTGAAACCAACCACTAAAGCCGCCTAAACCACCCAATACTTCTGAGCGGTGCGTACTTTGCACCAAACTGCGGATTTTCTCTACAAAACTCCGCCCCGCCTCAACATCTACACCAGCGTCTCGATAATCCATGAATTCAAACCTGTTCAGCAGCGATCAAGAGACGTATTTTACTTGGCTAACGCGACAGATAGGACAGCGATCGCAATTTTGTACCGTTGGGCAGCACTATGCCCCGATTGCTTCACCAATTATTCACAAACTGGCTTCCTCGTTTGTGAAGTTCTGATAAAGTTCCGGAAACCTGATTTTTGTCTCAAACCATATTGACTTCAACATCATAACCGCATTTTTTCGGAAATTACTGTGTGAAGGTTTCATAAAGTTGTTGCTTCCTAGCGGAAATCCCCGATCCCCTTTTCAAAAACTTCATGGTAATCTGTTGCAGTTCCACAGACCAGGGTGAACACAGAACGAGTACGAGTTATCGATTGGGCAAATGAGCCGTCTGGCGCTACCACTGGCATTTGGCTCTAAGCTCGACCTCCCAGTACTTTTCACAAGGACTCTATGAACCAAAGATTTTGTTTCGGAATGTTTGCAACCCTTTTAACGACTGCCCTCCTGGGTACGACTACATCTAGTTATGCGGAGTCAATCAAGGGGGTTAACCAAGCTTCCGAATCCCGTGTTTCTCAGGCGCAACAGACAAGCAAATCGAGAGTAACTAAAAACGACCTTCGGCAAGCAGTCTCTTCGCCCTTACTCTCAACACCGTCAAACCTTCAGCCGACCAACGGTGTCAAATTGGGAGAATACCAGTCTCAATCCGCACTCCGTTGCTTAGTAAAACCTTGTCCAAGTGCAATGGATCGGGCAGTTGTTGCTAAAATTCTTCCCCATGAGTTAAACGGGTATCAGGCAGCAACACTCTATGTCCGCAGTATTCCAGTCTTAACCTTTCTCGGCTCCCGTCAAGCTCCCGCAGAAAGCACGAAAGTAGGGGAAGCCCAGAGAACTTCAGACGGGTCGCGTCAAGCGGATGCCAACACTTCTCAAGACAATCCGGTTTGGCGAGCCACTGCTGTTGCTGCGAAGCTGAATCAGTTGAGCCGAGATCAAGTGGATGCGAAAGCGATCGCGGTCGTTTGGAATGGTGACAAGAGCAACTACAGCATTAAAGTGAATGGCGAGGAACTGGTGGAGGTAAACGGGAAAACAAGATTGCCCGACACCACTCGTAACGTTGCCACCGATGCCTTACAAGCAACCAATCGGCTGAGACGCCTGATGGGGAACGCGCCGCCGCTACGGGCAATTGCAGGTGTACCCACATCTAAGCCCAAGCCGCGCCAGATTGCCAAGCGCCCTAGCGCTTCCAGAGTCGCGAACGAGCGATCGCGCGTCGTGCAACAACCATCGAACGCCATTGCCTACAGACCAGTCATCTCCGAGTTTAAGGGCATGGCATCCTGGTATGGTTACGCTGGCAATGGCACTCAAAGTGCCAGCGGTGAAAGATTTAATGAGAATGCAATGACCGCTGCTCACCGTACCTTACCTTTCGGAACCCAAGTGCGCGTGACTAACACAAACAACGGGCGTTCTGTCATTGTGCGAATCAACGATCGCGGGCCTTTTATCCGGGGTCGGATCATTGACGTGTCAGCCGGGGCTGCTAGAGTTCTAGGCATGATCAGCAGTGGTGTGGCACCAGTGCGTGTAGAAATTCTAGGCAAACCGCAGAAGGTAGCAATTGATGACAACTAAACTTTTAGCCACAAAGGTGCTAAGCCCAGACTCTTGACATTGAACCTCCTGTTCACCTAAAACGCCCAATCCTCTTTTCTGGAGATAGACTACTGGGCAGAGAGTAGTGTTAGTGGTTAGTAGTTGCTCGAAAACCAACTACTAACCACTAACAACCAAAAAAGGGGGGTTTGGTGCGCCTGTTTACGACAACTGCTGGATTGCACTGCTACTTGGATTTATACCGGCATCCCTTGAAAATCGGTTTTGTACCGACGATGGGAGCATTGCACGCAGGGCATCTTAGCTTAATCCAACACGCTCGACGCGACAACGATCGGGTCATCGTCAGCATCTTCGTAAATCCGTTACAGTTTGGCCCGACAGAGGATTTTCAACAATATCCTCGTCGGCTAGAGCAGGATTGGCAATTGTGCGAACAAGCAGGGGTAGATGCGATTTTTGCCCCCGCTCCTGAAGAAATGTACGGAATGAGGAATGTGGAAAGGACGCTTGCGCCTGTTCCCGATTCCCAATTACCCATTCCCAATGACTTAACTCAGGTAGTTCCACCGGAGAGCATGACCTCATTGTTGTGCGGTCGCTCTCGTCCCGGACACTTTCAGGGAGTGGCGACAGTGGTGGCGAAGCTATTGAACCTGGTACAACCGACTCATGCTTATTTTGGCGAAAAAGATGCCCAGCAACTGGCGATTATCCGGCGTCTGGTGGCGGATCTCAATTTGCCGGTAGAGATTATCGGGTGTCCCATCGTCAGGGAGGCGTCGGGACTGGCACTCTCGTCCCGCAATCAGTATCTAAGTGCTGAACAGAAAGAACAGGCGTCTGTCTTGTATCGCGGCTTACAGCAAGCGCAGAAGAAATTTAAATCGGGAGATCGCGATCGCATTGTTCTCATTGAGGCAGCTCAAAAGGAATTTGCACTCGTCCCAGAGGTACAGATCGAGTATATTGAACTGGTTCACCCAACAACTCTCATGCGATTGGAAAAAGTTGACGAGGCGGGACTGTTAAGCATCGCGGCGCGGCTAGGAACAACCCGTTTGATTGATAATGTAACTTTGCGCGATCGCCAGCCGATTCTGGCGATTGATGGCCCTGCCGGAGCAGGAAAATCGACCGTAGCCCGCACGGTTGCCCAGTCTTTAGGACTACTTTATTTAGACACCGGGGCGATGTACCGCGCCCTGACTTGGCTGGTTCTGGAATCAGGAACCAGCGTCAAAGATGAACCCGCGATCGCCGAATTAGCGAGCGGTTCTCAGATTCAGCTAAGCACCAGTGACGACCTCCAGACGCCAGTGCGGGTTTGGATTCATGACCGCGAAGTCACCCAGGCAATTCGCTCGCGAGAAGTCACAGCTCAAGTATCAGCGATCGCTGCTCAACCCTACGTCCGCCGAGAACTCGTAAAACAACAGCAGCGCTGGGGAGTAAAAGGAGGCGTCGTCGCCGAAGGACGCGACATTGGCACCCACGTTTTCCCGGATGCGGAACTCAAAATCTTCTTAACCGCCTCCGCTCACGCACGGGCACAACGCCGTCAGCAAGACCTGAAAAACCAAGCTCAGCCAGAAGTCAGTTTAGAGCAGTTAGAACGGGACATTCAAGAACGCGATACCCACGATAGTACCCGCGCCTTGGCACCCCTGCGAAAGGCAGCCGATGCCATCGAGATCCAAACCGACGGTCTGAGCATAGCCGAAGTCACTGCACAAATTGTCAGCCTTTATCATCAAAGGCTGTCTGTGCCTGTCTAGCGGCTGCTTTCTGAATGTACGGTTTAACAAAAATACAAGGTCAGTAAAAACTAACTTTAACCCGGATTAACTTCTGGTTGGTGAGTATTCTGCTGTAGCCTGCAACAGGGCAGACTTCACTGCCCTGTACAAAAAATAAGCAATTTAACGATAAATGATATAGTTTCTAGCTTTTAGCGCTCTAGACAGGGATTCTAGAGACGAACAAAGGACAGTAGACGCACGTCCTCTAGCTAGCAGTCTTGCTCGCGCAAGTTGCGCCGCTAGTTGTGAAAAAATTTTTGAGAAGCATGGTGTCTGGAAGTGGCGGCAGATGAATTGCCGCCCGGATGAAAGGAGGAGTGGAGGGGACTTAACGTGGCAAAGTATGACAGATTTCTCTGGCGGGAAAAAACAACATTAATTGCTCTGGCTGCGGCTGCTAGTAGTTTTATTGCTGGTCTCATGTTGCCAGTAAACCCACAAGGTAGCGATCCAGAAATTCTTCTATCCCCTACTGAAAAAATGGGGCATCACACCCCCGAAAAAAGTGGCATTGATATCCAAGCTTTAAAGGCACAGCGAGATGAGGCATTTGTAAAGGTATTCTCTCGATTGGAACAGGAGGCACAAGACAGACGCCTGATGGTTTCTGTACCTACGCAATTTCAGGGCAAAACCTTTCAGGAAGTAACCCTCAGCAGCAAAGAGAAAGTTATCGCCCTGACATTTGATGATGGACCTTGGCCTAAAAGCACGTTGGAAGTGCTGGAAATTCTCAAGAAAAATAACATCAAGGCAACATTCTTTATGGTGGGGAAGAACGTGAAAAATTTTCCCCATTTGGCGCGTCAAGTTTCCCTGGATGGTCACGCGATTGGCAATCACACTTGGAGCCACCTTTACCATCGCTTCAACGAAACTGGAGCTTCCAGTGAAATTGACCGTACATCCGACATGATTTATCAAACTACAGGCATCAAGACAACTCTATTTCGTCCACCCGGTGGTCATCTTAAAAACGGATTAGCCGCCTACGCCCATAAGAAGAACTACGCGGTTGTGATGTGGTCTTCTGATTCAAGAGACTATAGCCGTCCTTCGGTGCCATTATTCATCAAGCACGCGCTAACTGGAATCACACCAGGCGGAATTGTCCTGATGCACGATGGAGGTGGCAATCGAGACCACACGGTGCGGGCTTTACCCCAATTAATTACCGAATACAAAAAGCGTGGCTACAGGTTTGTCACGGTGCCAGAACTGATGGAGATGCAAGACAAAGAAGTGAAGTTAGCCGCTGCTGCTAAGTCAGCTTCTCCGAAAGCTCAATCGGCTGCTCCCAAAACTCAACCGGCTGCTCCCAAAACTGAATAAAGAAAGATAATATTTCCCGTTTCATGGGCTATACAGAGGTGGCTGATGATTGGGAAAAAGGTTTAAGTTTTGAGTGGTGAATTTTGAATTAAAGAAATTTACTTTCACTCATTACCATCATGCTGAATCCCACTGGCCTGTACGATATCGCAGGCATTTATAGAGTTTATAGAGCAAGAATTTCTTCTCTATGATGCTTGTAAGGGGAACCCGACGGGTTCCCCTTCACTTTTTATTTACTGCACCGAGCTAAGCACCTTTTCTGGTGTTGCTTCAGGATTGGCTTCTGGAGAATCAGCCTCGGAAGGAGGCACAACTTGCCAAAATTTGGCTAGAGACTCAGCCCAGTTGGCTAAAATATCTTTTGCTTTCTGGCTACCTGTACGTTCGGCGTGCAGCTCAATCAGCTCTTTGAGTTGTTGCTCACCGGCAGGTGTCCTGACTCGTTGCAGCTTGACAATTTCTGGGTTTACCTTCGATGTAAAGCTGCCATCCTCATCGAGGAAGTAAGCTAAACCCCCGGTCATCCCCGCGCCCACATTGCGTCCGACTCTGCCCAAGACGACAATCGCGCCGCCAGTCATGTATTCGCAACAGTGGTCGCCTGCACCCTCGATCACCGCCATGCCCTTAGAATTGCGAACGGCAAAGCGCTCACCGGCTTGACCATTGGCAAGCATAATGCCGCCTGTGGCACCGTACAGACAGGTGTTGCCGACAATCACGTTCTGGGCTGGATCGTAGGTGGCTGACTGGGGCGGCTTGATGACAATTTCGCCACCATGCATCCCCTTGCCTACGTAGTCATTTGCTTCACCTTCCAGGTTGAGGGTGATGCCAGGGAGGTTGAAGGCACCAAAACTTTGACCCACACTGCCTTGGAAGTTGAGGGTAAGACTGCCACTCCAGCCGGTGTTTCCATATTGAGTCGCGATCGCTCCCGCAATTCTTGCCCCAACCGTCCGGTCTGTATTTACTACGGTTACAGCTTTGGTCACGCTCGACTGATTTGCGATCGCATCCTTAACTTCCGGGTCGTTGAGCAATTGATCGTCCAAAACCGAGCCATTGCTATGAACGGCCTCGTGAACCAACCAGGAACGGTCTTCGCGGGTATCGGGAAGACGGGTCAGGCAATCTAGATTCAGCGCCTGTGTCTTGGTGAGTTTCGTTGGGCGCACCTTCAAGAGGTCGGCTCGACCAATGATGTCGTTGAGCGACCGATATCCCAACCGTGCCAAGAGACTCCGCACTTCTTCTGCCGCAAAGTAGAAGAAGTTGACGACGTGTTCTGGCATTCCGGGGAAGCGCTTCCGCAAGTTTTCTTGCTGAGAAGCTACGCCTACAGGGCAGTTATTGGTATGACAAATCCGCGCCATAATGCAGCCTTCGGCAATCATAGCAATTGAGCCGAAACCGTATTCTTCTCCGCCCATTAAAGCGGCAATAACGACATCCCAGCCACTCTTAAAGCCACCGTCTACTCGCAGAATCACGCGATCGCGCAAGCTGTTTTCCATGAGGACGCGATGCACTTCGGTTAACCCCAGTTCCCAAGGGCTTCCGGCGTGTTTAATCGACGACAGCGGAGAAGCGCCCGTACCCCCATCGTGACCGGATATCTGGATAATATCGGCATTTGCTTTGGCGACCCCAGCCGCGATGGTACCGATGCCAACTTCTGCTACCAGCTTCACCGATACTCCCGCTTTCGGGTTAATTTGGTGCAAGTCAAAAATTAACTGCGCCAAATCTTCAATGGAATAGATATCGTGGTGCGGCGGCGGCGAAATCAACGTCACCCCAGGCTTGGAACGGCGCAGCATGGCGATGTAAGGGCTAACTTTTGTCCCCGGTAGCTGACCGCCTTCTCCCGGCTTGGCACCTTGAGCGATTTTGATTTCAATTTGCTTGGCGCTCATCAGGTACTCAGGGGTGACGCCAAAGCGACCGCTAGCAACCTGCTTAATCGAAGAAGAAGCCGTATCCCCATTCCTTAATCCTTTCAGATGCGGTAAGACCTGGGAATGACCCATTTCATCGACATCATCGAGAACTTTGTAACGAACTGGGTCTTCGCCGCCTTCTCCAGAGTTGGATTTACCGCCGATGCGGTTCATGGCGATCGCGAGGGTTTCGTGCGCTTCCCGCGACAATGCCCCTAGAGACATCCCACCTGTAGCGAAACGCTTGAAAATTTCCTCGACTGGCTCTACTTCTGCCAGTGGAATGGGGGCGCGATCGCTTTCTAGATCCAGCAAATCTCTGAGCGCCGTTACGGGCCGCCCTTGCAAGTGCTTTTGATAAACTTCGTAGTGGTCGTACTGCGGATTCTTCACCGCCTGATGCAGCGACTTGGCAACTTCCGGGCTGTTCATGTGGTACTCGCCCCCCGGACGGTACTGCACAAAGCCACAGTTTTCCAGCTTTTTGCGCGGCACTTCTGGGAACGCCGCCGAATGGAAGGACATCACTTCTTGGGCAAGTTCTGCTACGCTCAAGCCACCGAGGCGCGACGCCGTCCCCGCGAAGCCGAGCTTCAGCAAATCTCCTCCAATACCAATTGCCTCAAAAATTTGTGCCCCTTGATAGCTAGACAGTAGAGAAATCCCCATTTTTGAGAGAATTTTCAACAATCCAGCTTCTACCGCTTTGCAGTAATTTTTTTGAGCCTGCTCTAAGCTAATACTCTTAATTCTGCCCCGCTGCATCATATTTTGGGTTTTGCTATCGCTCCACCAATGACGCACGGTTTCCAGAGATAGATAAGGACAAACCGCAGAAGCACCGTAGCCAATTAGACAAGCAAAGTGGTGGGTACTCCAGCACTGAGCGGTATCGACAATTAGAGATGCCCTCGTCCGCAGACCCTGCCCAATCAAGTGGTGGTGTACTGCCCCTACAGCTAAGAGCGGTGGAATATAGCTAGATTCGGCACTAATACCATTCGCTATGCGATCGCTTAGAATGATTATTTCTTTCCCAGCACGGACGGCTTGAGCCGCTGCTTCGCATAAGCTTTTAACCGCTGCCTCTAGCCCTTCTGGCCCTTTCTCAATTTCAAACAGCGTTGAGAACTGCTCTGTCTCGAAAGAAGAAGCGCAGATTTGCTCTAGTTGTGCTTCATTCAGAACCGGAGACTCTAACTTCAGCAACCGGGCATACTCTGGTTTCACTTCCAAGAGATTTCCCCGCTTACCCAGAGAAACCGATAGCGACATCACCATGCCTTCGCGCAGGGGGTCAATTGGCGGATTTGTCACCTGGGCGAAGCGCTGCTTGAAATAGTCATAAAGCAAATGCGGCTTTTCTGACAGCACTGCGAGGGGAATGTCATCTCCCATGCAGAATGTCGGTTCTTTTCCAGAAGACGCCATTTCCTCAATGACCATTTCCACATCTTCAGTGGTGTAGCCAAAGGCAATTTGCTGGCGCAGCAAGGTTTGATTATCCAGCTTTGGTTCTGGTGCAAAAGCCTCCGCTGCTAGATTTTGTCGGTGAGACGCTAGCCACTCTCCATAAGGATGGGTAGCGGCAATCCGTTCCTTAATCTCCCAATTTTTTTGAACTTCGTGGGTTTCCAGGTCAACGGCGATCATTTGACCTGGCCCCAAGCGACCTTTTTCCAGAATCTCTGCTTCGGGCAAATCGACTACACCGGCTTCGGAAGCGACGACGACGTAGCCATCCCGCGTGATGCTGTATCGAGCCGGTCGCAGACCGTTGCGGTCGAGGGTCGCCCCTACTTTTTTCCCGTCGCTGAATACTAGCAGTGCTGGGCCATCCCAAGGTTCCTGAAGCCCGTTGTAATATTCATAAAAATTAACAATTTCTGGACGCTCCAACAATTCCGGCTGATTTTGGTACGCCTCTGGCACCATAATCGTCAAGGCTTCCAGAGGACTCCGACCCGTGCGTACCAGTAACTCTAGTACGTTATCAAGAGTTGCCGAGTCGCTATTATCGAGATGAACGAGTGGCTTGAGGTCGTTGATGCGTTCTCCCCAAAGCGGATGCTTCAGCTCTGCCTCTCGTGCCATCATCCAGTTAATATTTCCCAACAGCGTATTAATTTCGCCGTTATGCCCCAAAAGCCGCATTGGCTGGGCTAGAGGCCATTTGGGCAGCGTGTTGGTGCTGAAGCGTCGGTGATAGACCGCAAAGGCGCTCTTATAAACTGGATTTTTTAAATCTGTATAAAATTCTCCCAGCACGGCGGAGCGCACCATGCCCTTATAAACGATGGTGCGGCTAGAGAACGAACAGACGTAAAAATCTTCCGACCATTCTAAATCGAGGTCGCTATTGGCTTTGAGTGCCTTGCCGATACGGCAGCGAGCCAAATACAACTTTCGTTCCAGTTCATCGCCCTGTAAATGGGTCGAGGTACAGATCAGCTGCTCGATTCGTGGCTGGTTCTCTTTTGCCTGTATCCCAAGCACCTGGGGCTGTACCGGCACCTCTCGCCATCCCAAGACAGTTAATTCTTCCTGTTCGAGAGTTTTCCGAACAATGTCCTTGGCTCTGCTGGCAGCTTCGGTATCTTGGGGTAAAAATACCATTGCCACCCCTGTCTGCTGAGTCGGGGGCATTTCTATGCTTTGAGTTGCCAACCATTCACCCAACAGTTCCCACGGAATGGCGGTCATCAAACCGGCTCCATCCCCAGAATCCTGGTCAGCACTACAACCGCCCCGGTGTTCCAGACAAGCCAGGGCAGATAAAGACTTCTCGACTAATTCATGCTCTGGCGTTCCCTGCGGATTGGCGATGAACCCGACGCCGCAGGCATCGCGCTCCTCTACCAACCATCGCGGGCCAGGAGAGGTTTCTGCCCCCTTTAGCGTTCCCTGTAATTGATGATTATCATTCACACTCCTGTTCTCCATGAGCTGATCCACGTTTTTCCTTTACTTACTGATACAAATTTCCCGTTCTCAGGTTGTTAACCCTGTGGCAAGACTTTACTAAACAACAGGATTAAAAATTGTCAAACGATGACAAAACTCGTCGTCAATGTATTTAAACACTCATTTCAGTCTTCTCTCGCCGAGACTAGGTGATGCCTCCAAAGCCTGACTTATCTAGATATAGATGCCATTTGACCATGAAGGCTGCAACTGAATGACATTACTATTTTTTCTGCTTTTTTTGTGCTAGAGCCAAGGGTGACAAAACTGGTTGTCAGAGCGATCGCTTCCCGCAAGGTGCTGTTAAGAACCTCGTTCTAACCCGATTCCTATCCCAGCAGCCTGCAAGAGTGACGGATTAGACATCTTATCATTTTTTAATGACGCCTAATATAAATCCCCGACGCTGGTCAAGGGACTGGTAAGCGACCCCAAGACATAGAGCCAGGACAAACAAATTGTAGGGGCTATCGTCAACACCAAGTCTAGACTGGGCTATGTTTTTAGCCGCTACTTTGAGAGCGAATGCTTCGCCCTATTGAGTTGTTGAATAAAGCGTCTTGCCGAACCCTGCGGTTATGCTTTTTATTATGAAGCTAAAAAAGCAGGCTTGAGAAGATAAAGTCATTGTTTTTTGATAGTTGTGCTGCTGACGCGCTGAGTTATTTTAGAAGTCGTGACTCTGTAGACACGCATCCAGCGCTATCCAGGTGTATGGCAAATACGCCCCTACAGAAGAGCCGCCCTATTTTTATTGATGTTGTCGAATGATCAGGAGAACGACGTCACAGAGTGAGACGTTCGATGGTGTAGCGGGCATAATTGCCCCCGGTCGCCTAATCGCTTTCTCGCTCCCGTCCATTATTGCCCTCTCAGTTTACATGGCGACTTCTTCCCCGGTCGGAAGCACTAAAGAGCCAGTGTTAAAGGCACGGGAGAGCGAAGAAAAGAGCCAGATAGCACCACCGACTGCCAAGCAGATACCTGTAGCCCCCCACAAGCTCCCCCCCAAAGGATTACAGTTTTATGCCGCTCTCAGCAGGCCCAACAAGTTGCCCAGTCAAGCGTTGCCTGTTGCAGCTCCCACTGGGAAGCTTCAAAAATTACCGGCACCGGAATTGCCCCTAACCACACAGGCGTTGGTGCCTTCAGCATCGCCTCAGATTTCTCGGTTGGGTTATCAAGTTTCTATCAACGGTCGCACCTTGCCAGCCACTTGGAGTCAGTGGCGGGTGGGAGAGTCTGTCCGTACCGGAATTAGCGACGCCGGAATGAGTCAAACATTGGGGGTAGAGCTTTTAAATACTGGAGATGTCACCAGACAGCCGGTACAGTGGTTTTCCCAACCGGCAACGGAGCCGCTAATGTTAGCGACGCAGGCAGTGGGGTCGTATCGCTATCTAGATATTACCGATTTCGCCCAGAGAGCCGGTTGGCAGATGGAGGTAAAGGGCACCAAGCTCTTGATTTCCTCTAAGCCAGCGCAAGTGGCAGATATTCAACCAGCACTGCAACCGAGGGGTTCGCGCATGACGATCGAGATCGATCGTCCGACGCCGTGGCAAGTGAGAAAAGAGGGTGAAGAATTAGTCGTCACAATGGATGCAGTGGCTACTCCCGCTCTCCTCCAGCGTTTTTCTTCCGCTCCAGTACCACTGCTACAGGCTCCGAAGCAAGGGAAGGTCGCAGAGAAGGACAGGGAAACAGAAGGAGAGATTCCCTTGATGGTTCCACTTCCCCATCGCTCGAAATTACCGACTCCAGTGGTGGAATCAATTCAGAACCAAACTCAAATCCGTATCAACATTCCAGCCGGTCTGTCTCCTCGCTTTTCCTCCCTACCCAACCCGAATCGATTGGTTATCGATTTTCTACCAGAGGCGATGGTAGAGCGAGATATTCTTTGGGCGAAAGGAATCCGCTGGAAACAGCAGTATGTGAGTTTGGGTTCTTCCCGATTTCCGGTGGTCGGACTGATATTGAATCCCAGTCTTCAGGGGGATGTCAACTTGCCCTTTTTTAAAATGAAACCGATCTGGAGCCATCCTTCCAAGATGGTGGGAGTCGCTCCCCTGAGCGAGACAGCCCAGATGTGGCACGCCTCGGCGGCAGTCAACGGGGGCTTTTTTAATCGCAAGAACCAGCTACCTTTAGGCGCAATTCGGCGGGATGGGCGTTGGTTATCCGGGCCGATTCTGAATCGAGGCGCGATCGCCTGGAATGATACGGGAGCAGTAAAAATTGGGCGTCTGGCGCTCCAAGAAACTTTAATGACCGCAACGGGTGCGCGGTTGCCAATTCTTTTCCTCAACAGTGGCTACGTCAAGGCAGGCATTTCCCGCTATACCCCGGAGTGGGGAGCAACCTACACGCCTCTCATTGATGATGAAATCATTGCCGTTGTTCAGAACAACCAAGTCACGAGCCTTCTACCCGGAGGGATTGCAGGGAAAACTGCATTTCCCATTCCCCGCAATGGTTTCTTACTCACCCTCCGCGCCAACCGAGGGCCAGCCAGTTCTCTCCCGCTTGGTACGAAAGTATGGGTAGAGGGAGCTACTGTCCCTGCTGACTTTAACCGCTACCCGCACATTGTTGGTGCTGGTCCCCTTTTGTTGCAAAATCGGCAAATTGTGCTGAATGCCAAAGGCGAGCAATTTAGCGACGCTTTCGATAAGCAAGCCGCAATTCGCAGTGCAATTGGAACGACCGCAGACGGCAACCTAATGATTGTTGCCGTTCACAATCGCGTTGGTGGAACTGGGCCTACTTTGAGAGAAATGGCTGCCCTGATGCAAAAAATGGGTATCATTGACGCCCTCAACCTCGACGGTGGCAGCTCTACCAGCCTCTACTTAGGGGGGCAGCTCCTAGATCGCCCTCCCTCCAGTGCCGCCCGCGTTCACAACGGTCTTGGTATCTTCTTCCAGCCCACCCGGTAGTCGCTGATTTAGGATTTTTTTACGATTTAGCCAATTTGTCAACCGTTAAAACTTCTATGAAGACTTGATGTAGATTGCGAGGATTCAGTAGTTTACGGTTACAACAGCCTGGTTTGATTTGCTATGTTTGGCAAAGATTCCCTCAATGTGTCAGCGATCGCTCACTACAATTGTCCATTCTCAAAATGTATTCACCATGCTGACAAAGCAACGGTTTTAAGGAGAAACATCAATGGCTCAGGCGCAAGAAATTTCTCAAACTTCTGCCTTCCCTTTACCCAGTTCGATAGCCACCAACGGAATTGCTGCAACGGAATTGCGCCCTTGGGGTTCTTTCACGATTCTGGAAGAAGGGCGAGGCTACAAAATCAAGCGCATTGAAGTAAAGCCTGGTCACCGGCTCAGCCTGCAAATGCACTACCACCGTAGCGAACACTGGATCGTGGTTTCAGGCACAGCGAAGGTTGTTTGTGGCGAGCAAGAACTGACTCTTAGCAGTAATCAATCGACCTATGTTCCTCAATGCCATACTCATCGCCTAGAGAATCCTGGTGTCATTCCTCTGGTATTAATCGAGGTTCAGAATGGGGAATATTTAGGAGAAGATGACATTGTTCGTTTTCAAGATGACTACTCCCGCAGTCAGCAAAAAAAGTAGGCTAGGGTTCAAAGTTGGGTAGCTCGACGAGCGACTACCCGATTTCAGTATTTTTTTGAAATCAAATTTTCTAGGGCGTGCTTCCATAATCAGGTGGGAGTCGCCCTAAATTGTTTCCAAAGGGTATGCGATCGCGCCGAAGTCCTAATTCTATCTTTCATTCATCTATTGCATTCCCACGGCTCTTGTCATTCCCGGACGAGCCAGGAGTCATCTAAAGCGAGTGGAGTGTGTCTACTCAGTTAGACCTGTGAAACTGGACAAGTTTCCTGATTTCTCTTGCAGGGGTAGGGGTTGGGCGTTAAAACATCTAAGGCTGGCAAGCAAAACCAGAGCCTTGGGGACTAATCTAGAATAACTGCCAGAACACTGCATCTACCTCATGCTGGGAAAAACGCTCAGTGGTCGCTACCAAATTATCAAACACTTGGGAGGCGGGGGGTTTGGTCAAACTTACCTTGCCGAAGATCAGCAGCTACCGGGCAATCCACAATGTGTCGTTAAGCAACTCAAACCCAAGGCTAACGATTCATTAACGTTGGAGGTAGCTAGACGTTTATTCGATCGGGAAGTTCAAGTCCTCTATCGCTTAGGTAATCACAATCAAATTCCTCAACTTTTAGCTCATTTTGAGGAGGAGCAAGAGTTTTATTTAGTACAAGAATTCATCGAAGGGCACGAACTCAAGCAAGAATTACCTGTTGGGAAGCAACTGAGAGAGGACTTCGTCATTGTTCTTTTACAAGACCTCTTAGAAGTCTTAGCGTTTGTCCATCAGCAAGATGTCATCCACCGGGATATTAAACCGTCAAACTTAATTAGGCGCAAGCAGGATGGCAAATTAGTCTTGATTGATTTTGGAGCCGTTAAAGAAGTTGGCACTGAGACAGTCAGTTCTTCAGGAGAGACAACTTTAACGGTGGTAATTGGTTCCCCCGGTTATATGGCAAACGAACAACTCAGCGGTAAACCCCGATTCAGTAGCGATATTTATGCTGTAGGGATGCTGGGAATTCAAGCCCTTACCGGATTACCGCCATCTCAACTGCCAGAAGACTCCAGAAACAGTGAAATTTTATGGCGCGATCGCCTGCCAGTCGGGACGCGGTATTCTGTGCCCCTACTAGATGTTTTAGACAAGATGGTGCGCTATGACTACCGCCAACGCTACCAAACAGCAATAGAAGCTTTGCAGGCGCTTCAGCAGCTCAATACTGACTTAGTAACGCAGCCGATGACACCCCCTCCTTATAATGTCAGGTCATCACCTACTGCTTCTTTGCTACCCGTCACGCAGACGCTGTCGATTCAAATCTCATCAGCAAGGCAACCGACAAACCAGAATTCTTCTGTGGCGATATCGGTCATTCAGAAAGCACCACCAAAGTCTGATGAAGAAGGGATTTCTACTATCCAAAACAAGGCTCCTGTACTAATCAGAATTGGCGCGGGTATTGCTACGGCTTTAGTTCTGACAGTCGGAATTTTCTATTTTCAAAGACCTCATACCATTGGAGAAAAACCACAAGAAATTGCTTTAGTCAACACTCTCCCCGGCCATGCAGGCGGCGTTACATCGATTGCAATTAGCCCGGATGGTCAGTTCCTTGTCAGTAGCAGTCTCGACCAGACGATTAAGATTAGAAACGTCCGCAGCAAAGAAATCATTCACACGCTGACCGGGCATTCAGGATATGTTTATTCTGTTGCCATCAGTTCGGATGGTCAGACCCTCGTGAGCGGGAGTGCCGATAAAACAATTAAGGTGTGGAACCTGCAAACAGGGGAACTGCTTCGCACCCTGAGGGGGCATTTAGGGGATGTGTATTCCGTTGCGATTAGCCGAGATGGGCGAACCCTTGTTAGCGGTAGTCAGGACAAAACCATCAAGGTGTGGAACCTGCAAACAGGTGAATTGGTGCGATCGCTGATCGGGATCAAAGAAGGGCTAGATGAGGGCGTTCGGAATGTTGCCATTAGTCCAGATGGACAAACGCTGCTCAGTAGTAACGTTTATGACATCAATGTGTGGAATTTGGAAACGGGCGAACTGCGCCGCACCTTTGGGGGACATATCGAGGCAGTGAGGGCGATCGCGATTAGCTCGAATGGTGAAACCCTAGCCAGTGGCAGTCCAGATGGAACTACAAAATTGTGGAATTTACAAACAGGCGAACTGCTGAATACGTTTCCTCATGGATCTCGATTGTCGAATGGCTCTTTTTCTGGGGGAGTGTATGCGGTTGCCCTCAGTCCAGATGGTCAGACGCTCTTTAGTGGCAGTGGGACTAAAGAAAACAGCCTAAAATTGTGGAATCGGCGGACTGGAGAATTGATTCGCACCTTGACGGGACATTCCAACACGATTTTCGCAATTGCGATTAGTCCGGATGGGCAGACGATTTATAGTAGTAGCCTGGATGGAACCATTAAGGTTTGGAGCGTGCCTTAAAGCTAGAAGCTTGGGGAAATAAGGGTAGAGAATCAAGGCTGAGGAAACAAGAGGGCGAAAAGCGATCGCGCTCATGCGAAGCGAGGGGTTAGCCTAGCGCTGACTTGTCAGTTCGCGTACTCTGTGGATTTCCCGATTCCCAAGGCTAAACTATCAGACAACTACACTGTACAAATGTCATGCTGGGAAAAACGCTCAGTGGTCGCTATTACATCGTCAAACACTTGGGAGGCGGGGGTTTTGGTCAAACTTACCTGGCTGAAGATCGGCAGCTACCCGGAAATCCACTGTGTGTTGTTAAGCAACTTAAACCCCAAGCTACCGACCCCTTAACTTTACAAGTATCACAGCGTTTATTCGATCGAGAAGCCCAAGTCCTCTACAAGCTGGGAAAACACGATCAAATTCCCCAACTTTTGGCTCATTTTGAACAAGAGCAAGAGTTCTATTTAGTACAAGAATTTATCGAAGGGCATGAACTCAAGCAAGAGTTACCTGTTGGTAAGCATCTGAGTGAAAATCAGGTAATGACCCTCTGTGGAGACATTTTAAAAATATTAGAATTTGTTCATCAGCAAGAGGTCATTCATCGCGATATCAAACCTTCAAATTTAATTAGGCGCAAACAAGATGGAAAGATCGTTTTAATTGACTTTGGGGCAGTTAAACAAGTTAGCGCTCAAAAAACTAACTCTGAAAGGAATACTACTTTAACGGTTGCGATTGGTTCGCCCGGTTACATGGCGAACGAACAACTCGGTGGCAAACCGCGATTTTGCAGCGATATCTATGCAGTGGGAATGATTGGTATCCAAGCAATTACAGGAATACCACCCAGCCAGTTACCAGAAGATCCGACAACCAGCGAGATGATTTGGCGGGATAAGGTACAAGTCAGCCAGCCGTTCGCCGATGTTTTAGACAAAATGGTGCGCTATGACCACCGTCAACGCTACCAAACAGCAACAGAAGCTTTGCAAGCACTTCAATGGGTTAATTCCCAAATGTCAACGGGGGCTTATCATGTGCCACCCACACAAACCCTAACGCCTCCACCAGCCACGACTCAACCAATTGTCACTTCTACACTATTACCTCAAACCGACCCATCTCAGCCACAAACAATCCAGGATGCTGTTGCTGAGTTATCAACATCCTCGGTCGATACACCCATGAGCAATGCTGGTGTTGCGACTCCTCAAAATAAACCTCATTGGCTGATCGGAATTGGAGTCGGTCTTGCCACTACTTTCGCGCTAACAGCGGGGATTTACTACTTTCCGAAACAAAATAATTCATCACCCTTATTACAAATTTCAAATAGTCCATCACAGTCGTTGCAAAAACTCAATAATTCTTGGGATCGGGTAGAAAATATTGCTTTAGCCAATACTTTTATTGGAAATTCAAAAAATGTTTATTCGGTTGCGATTAGCCCGGATGGTCAAACCCTCGCAAGCGGTGGTGATGACAACACTATCAAGCTGTGGAATTTAGGGACGAGACAACAACTGCAAACCCTCAAAGGTCATTCAGACTGGGTTTATTCCCTTGCCTTCAGCCCTGATGGGCAGAAGATAGCAAGTAGTAGTGGTGACGGAACCATTAAAGTGTGGAATTTGCACTCTGGACAACTACTGCAAACCCTCACATCAGGGCCTGAAGACCGGGTTTTTTCGATTGCGATTAGCCCAGATGGACAAACTCTCGCCAGTGGGAGTAAGGACAAGACAATCAAGCTGTGGAATCTGGGCACGGGGCAACTGAAAAATACTCTCAAGGGGCATTCAGGCTTTATTTTATCGGTTGCGATCGCTCAAAATGGACAAACCCTTGTCAGTGGCAGCGATGACAAAACAATCAAAGTGTGGAATCTGTCCACAGGTACCCTGATTAGCACCGTCTCCGAGCCTTCAGACAATGGTGTTCCTGCTGTCGCCATTAGCCCAGATGGTCGAATTCTCGCCACTAGCAACATTTCTGACAAAATTTATCTATGGAATCTGCAAGAGCTTTTGAAGGGTTGTAAAGGCGCACAGCCATGTAGCCCTACACGGACTATCTTTGCCCATAAAGACTATGTTAATTCGGTTGCTTTCAGTCCCGATGGGCAGACTCTCGCGAGTGGAAGTCGGGACAAGACAATCAAGCTGTGGAATCCACAAACAGGAGAGCTAAAAAGCCCGATTTCTAACCATTCAGGCGCTGTTAATTCTGTTACTTTTAGTCCTGATGGGAAAACCCTGGTCAGCAATGGTGAGGAGGGGAAAATCGAGGTTTGGCAATCGTCGCCCTAAAAGATTGAGGATCTTGAGATAACTTTTCTAGAAAGCCTAGAAAGCGATCGCCCTAAAACATTCATCGCTTTTCTTGCAGCTTTTCTAAATCCTGGATAGTCAGACTCATGGGAACCTCCTTCTGCACCGAGCTGAGGCTATAGCTATCGTATCCTCAATTGCTAAACCTACAATTTGCCAAAATGGGATTGTGAACCATTCAACGAAACAATTGACTCAGCGCCCTATTTATCTCGATTGCCATGCAACGACACCTCTTGATGAGCGGGTGTTAGCGGCAATGCTGCCTTACTTTACCGAGCATTTTGGCAACCCTGCCAGTATTACCCATGTCTATGGCTGGGAAGCGGAAGCTGCTGTCAAACAAGCGAGAGCAATTTTGGCAGACGCGATTAACGCCACACCGGAAGAAATTGTCTTTACCAGCGGTGCGACGGAGGCAAATAATTTAGCAATTAAGGGCGTCGCGGAAGCTTATTTTCAAAAAGGACGCCACATTATTACTGTAGAGACGGAACATAATGCGGTTCTCGATCCTTGTGATTATTTGCGATCGCTTGGTTTTGAGGTGACTTTCCTCCCCGTGCAAAGCGATGGACTTATTGATTTAACCCAGTTAGAGAAAGCGATTCGTCCGGACACGATTTTAGTTTCGGTGATGGCGGCGAATAACGAAATTGGAGTTATACAGCCGTTAGCAGAGATTGGGGCAATTTGTCGCCAGCATCAGGTTCTTTTCCATACTGATGCTGCCCAAGCAATTGCCAAAATTCCCCTAGATGTAGCGGCGATGAACATTGATTTGATGTCAATGACTGCCCATAAAGTCTATGGCCCTAAAGGAATCGGCGCTCTTTACGTCCGACGCCGCAACCCTAGAGTCCAAATGGCACCCCAAATGCATGGAGGCGGTCATGAGCGGGGGATGCGCTCTGGTACTCTTTATACACCGCAAATTGTTGGGTTTGCCAAGGCAGTAGAACTGGGACTCACGGAAATGGAATCGCAGACGCAACGCCTCGTCCAGTTGCGGGAACGCCTATGGCAGCAACTAAGCGGTTTGACAGGGATTCATTTAAATGGACATCCCACCCAGCGACTACCCGGAAACCTTAATATTAGTGTCGAGGGTGTAGATGGAGCAGCGCTATTACTGGGATTGCAACCAGTGGTGGCAGTGTCTTCTGGATCGGCTTGTACCTCTGTCAAAGTGTCTCCCTCTCACGTCCTGACGGCGCTAGGACGCTCGGAACTGTTGGCTTATGCGTCGGTACGGTTTGGGATTGGACGGCAGAATACTGCGGAGGAGATCGATCGAGTCGCACAGCACGCGATCGCTACGATTTCCAGTCTGCGTAGACAAGCTTCGATTGTCGGTTAAGCAACCAAATCTGCAAACTTAGGTTGAGAAAGTTCTGGCTAACGCCACTGCCAATCTAAGTTACGTCCGATCGGCGTAACAGCGCGATATAATACATCACAATAGAAGCAATTGCGGATCGAGGCTCCATCGGGTTGCCCCTCGTGTGAACCTGTCATGGTGGCGCTCGCGCAGCTAGCTTTTCTTTGAGACTTTCTGTTCATTCTTGGCAAAGTCCAGCGTTCAACCTTTTTGAAAAAGGATGGCACTGGCAACTTAAATTCATCGGGGAAGAGTTGACCCAGCTTGTCGGTTACTGATTCCAGTGACTATGGGCGATCGCACCTTTATTCTCTCTAGGTAGGGGCGGGTTTAGAATCTATCCCTGCTGTCATTGAACCAGAAGGTAAAACAAAACCGGCCCGTACAGAGTTGTTTCAGGCTGACACTGTTATTTTTTTTGAGCAAAAGTGAGAGTCACCTCGAAAGGATGAAGGATGTGGGGCGTAGACCGAAGGTCTTCTCGAAGAGCCGCTCTTCGTTGTACCTCGAAGGGTACGGAAGGATAAATGAATACATTCCATTCCGCCTTCTGCCAGTGAGCAACTTCCGCCTGTCTGTTGTGCTATCAGCTTGCTGCAAATTTTGAGGAAATTGAATGCCAAAGCAAATTATCATCGCAGAGCAGCATCGAATCGCTGCCGTATTTTGGGAAGATCAAATTCAAGAACTCGTCGTTGCGACTGGCAACCATCAAGTTGGAGACATTTATCTGGGCGTTGTTGAAAATGTCTTACCTGGGATAGATGCCGCCTTTGTAAACATTGGAGATACAGAGCGCAATGGCTTTATTCATGTTACTGACTTGGGGCCGTTGCGGCTAAAACGCTCTGCGGGTGCGATTACAGAACTGCTGACACCCCAGCAGAAAGTCTTGGTACAAGTGATGAAAGAGCCGACGGGCAACAAAGGCCCCCGGCTTACCGGAAACGTCAGCTTACCCGGACGCTATGTAGTGTTGATGCCCTTCGGACGGGGTGTAAGTCTGTCTCGGCAAATCAAGAGTGAGAGCGAACGCAACCGCCTAAGAGCGTTAGCGGTTCTGATTAAACCCGCAGGTATGGGGCTGATCGTGCGGACAGAAGCAGAAGGACGCTCGGAAGAAGCCATCATTGAAGATTTAGAGTCTCTGCAAAAACAGTGGGAGGCAATTCAGCAAGAGGTAAACTCCACCAGGGCACCAGCGCTGTTGAATCGGGACGATGATTTCATTCAGCGCGTCCTGCGAGATATGTACAGTGCGGAAGTCAATCGCATTGTGGTAGATTCCCACACGGGAGTCAAACGAGTCAAGCAATACTTACTTAGCTGGAGCGGAGGGCGATCGCCTGAAGGGGTTTTGATCGACCATCACCGCGAGCGTCTCCCGATTTTAGAATACTTCCGCGTCAATGCTGCCATTCGAGAAGCCCTCAAGCCTAGAGTTGATCTTCCTTCCGGTGGCTACATTATCATTCAGCCGACGGAAGCATTGACGGTCATAGATGTCAACTCCGGTTCCTTTACCCGCTCCGCAACAGCCCGCGAAACCGTCCTCTGGACTAACAGCGAGGCAGCAACGGAAATTGCCCGCCAACTGCGGCTTCGGAATATCGCCGGTGTGATTATTGTTGACTTTATTGACATGGATCAGCGGCGAGACCAGCTGCAAGTGCTGGAACATTTTAACAAAGCACTGAAAGTAGATAAAGCAAGACCGCAGATTGCTCAACTCTCAGAACTCGGCTTAGTAGAACTGACCCGGAAGCGTCAAGGTCAAAATATTTACGAATTGTTTAGTCAGGCGTGCCCGACCTGCGGCGGCTTGGGGCATCAAGTTCGCCTTCCGGGTGAGCCTGCCCGAAATGGCGGGGAAATTGCCGAGCATTCTATGCCAGTGCCTGTAAGGGAAGTCCGGACGGCACCTTATCGAAACGAACGAAACGAACGAAACGAACTTGGCGTCCGGGAAATGCCCCTCCCAGACATCCGTGAAAGTCGCAGCGAAGCCTTAGATTTAGCTGTTGATGATGATGATGATGATGACGCAATGGATTTGATGCATCATCCCAGTTATCAGGAACGGGGAGGAGTCAATAACAATAATCGCCGTCGTCGTCGCCGCCGTATTGGCGAACCTCCTGCAAGAGAGGAAATCACTAAAAATCCCGTTCGAGTCTCGACTTCTCCGCCACTGGTGAATCATTTCAGACAGAGTCCGGTGGCAGAACCAGAAGTATCCAGAGATACCGAGGTATTTACAGCAGCGCCATTGCCCGTTTTACCCGCTGTGGAAGAAGGTCGTCGGGCGTCAAGACCGGAGCGTCCTAAGCCTTCCAGGCAGGAAGTTGAACCGCCGGAGATTGTTTCGATTGAAATGACCCCAGAGCAACAAGATATCTATGCTTTAATGGGAATTTCTCCGTTGGTACTCCTGAATCGGCAGGTCAAAAATCCTAAATCAGCGATTGTTTCTGTCACCTTACCCGGAGAGTCTGCCCAAACTGCACCTGCACCGTCTGTAGAACCAAACAGAGAAGCTGTCAGCGTCATAGATAACATCATAGATAGGGATATTCCTGGCGTAGAGTCCGCGCTTGACGAGAAATTCTCTTATATATCCTCCGCCTACGAGGAAGATGAGATGAGAGATGGGGGAGATGAGACAACGGACGAGGAACCACCAACTCAGTTGGTGATGCCTGTGGTAATGCCCGAACCCGAAGCTCCTAGGGAAGAAGACACTGTGGAGAGTGCTTCTTCTGCATCCTCTAATGAAGCCGAAAGTAGCCCCGTGATAAACCGGCGGCGTCGTCGTCGGTCTTCTGCAACGGAGGCTTCTGAAGGCTGAAGGATGTTAGCGAAGCGGCGCTAACGCGCCGGATGAAGGATGAAACGAGAAAGACTGTAGGTATTTACCTAAAAATTCAGTCTTTCCATACTGTTATGATTCATCCTTCATTCGTCAGAAGCTAAATTCTCAAGGAGTCAACGATCGTGTCGCCGCAAGTGCAAAATGCCCCCGCCGTCGTAAAGCGAATCCGTAAACCAAATTTCAACCCAGCCGATCTGCCAGAGTTAGCTGGCGATTGGGAACTGGTTGCCGGAGTGGATGAAGTGGGGCGCGGGGCTTTATTTGGGCCAGTGGTGGCAGCGGCTGTAATTTTACCAAAGTCTGCTTTTGAGGAACTTGCAGCCGCTGGGGTTAGAGACAGCAAACAGCTGTCTAGCTATCGGCGCAGCAAACTGGCAGAACACATTCAAGCGATCGCGCTTGACTGGAAAATCGGCTATGCCAACAATCAGGAAATTGACCAGATCAACATCTTGCAGGCGTCGTTATTGGCAATGAAGCGGGCTGTCACTAAGCTAAAGGTACAGCCGCAGATGTGTCTGGTTGATGGGAAGTGGTCGCTGCCAGACTTGGTGGTACCGCAACAGAATCTTGTGAAGGGTGATGAGCGATCGCTGGTAATTGCTGCTGCTAGCATTGTTGCTAAAGTGTGGCGTGACGACCTAGTCATGCGTTTCGCCACCAAGTATCCTGCTTATCATTTAGCAGCGAATAAAGGTTACGGTACTGCTCAGCATCTACTGGCGCTACAACAATACGGCCCTTCCCGCTTGCATCGAATGTCTTTTAGTCCCTGTCGGATGGGTAATCAATAAAAACAATTTACTGATGCCCTACTCATTGCCAATTTAGTACAAGCGGGTTTATCAAACCTATTGCTGAGAAAACAGATAAGACGAGCAAACCCGCTCTGAAAATTCAAAACTCAAAACTTTCGGAAGCCTGATTGTTAATTGCAGAGGGCTGATGATTAGTAGCGCTTGCCCACCGACGATAGTCTAAAAGCAGCTGATGCATCAATCGTTGTTTGATAGTGAGCAGCACACTTTTGAGCAGAGCATTTCCAGTCGCTTCTAAAAACGGTTTAGGCGTAAACAAAAAAGGCGGTGGTAACTCAACTTTGACCTCTAAATCTGCTTTTCCTTTGAGATGAGTTGTTCCATTAAACTGGCACGGAGAAAGCTTACCAATTAAATTGAGCGCAAAGCGTTGATTAATATATTCAACACCGCGAAGTTCGCACTTGGTAGATGTTAAATGAACCGTTCCATCCGACTCTGCCCATACTCTTAAATCTACAATCGGTTGAATGCTCAGTGTCATAAAACTTAAGGGGCGCATTTTCAAGCGAAAAAGCTCTTCACTGAGTTGTTCAATCCGTGTCGGATCGACTAGAGCCTGTACAAGACGTTGGGGCTGGCGCAAATAATGCTGAATGGGAACTGGTTGTTCCGGAACAGCAATTTGAACGGATTGGGAGGCAACAAATTGAGTTTGCATGAGAGGATGGTAACAGAATGTAATTCTGTACGCTTGATTAAATTAATTTTACTTTACAGTTCTTAAAAAAGCAGGCGGAATTTGTTTCTGGAGCTAAAACCCGTCCTAGTAAACAATGCATCGACTAAAGGATTCTGTAATTATAAAAATTCATTAAGTAGGTCTCCTCTTTCGGAGGCATTAAGAAATAGAGACTGGGGTTGGACAGAAAGTAGCTCTACAAGCCTATCCCTTGCGAGGGAGAGAACAGTTGACACTAGCTTTCTGAGAAAGGTTAAAAAGGTGTCAGAATGACTATCACGGAAAAATAAAGGGCTAGCTTTAATGGTCGTATCCGTTGCACACTTAGGGCCTCCTGGTACTTACGCAGAAGCCGCTGCTTTGGCTTATGTTAGCTGGCTAACCCAAATGGGAAAGGAAGCCTTGTTATGTCCTTATCCCAGCATTACTCAAACACTCCGAGCAGCCGCACAGGGACAAGCGGATCTGGCAGTCGTGCCGGTAGAAAATTCGGTTGAGGGTAGTGTTACGACAACCTTGGATACCCTATGGCAGCTGGATACCCTGCAAATTCAACAAGCTTTGGTACTGCCAATTTCTCATGCTCTGATGTCACGAGCTGCGAATTTAGAGGCAATTCAGACGGTTTATTCTCACCCACAGGCTTTGGCTCAGTGCCAGGGGTGGCTGGAGCGGTTTCTGCCGCAGGTGCAGCTGGTGCCAACAAATGCGACGACAGAGGCGCTACAGTATCTGGATGAGGACAAAACAGCGGGAGCGATCGCTTCCTCTAGAGCCGCTCAACTCTACAATCTACCGATTCTGGTTTGCCCGATTAATGATTATGTTGACAACTACACGCGGTTCTGGGTGCTGAGTTTACAACCCGCTACCGGAGGCAATTGTACTTCTCTGGCGTTCAGCGTTCCTGCCAATGTACCTGGGGCACTCGCCAAACTGCTTCAAGTGTTTGCCAGTCGTGACATTAACTTGAGTCGAATTGAATCTCGTCCGACGAAGCGGAGTCTTGGCGACTATCTGTTCTTTATTGACTTGGAAGCGAACACTACAGAGGCATCAGTTCAATCTGCCTTAGAAGAATTATCCACTTATACCGAAACGCTCAAAATCTTTGGTAGCTATTCAATTCTGCCGGTAGGGAAACTCTAGCCTTGGGACTGTAGTCTCTAAAACTCAAACCAGACGCTATATCGAGCGTCTCTACAAAATCCCAAACTTTTATGTTTCAATCTGCTCAAGGCATTCCCGGATTGCCCGATTTAACGCATCCGGCTGAGCTAATGAAATTTGGGGGACAGGTACTGAGTACCTTCCTCATCATTGTGTTTCTAGTTGGTGCGTTGGGAATTGCGATCGCGCTGCTAAATTTCTCTCTCCGTCGAGATCAACCAGAACAAGCGCTTTTCATGGGTGAATGGGTGGTTCGCTACTCTCGATTATTGCGAAGTTTACCCCACGCTGCCTTGGTTTTAATTCTAATGGTGGGAGGATTTTTTCTTAGCTCAACTTTAGGCAATCGCTACCACCACTGGGAACAAGCACGGGTCGCTCAGATAGCTGCCAGTGTTGCCGGTGACAGGCTAGAGCAACCTGCACCCCAAGTGCGCTATGTCCTCAAAGAGCCTTACACTTATACCACTCAAGTTGAGGGTAAAATCGTCAAAGTCAACGATACGCGAGAAGTTAGCCGTTTGCTAACTCTGAGCGAATCGCAAGTTCAGGTAAAAATTGACCAAAGCACAGATGCCCAAGATCGTCGCGCAATTTATCGCGTTGACTACAGTGCCGATTATAAAGTTACCAACCCGCTGACCGATGTTAGCAATTTTTTCTTTGAAGTCCCGCCGCCTGCCGGTTACTCACTGCTGCAAAGCTATAAGGTAGAGCGGGACGGGACTCGGCTTCAGCAAGCGAATCCCGGTGACTATGGTTTTCCATTCCGTCTCGAACCCGGACAAACAGCTAGTTTTAAAGTCACCTATAAAGCTCAAGGAGGGCCGCGCTGGGTTTATAGTGCCACCGGGCAATTACTCTCCAATTTCCGCCTCACCGCGCTGGCTAACTTCCCTGGAGCGGATTTTGCTAGTGGGATTATCCCCACAGAAAGTAAGGTTGAGGGACAAGGCACCCGATTTACTTGGGTATTTGACGACAACGTTTCCGTCCAAAATCCATTTGGTGTCTTTACTTCGACTGGCCCAATTCGCAACACTGGCATCCTTCCCCGGTTGCTGTTACTCGCACCAGCCGTATTCTTGTGGTGGATATTATTGCTTTATATGTCGCTACCCATGAGCCTCAGAAATGTAGCGATCGCTGGCGGTATTTTCTTCGCTTGTCTGCTAACTTTGACTTATCTTAGCCGCCTGATTGATGTCAAGCTGGCTTGGACTCTCATCTCTATCGTCTTGCTAGCCTTAGCGTGGGGATTGGGGTCAAACCGCCGTGCGTCTCTTGCCGCCGTCATTTGCACGATTGCTGGTGCGGTTGTGCCAGTCTTAGGACTAGTCGTTCCTTACACGGGACTCACTCTCAGCGTAGCCGCTCTCTTGGGCGCTGTATGGCTTGCAGTTCGTCACTGGTATGGCTGGTATGACTTGCGAGCAGATGCTCGTGTTTAGTCCTTAGTCATTAGTTCTGAATCAGTGATTAGTTAAGGTTTTTGCACTGAACTAATCATTGAAGACTAATGACTAACAACTAATGAAACTTACTGGAGCGCATCTTTGAGGACGGTACGAGCCGCGAGATGATTGCGAGTAGAAGTGAGAATTTCGGCTTCTCGCTCTAGGCGGGTTGTCGTATCTTGCATTTCCAGAAGGGCTTGCTGTTCAGATGCCACCCCGTAAAGATTGCTGGCAACCCAGTAGGATAATTCTCTGGGGAGGGTGGGCAAGTCTTCTGGTAGCTCCATGTCTTGGTCGGTCAACTTGGATGAGAGACGTACCACATCTCTGAGCAGTTGTTCAACCTCAGAGGCTAAGGTTCTGAGGTCTTTTTCTGGTGGATGGTCTTCAATCCATTCCACCAAACCGACGCGATAAGGCTTTTCGCGGACGTACTCTAAGACCCTAAACCGCTGCTGTCCCAAGGTCAAGATTTTCATTCGGTCATCGGGAAGACGCTGGAAGTGGATAATTTCAGCGCAGCATCCCACGGCAGCTGGTTTACTTTGAACTGGGTCCCACATCAAAACCCCAAAACGGCGATCGCTCTCCAGAATCGTGTTCATCATGATTCGGTAGCGAAATTCAAAAATATGTAGCGGTAAAGGTCTCCCTGGAAATAGCACCACTTCGGGCAGTGGAAACAGGGGGAGTTCTCGAACTGCGATTGAGGAAGAGGATGCCATTGTCCCTATACTTGCTGTACGTGCGATTCTTTACTTACTTTAACCGATCTCTTTCCTAGAATCCCAACGACGAAGCCCTTTAGAGGTATCTCTAAAGGGCTTCGTCGAATGCAGACTCACAAGAGCGTGTATTTAAAGTTTGACTTCAATATCAACGCCTGCTGGCAAATCCAGTTTCATCAAAGCGTCAATTGTCTTGGAGGTGGGCTGATAAATGTCAATGATGCGGCGGTGAGTCCGAGTTTCAAAGTGTTCCCGCGAATCCTTATCAACGTGAGGAGAGCGCAAAAGACAGTAAATTTTCTTCCGGGTTGGTAAGGGAATGGGGCCAATAGCTGTTGCCTGTGTCCGGTTTGCCGTATCGACAATCTTTTCGCAAGAGGTGTCAAGCAAACGCCGGTCAAAAGCCTTCAAGCGAATGCGAATTTTTTGCTGCTGGATAGTTGCCATTTTCAGTTGTCCAGGTTCTAATTAGTGGTTATTTGTTAGGTTTTAGTTGTTACTAGAACGGCGGTTTTTTGCCGTACACGTACAGCTCTTGGAGTTTAGCATCTGATTTCAAGGACATAGATAAGGAGCAGAAAAGCATATGCTTTTCTGCTCCTTATTTGTTGGTCAAAATCCTACTTTAGGATCTTGGAGACGACGCCAGCACCAATGGTGCGACCGCCTTCACGAATCGCGAAGCGCATCCCTTGCTCAATTGCGATCGCGTTGATCAACTCAACGGTCATTTTGATCCGGTCTCCTGGCATCACCATCTCGGCGTTAGAGCCATCATCCGAGGTGAAAGCTTTGATGGTTCCAGTTACGTCGGTTGTCCGCACGTAGAACTGAGGACGATAGCCAGCAAAAAACGGTGTTTTCCGACCGCCTTCTTTTTCCTGAAGGATGTACACTTCAGACTCAAACTGAGTGTGAGGAGTAATTGTACCAGGCTTGGCTAGCACCATACCCCGCTCAATATCTTCCTTCTTCAAACCCCGAAGTAGAACGCCGACGTTATCGCCAGCCATCCCTTCATCCAAGGTCTTCTGGAACATTTCCACGCCAGTTACTGTTGTGCTGCGAGTGTCTCGAATTCCCACCAGCTCAACAGTTTCCCCAACTTTGACTTTGCCCCGCTCAATCCGGCCAGTCGCAACGGTACCACGCCCTGAGATGGAGAATACGTCTTCCACAGCCATCAGGAAGGGCTTATCAATATCCCGCTCTGGAGTAGGAATGTAAGCATCGACCTCATCCATCAACTTGTAGATTTTATCTACCCACTCATTCTCACCCCGTGGGGTCTTGGGATTGGCAGCCATCGCTTCCAACGCTTGTAGCGCCGAGCCGGCGACGATGGGAATATTGTCACCGTCGAATTCATAAGAACTTAGCAGTTCCCGGACTTCCAGTTCTACCAGTTCCAACAATTCTTCATCGTCCACCATGTCTTGCTTGTTCAAAAAGACAACTAGCCGGGGAACGCCAACTTGCTTAGCCAGGAGGATGTGTTCCCGCGTCTGAGGCATGGGGCCATCTGCCGCCGACACCACCAGAATGGCACCATCCATTTGAGCTGCACCCGTGATCATGTTCTTCACATAGTCCGCGTGACCTGGGCAGTCCACGTGGGCATAGTGGCGAGATTCGGTTTCATACTCAACGTGGGCGGTATTGATGGTAATACCGCGAGCCTTTTCCTCCGGCGCTGCATCAATGTCGGCATAACCCTTTGCTTTCGCCCGACCCATTGCTGCCAGAGTCATCGTAATGGCAGCGGTTAAGGTCGTTTTACCGTGGTCAACGTGACCAATCGTGCCGATATTGACGTGGGGTTTAGTGCGTTCAAACTTTGCGCGTGCCATTATTACCTGTTCCTTTTTCCTTTTTCCTTTGCCAGTTGTCCGTTGTCAGTTGTCAGTTGGCTTTTCTACTGACAACTGACCAAAGACTACAGACCGATTTATGTGTTCCCTTTGCTCTTGGCGATGATGGTTTCAGCCACGTTGCGAGGAACTTCTTCGTAATGGCTAAACTCCATTGAGAAGATACCCCGCCCTTGAGTCATCGACCGGATATCCGTCGCATAGCCAAACATCTCTGCAAGCGGAACTTTGGCTGTTACTCTTGTAATGCCTTGTTCCGAGTTCATGCCTTCAATCTGACCGCGACGGGAGTTGAGGTTTCCCATCACATCCCCAAGGAAGTTTTCTGGAGCTTCCACCTCAACTTTCATCATAGGCTCCAATAGCACTGGTGAAGCCTTCATTACAGCTTCTTTAATCGCCATTGAGCCTGCGATTTTGAAAGCCATTTCTGAGGAATCTACCTCGTGGTAAGAGCCATCCACCATCGTCGCCTTGAGGTCAATCACCGGATATCCAGCTACAATACCCGATTCGCAGGCTTCTTTCATCCCTTGCTCTGCTGGGTTTATGTACTCTTTAGGTACTATACCCCCAACAATTTTGGAGACAAACTCGAAACCAGTCCCCGGCTCTCCTGGCTCGACTTGAATCACAACGTGACCGTACTGACCTTTACCACCGCTCTGACGGATAAATTTCCCTTCAGCTTTGACAGCTTTGCGAATGGTTTCGCGGTAGGCAACTTGCGGCGCACCAACGTTGGCTTCTACTTTGAATTCTCGCATCATCCGATCTACGAGAATCTCTAGGTGCAGTTCGCCCATCCCCGCAATTACTGTCTGGTTAGTTTCTGGGTCAATGTGAACTCGGAACGTCGGGTCTTCTTCTGAGAGCGATTGCAGAGCCTTGGAGAGCTTCTCCATATCCTGCTTAGTTTTGGGTTCCACTGCTACGGAGATTACAGGTTCTGGTATAAACAGAGACTCCAGAATCACTGGTGAGTTTTCGTCACAGATGGTATCGCCCGTATAGGTTTCTTTCAGACCTAAAGCTGCACCTAAGTCACCAGCCCGCATTTCATCTACTTCGATTCGTTCGTCAGCTTTGAGAACGATCAAGCGGGAGATACGTTCCTTTTTATCTTTGGTTGAGTTGAGGATGTAACTGCCCTTTTTGATTACGCCAGAATATACCCGAATGAATGTCAAGCGTCCATAGGGGTCTGCCATAATCTTGAAAGCTAAAGCAGCCGCTGGTTCGTCATCGCTAGCGTGCCTTACTACCTCAGTGCCATCTGGCAATAGTCCTTGAATTGGGGGAACGTCAATGGGAGCGGGTAGATAATCTACCACTGCATCCAATAGCAGCTGGACACCCTTATTTTTAAAGGCAGAACCACACAACAGCGGGACGATTGTTCCAGCAATCGTGCCTTTACGCAACGCCTTTTGAATCTCTAGTTCGGTTAGTTCTTCGCCTTCCAAATATTTTTCCGTCAGGGCATCATCGGTTTCTGCTACAGATTCGATGAGCTTAGTGCGGTACTCTTGGGCTACCTCTTGAAGGTTTGCAGGAATGTCTATTTCCTCAATTTCTTTGCCCTGATCGTCTTTGTAGAGGTAGGCTTGCATCCGAACTAGGTCTACAATTCCCTCAAAGTTGCTTTCAGCACCAATAGGAATTTGAATGGGGACAGCATTTGCCCGCATACGATCGCGTATCTGGTTATAAACTTTGTAAAAGTTCGCTCCAGTCCGATCCATTTTGTTGATAAAAGCGATCCGAGGCACCTTATACCGATCTGCCTGTCGCCATACAGTCTCAGATTGAGGCTGCACGCCTCCCACCGAGCAGAACACAGCAATCACGCCATCCAACACCCGCATTGAACGTTCTACTTCAATCGTGAAGTCTACGTGACCAGGGGTATCAATGATGTTGATTTGGTGATTCCGCCAGCTCGTGCTAATCGCAGCGGCGGTAATGGTAATACCTCTTTCCCGCTCTTGCTCCATCCAGTCAGTCGTTGCTGTGCCTTCGTGGACTTCGCCAATTTTATGAACGATACCGGAATAGAACAGAATCCTTTCTGTTGTTGTTGTCTTGCCCGCATCAATATGGGCAGCAATTCCGATGTTGCGTGTTCTCTCTAGCGGGACGGTACGTGCCACAGCTACCTCCTTCCTCTGTGCCGCATAGCTAGTAATGTGCTATGCGTTCTATCTCGTTTAAAATTGTATACTTTATTTAAGATTTTCAGCTCGTACAGACGCGAGCAAAACAGTCGCAATAACCGATCTCGCGTCTGTAGTAGTGCTTAGTATCGATAGTGGGCGAACGCCTTATTCGCTTCAGCCATTCGGTGAGTTTCTTCGCGTTTGCGAATCGCATTCCCTGTCTCATTAGCGGCATCAAGCAGCTCATTTGCGAGCTTCCCAGCCATTGTGCGGCCTGGGCGAGAACGAGCAAACTGAATTAGCCAACGCAGCGCTAGCGCAGTTCCACGGTCAGGGCGGACTTCCATTGGCACCTGGTAGGTGGCACCACCCACTCGACGAGCCTTGACTTCCACCAAAGGGGTCGCATTCCGAACTGCTTTCTCAAAAGTCTCTAGGGGATCTGCTCCAATCCGTTCTTCGATGGTTTTTAGCGCATCATAGATAATCCCAGTCGCAATAGATTTCTTGCCACTATGCATAATCCGCCGCACCATCATACTGACAAGACGGCTGTTATACATCGAATCAGGGGGAACAGGACGCTTTTTAACAACGGTACGACGAGACATACTAAGCCTTCAATGAATAAAATACAGAATTTTTACGATCCCTCCCAATGTTCGTGCCTGAGATGGGATTTTTTTCAACAAGTCTTTGCGGGTTCTTGAGAGCCGCCTTCTACTAAGGTAGAGATTTCGCCCGAGTGTGAAACTCTTCCCTACCTACATTGAGGACATTGAGGTTTTCCCTAAATGCCAGCAACGGTTGTCTCCCTGGCGCATTAATTTCCCAATTTTTTGGTTTGAGGAACTGAAGCAACCTTCTACGGATTTAGATACATCCTACTGGATTCGCATACACTCGCTTTAACGGGTGCTTATCTACGTGTTTACAACATCTCTGATGCGTCTTCCCGCACGGAATCCAGTAAAAACATCCTCAATCCAACTCTACCACCTATACCGGGGCTTCATCGGCATCCGCTCGGAAGCGGATATTTTCACACATTTTTTGTGCAATTGGCACGAGATTCGGGAGCTTTCGAGCCGTATGAGCGTTTTGTCTTTTCTGCAAAACGGAAGCCATCAATTGTGACTGTACCAATGCAGATAGACACTCCGCTTACTTTGCCTTGGGACGTTTCGTACCGTACTTAGAACGACCCTGACGGCGATCCTTAACCCCAGCGGTATCTAAGGTTCCGCGAATAATATGGTAACGGACTCCGGGCAAGTCCTTAACCCGTCCCCCCCGAATCATCACAACCGAGTGTTCTTGCAAATTGTGACCGATACCAGGAATATATGCCGTTACTTCAAAACCTGAAGTCAAACGGACTCTTGCCACTTTCCGCAGGGCTGAGTTTGGCTTTTTAGGCGTCGTTGTATATACTCTGGTGCAGACACCACGACGTTGCGGGCAGCTTTTTAGGGCTGGTGACTTAGTTTTCTTCTGTGTACTTAGGCGCTCGTTACGAATGAGCTGCTGGATTGTGGGCATGAGTTACTGGGGTTACTGAATCCTTGCTAGTTCCAAATGCAGACAAATTCTGAGTTTATCATCTGTCAGGGGTTCTGTCAATTTAAAGGAGCTGGAAATTAAGCTTCTGGGGTGGCAGAGTCGGCAAGCGGCTCATTAATAGAGAAAGAATTACCGCAACCACAACTTTCTTTAGCGTTTGGGTTGTGGAAGCGAAACCCGCCACCCATGAGATCCTCTGAGTAATCTAAGGTGAGGCCATTGAGGTAGGCTAGGCTTTGAGCATCAACCAATACTCTAATGCCATTGCATTCATACAGTCTATCGTCCGGCTTCACAGCTTCATCAAAGCTGAAAGTATAGGAAATGCCAGAACAACCACCTGATTGAACTGCTAGACGAAATAATAGAGCGTTGGCGTTTTGACGCTTGGATTGCAAACGCTTTATTTCACTAGCTGCTGCTTGAGTGAGATCGATAGTGGACTGAGTGAGTTTCACAGAGCTTTCTATAAAGTGCTGAACCAATGCTACAGCCGGTTGCGGGAAAGCTTGTCAATTTTTAAAGGAGAAAATCGAGCGTTCGGTGTTCCAGCTTGGTAGTTTTGCTACTTGTACCTCAGGATGCTTGATTTTTATCACCCCAATAGATAATAACTTGGTAGCAGAGTCTGTTCTTCACTTTTTGATTAGAAAAAGCAGAACTAGAAGAAACACTCCCATAACCAACCAAGACATCAAGTTGTTGTCATTCCCAAAAATTGATATGAATCCTGAAACTCCCTCTTCTGAAAGTAGGCTTGAATCTGAAAATCCTTCAGTAGAAGTCAATGTACAAAACGTAGAAGGAACACCTTCGGAGTTACAAGTGTCGTCTACTCAAGCCTATACTGGGCAAGTACAGCAGGTGTGGGCACAAATCGCTAGGTTTTTAGAAAAGATGCCAAGTTATGCGGGCAACTTTTTTTCCTCCTACCAGCGATCGCTCATTACCCTTGGACTACTCTTAGCAGTGTTAGTCACATTAAGGATAACAGTGGCTTTGCTAACAGCGATTCATAGCTTGCCGTTGATAGCGCCAACCCTACAGCTGATTGGCATCGGATATACGGCTTGGTTCGTTTATCGTTACTTACTTACTGCTGAAAGCCGCAAAGAACTATCTCAAGACTTCCAGACCTTAAAACAGCAAGTTTTGGGCAGAGGAGCTTCAAACACCTAAGCGTCCTAATCTTCGATTCGACTGAATTTGTTTAGCCTGTGTAGGCAGGCTAAGTTTCTTTATAGCCGCACCTGAAGGGGTCAGGCTGGAATCATGACATACGCAAAAACTGCGTTAGCAAAGGGTGGGCGAAGCGCAGTTGCTCTTGGTAGCAACCTCGGCGACTCCCGCGCCACTCTAGAGGCTGCTCTAGAAACGCTGAACCGAACTCCTGGAATTACTCTGCAAGCCCAGTCTAGTTGGTATCAAACGAAGGCTGTAGGGCCACCTCAACCAGATTATTTGAATGGTTGTGCCCTGCTGCACGTTCAGATGAAGCCTCAGCAATTGTTAGAGACGCTGTTGGCAATTGAAGATCGCTTTGGTCGCGTCCGTCAAGGGCGCTGGGGGGCGAGAACACTTGACCTTGATTTATTGCTCTTTGATGATGTGATTTTGGACACTCAGGGTGGGGAGATTCCGCCTCTCCAGTTGCCTCACCCTCGGATGAGAGAAAGAGCGTTCGTGCTGGTGCCTTTAGCGGAAATTGCGCCAGATTGGATCGATCCAGTTTCCGGATGTGCGATCGCGCAACTCGTTCAGGCTGTAGACTGTTCAGAAGTCCGTCGTTTGTAGTTTCCTATGGCACTGGGTCAAGAACCCCCTGAAGTCCTCAAACAACGCTTGTTCTACCAGGGGCGTAAATTTAATTTTGAAGTCAGCCGTCTGCGCCTCCCGAACCAAGTAGAGGGAGACTGGGAATGCATTCGGCATCCTGGTGGTGCGCTTGCTGTTCCTGTAACCTCAGAAGGGAAGTTAATCCTATTGAGGCAGTATCGTTTTGCTGTACAGGGGCGTCTTTTGGAGTTCCCGGCTGGAACGATAGAACCGAATGAAGCTCCAGAGGAGACTATTAAGCGCGAAATTGAAGAAGAAACCGGATATCGCGCTCACAAATGGCAAAATTTAGGTAAGTTTTCCCTTGCTCCCGGTTATTCAGATGAATTTATCTACGCTTTTTTAGCGCAAGATTTAGAACGTTTGGAGATACCTCCCAGTCAAGATGTTGACGAAGATATTGAAACGATTTTGATGACTCCCCAGGAATTAGAGCAAGTAATTCTGGCGGGTGAACCAGTAGATGCTAAATCGATTTCTAGTTTTTTCTTAGCTCGTCCTTTTTTACAATAGTTCGTTAGGTTAAAGTCTGCGACTACACAAAATTAGCCAGTTTAAGCTGGCTAATTTTTTATATTTTAATAGCCAGATATAAGATTATTTCAATTCTCAATTAGGTGCGATACATCAGTAGGGACATGGCATTGCTATGTCTCTATTGAGCATTAGAACTGCAATATATTCCACCCACCTGAGAAACGCTATATAGGAATCTTGTTTGATTTGTAAGATACCAGCGGTTCAGATCCGCGACTTTAAAGAAGTCGCGGATCTTGCCTTCACGAATCATTGAGGATTGCTATAGCCGTTTAGTTTGCAGTCACTCGCAGGAGTGATACACACGGTGTTGTCACCTTTTAAACTGTCAAACATAAGCGAGTTATTTGAAAAGCAAGGATTGAATGTCTGACCTGATTTTGTTTTGGCACCGCCGCGATTTACGCATTTCGGACAATCTAGGATTGGCTGCTGCACGGCAGCAAAGCCCAAAGGTAGTAGGGGTTTTCTGCTTAGATCCGAATATTTTGAACAGGGATGATGTGGCACCGGCAAGAGTGACTTATATGATTGGCAGTTTGCAGTCACTGCAAGAACGCTACGCAAAGGCTGGTAGTCAATTGTTGATCCTTCATGACAATCCGACTCAAGCAATCCCAGCTTTGGCGGCGGCGCTGAATGCGAAGGCTGTATTCTGGAATTGGGATGTCGAGCCTTATTCAAAAGAACGCGATCGCACTATTAGCGAAGTCCTGAAAGAAAAGGGTATTTTTGTCCAAAATCACTGGGATCAGCTATTACACGCACCAGAGGAGATTCGCTCAGGTTCTAATCAGCCGTACACGGTTTATACTCCGTTCTGGAGAAATTGGAGTAGTAAACCCAAGGCTAAACCCGCACCAGAACTCCAAAATGCCGAGGGACTTACCCCAGAAGAACAGCAGAAAGCACAACAAGCGGGTGCGGGTGAACTGCCTACAGCTCAGGATTTAGGATTTTTTTGGGAAAACGAACTGGTGAGTGCGCCAGGGGAAAAGGCGGCGCAAGAAAAGCTGGCAGCCTTTTGCGATCAAGCGATCGCAGAATATAAAGAACAACGGAATTTTCCAGCAGTTAGCGGCACCTCTCAACTCAGCGCCGCTTTGAAATTTGGCGTAATCGGCATTCGCACCGTTTGGGATGCCACGCTAAAGGTGTTAGAACACAGCCGCAGCGATGAAGAAGACACCCATATCCGCACATGGCAACAAGAACTAGCATGGCGAGAATTCTATCAACACGCGATGTATTGGTTCCCAGAATTAGCCGAGGGTGCCTTCCGGGAAACGCTCAAAAATTTCCCTTATGACAACCATCCAGAACATTTCCAAGCTTGGTGCGAGGGGAGAACCGGCTACCCGATTGTCGATGCAGCAATGCGCCAGATGAATCAAACAGCCTGGATGCACAACCGCTGTCGGATGATTGTTGCCAGTTTTCTCACTAAAGACTTGCTGATCGATCCGCGCTTGGGGGAAAAATACTTCATGCAAAAGCTTTATGACTGGGATCTTTCTGCGAACAATGGCGGCTGGCAGTGGAGTGCTTCTAGCGGGATGGACCCCAAGCCAGTCCGAATTTTTAACCCAGCTTCTCAATCGCAGAAATTCGATCCAGACGGGGAATATATCCGGAAATGGGTGCCAGAACTCAGGTCTGTAAATACAGAATATCTCGTCAGTGGGAAGATACCGGCGAATGAACGCGATCGCTGTAATTATCCCGCCCCGATTGTGGAACACCAGCTACAGCAGCGTCTGTTTAAACAGCGCTATCAGCAGCAAAAAGAAGCACTAGGGGATAAAGATAAAGAGTAAGCGTCTGGTGGACAGTGCCCGCCGGACAAGCGTGCTTTCAATACCCTAAAGTGTCACAATAACCACAGCCAATCCTTCAATCAAGAAGATGATTTGAGTATTCATCTTTAGGGTGGCTGCTGATGTCATCTTCACATGACCGCTCCATCAACATTAAAGTAACGATTAGCAATTCGCAGCCTCAGTTATTGGAAGGACTGGATGTTTGGCTGCGCTTGGGTTTGATTTCTGAGGCTCAGGTTAACGATTTAAGTCAAAAATACTTGGTTTGTGCGTTGCCACCCGCTGCGGTAACGCCCAAACCAACGCCTGAAGTAACGCCTCAAATTACGATATCTTCTGATTCGCAGTTACTACCAGCTGCTGCTGGTAGGAATGCTTCTCGCCAACATCCCAAAGCGATCCCAGGGGTATGGCAGTCGCTGATGGCAGAACTCAGCGTCCGGTGGCTGCTGTTTTTGGGAGTGTTCATGGTGGTGGTGTCCTCCGGGGTGCTAGCCGCCACTCAATGGGAAAGATTTCCTGCTGCTGGGCAGTATGGGGTTTTATTCGCGTATACCTTGATTTTTTGGCGGGTAAGCGCTTGGGCGAATCGCCAACCCAGTTTGCAATTGACGGCGCAGACGTTGCAAATTGTCACCCTACTGTTAATGCCCGTGAATTTTTGGGCAATGGATAGCTTTGGGTTGTGGCAGAATCCCGTCAATCTGATAGTAGTTGCGATCGCATCCATTCTTCTGACAGCGATTACTTTCCAATTATTGAAAAATTGGCGATTGGCGGCTTCTAGACGGCTGAAGCTCCTGGAAGCGTTGCCAGCATTAAATATTTTGGGACTCAGTTACCTGCATTGGGGCTGGAATTTGTCAGGCTTTCCCGTCATCGCCATTTATCTGGGAATGGTGGGAACGTCCCTACTCACGTTCTATCAAGTTCGTCACCGACAGCCTGCGGGGACTATCGAAAAAAAGGGAATCGGGATCGAGTTGCCAGCCGGGGTAGTGATTTATGCCTTGGTGGTGCTGCTGGTACGAGCAATTTTTATTGTCCAAGTACCTGTAACGCAGTTGGGGTTAGCCCTTGGTATCTGCGGCTGGCTGGTGGTGTGGTTATCGCAACAGCAACCCGAAACATCCACCGAATCACTCCCATTGCCGTGGGAGAAAGTTGGCGGTAGTTTGTTGTGCCTCGGTTGGCTGGTTTCGGTAGGAACAACGGTTCCCTGGCAAGCAACAGCAGTTAGCGGATTGGGTTTGTGGTTTTTTTTCAGCCGATTGCAGCGTTTTTGGCTACAGGTTGATCTGGCAGCCTTTTTAGGGATTGCCTTACAGACGATTTGGCTGGTTTGGCGGTTAGTTCCAGGTTCCGTGCAAGAATGGGCGATCTCAAATGGCACTCAACTGACGGGTTCGCAAACGGTTCCTTTGGCGTTGCTGAGCCTGGTTTTATTTCCCTACGTTGTTTTTATCGTCGGAGCAAGCGATTGGCTGCATCGAGCTGCTAAGACCGATTTAGCCACTTTTGGCGAACAACTGGCTCTCACTTGTGGGGCGGTGCTGAGTCTAATTAGTTTACTAAATCCCACATTGCGATCGCTCAATCTGTTGTTTTCGACTGTGACACTGGCAATTGTGACACAGCGCCGACTTCCGACCAGGGTCAGTCTGGTGTATTCCACTCACTTGGTGGGGTTGCTGACGCTGTTCTCTACTATTGACCGCTTTTTTCCCAATCTGCACCCAGAAGTTTGGGCAAGCATTTTGTTGGCGGTGATGGTTGCCGAATGGACGCTTCACGTCCTATTACCCTCCTCCGCACTTCTGTGGAAGCAAAGTGCTTGGCACATCGGTTTAGGACTGGCGGGACTCAGTTATCAATTATTGTTAGCAAATGTTTCCTTATTCGGGAACGATGCCTTTAGCCGTCAGCAGTGGGGCATTTTCTGGCTGATTACACCTTTGGCTTTGACGGGAGTTGCCAGCCAAACTGTTAGAAAGCAACGCACATTGGCGAGTTGGTTGAGTGTCGTCAGTTTGGGAATGGCACAAATTCTCACATTCGTGCTACCTGGAGGCAGATTCATTAGCTTAGGAATGGCAACTGGGCTGATGTTGGTGAATACGCGCTATTTACGGCATCTGGCGGCAGCCGTCATTACCGTCGGGTTTAGCCTGAGTTTTCTCGGTGTGCTGCTGGGGGATGGTGTGCCTGGAGTGCCGCCCCTTTCGGTACCGGGTTGGTTTTTAGCGGGAGCGATCGCGGTGGTGGGTTTATGGCTTGCCAGAACCTGGCTGATGCGTGGTCATGGGACGTTAGCAGCACTTTATGCACAAGCGGTTGAGGGTTGGGCGATCGCGTTGTGTAGTTTTGAGCTGTTGATGCTAACGCTGCATTCACTTTTTGTCTACCAAGGGGTTGCTTCTCCCGGTGGGGAATATTTAATGGCGGTTACGTTGACAATTGGGGCGATCGCTTATCGGAGTTGGCAACAGCCGAATCATTGGGCATTTTATGGACTGGGTTGGGGTTTAGAACTGTTGACAGCCGAGACGCTGGGCTTCTTTGAACACTCGGTGATGAATTTAGCGATCGCAAATATCGTCTTAGGTTTAAGCACGCAGCTTTTGGGAGAAGCATGGCGGCGGCGATCGCAAATCGAAAGTGTTCCGAACAGGTGGCATATCCTGCCGCTACTATACGGCGTGTTGGGGGCACTTCTGCGGTGGGATACTTTTACCAGTTGGACGGGATTGTGTACGCTTGCGATCGCGTTCATTGCGATTGGAGTTGGCAGACGACGGCAGGAACTTAAACCGATTCTCTATTTGGGACTTCTGGGAGTATCCATTTCTGCCTACGAACTTTTGTTCTATCAACTTTTACAAGCATCAGGTGGAGCTTTGGGCGATGGATTCATTGTCATGTCCGCCCTCGGCACCAGCATCATGTATGCCTATCGCCTGCTATTCCCCTGGCTTCTAAATTACTTACACCTTACTGCTGAAGAACTGAAAGTAATTGTCCATCTTCATTGGGCTTGGAGCAGTTGCTTACTCATCGCGGCGATTGGTAATCCCATTGCAGCTAGCCGAGTTCTCGGATTAGGAACTGGCTTGTTTTTAATCCGATACGCGATTTTTCAAGGTCGCAGATTTCCCCTTTCTTCCCTCCCAAAAAACAGGGAAAGTTCCCAAGTCCCTTTAAAGACAGAGGAAAATTCAGCATCTTCCTTCTTCAGTGAAAACTGGAGGATTACCATTGCAGAAGTCTGGGTTTACCTAGGTTTATTAGAAGTAGGTGTCATCAGAATATTTTGGCTTTATACAGCCATTGGGCTGTTCTGGGCTGGCCCGTTAGTTCCTTGGAAAGCCCCCATTTCTTGTGTTTGGGCTTATTTTCTGTATATTTTGCCTTGGGAAAAGTGGAGATGGCCTAAAAGACCTTGGCAGCACGCGGCATATATTCTGCCACTGGTGATGATTTGGGAAACCAGAGTAGAAATTCACCCGATTAGCTTGCTGATAACAGCGGCATTTTATATTTTTATTGCCAAATTATCCAATCAAATTCGCTTTACTTATATCAGCCTAGCACTGATTAATTGGGCACTTTTTCGGTGGTTTTTGGAATTACAATTTTTCGATTACTTGTGGTACGTTATGCCGATTGGCTTATCCTGGCTGTATATTGCCCAAGTCGATTCTGGGCTGACGCTACCAAATCGCAAACAGACTCGCCACCTATTTCGTTGCGTAGGCGCTGGGGTAATTTGTGGAGCGGCATTTTTGCTACACCAAGAAACTGGATTGATACCGGGAATTTTGAGTATTTTATTCATTTTTGCTGGATTGGCTTTCCGAGTCCGGGCATTTCTCTACGTTGGTACCGCCACTTTTTTACTGACTGCTTTTTATCAGTTGGTGATTTTTGTTTTCCGTTACTCCTTTTTCAAGTGGGTGATCGGGTTGATAGTGGGTATCAGTTTTATCTCGATTGCCGCTAATTTTGAAACTCGGCGCGATCGCTTTATCGCTTTGGTTCGGCACTGGTTGTCGGAATTGGAACAATGGCAATAATTTCCACTGGTTCAATCCCAAAATGATTAAATTTAGCCCTGCTTTGCTTCCATCCATCAGGTATCTCTTGGCTAACTTAGACATTTGGTAATTGCGTGGCATAATGAAGTATTTGCTTGCCTTATACGATTTGCCCTGTAAATTTACTTGGTTTCAGATGTGAAATCGTCCCTGAGGATAAGCTGCTGGATTGAGGCGCTGCCCTTAGTCAGGGTGGGCGTAAAGCCTGCAATTTAGCAAGATTCAAGAAAACAAAAACAGGAGCGCGAGGCGAACGTGAAGGTTTTGGTTGTTGGCAATGGGGCACGCGAACACGCCCTGGTATGGAAACTGCTGCAATCTCAACGCATTCGGCAGATAGTCTGTGTTCCTGGAAACGGCGGCACAGCTTCTCTGGATCGTTGTCAGAATCTCCCCTTAAGTGTTGATGATTTTGAGGGAATAGCACGATTTGCTCAAGTGAATAACATCTCGCTGGTGGTCGTCGGGCCTGAAGCCCCCCTGGCTTTGGGGATCGCAGATTACTTGCAACGCCAAAATCTCAAGGTGTTTGGTCCCACCAAAGCGGGAGCGCAAATTGAGGCGAGTAAGTCTTGGGCAAAGGATTTGATGCGGGAAGCGGGTATCCCAACCGCCAACTCAGAGGTGTTTACAGAGCCAGAAGCTGCAAAAGCTTATGTAGCAGCGCAAGGGGCACCGATTGTTGTTAAAGCCGATGGTTTGGCAGGGGGTAAGGGTGTTACGGTAGCGGCAACGGTGGAAGAGGCATACTCTGCGATCGCAGATTTATTCTCCAGTCGAGTCAAGACTGTAGTAATTGAAGAATACTTAGCGGGTCAGGAAGTCTCGGTTTTGGCGCTGTCGGATGGCTTGACCGTTCGCCAGTTGTTACCGGCTCAAGATCACAAACGCATCGGTGAGGGCGATACAGGGGCAAATACGGGCGGAATGGGAGCCTATTGTCCTGCTCCCATCCTGACACCTGCCCTGAGTGCGCGGGTTCAGAAAGAAATTCTGGAGCCGACTGTTGCCGCTTTAAAAGCGAGGGGCATCGACTACCGGGGTGTCCTTTATGCTGGATTAATGATTACCCCCCAAGGCGATCCGAAAGTTTTGGAATTTAACTGTCGCTTTGGCGATCCGGAAACACAGGCGATCTTGCCTTTACTCGAAACCCCTCTAGAAGACTTACTGGTTGCCTGCGTCGGACAAAAACTCGCTCAACAGCCTCCGATTGCGTGGAAATTAGGCGCTTCCGCCTGTGTCGTTGTAGCGGCGGGGGGTTATCCCGAAAGCTATAAAAAAGGTCACGTCATTACCGGCATTGAGCAAGCCGAGGCAGCAGGAGCAAATGTGTTCCATGCAGGCACTCAGAAGAAGCAGCAACAAGTGGTGACCGAAGGCGGTCGGGTGTTGGGAGTCACCGCCATTGGAGAGGATTTTGATGCAGCGATCGCTCAAGCATACGCGGCGATTAATTGCATTGAGTTTGAGGGGATGTACTACCGACGGGATATTGGTTATCGCGTCCGCACGGCAGGGAAACTTTAGCGTTTAACGTCATGTGCAACTGCAATCCAATCGCTCCTCGTTTCCAAAGCTCTGTAGCCTAAGCTAGAGAGTTTTGGAAAGTTGCACATCACGTAAATCTTTAAATTTCTTCAAAATCTTAGTCAAGCTGCATCCAAAGATACATGAGAGTTCCAGGGGGAACTTGAGAAAATAGAAGTGGATAAATATAATTGAGAAACGTTCAAAAATCCACCTATCCCTGGGAAGAATCCTCTACAATTTTTGATAAATCTCTAATTTTTACCATTTTTAGTGGCAAATTTACCTTGCTGGCTCTACTAAAAACCCTTCGAGAAGTTATTGCCCATTGGTGGTCGGAGTTTACTCTCCAGACGCGCCTGATGGCGGCTGCTACCTTAGTCGTCTCCTTGGTGATGAGCGGTCTGACCTTCTGGGCAGTGAATACAATTCAGCAGGATGCTCGGCTGAATGATACTCGCTTCGGGCGCGACCTGGGTTTGTTGTTGGCGGCGAATGTCGCGCCTCAGATTGCTGAAAAGAATCTGACGGAGGTGGCACGTTTTTCTCACCGCTTCTACAGCAGCACCTCCAGCGTGCGCTATATGCTCTACGCCGACGAAACTGGCAAAATCTATTTTGGAATTCCTTTCTCTGAGTCCGAGGTACAAAACTCGCTGACAATTCAGCGTCGGATTCAATTGCCAGAGGATTACGCTGATAATTCCGACTTACCAATGGTGCGGCAGCACCTAAGTCCGGATGGGGAAGTTACGGATGTCTTTGTTCCCCTGTCGCACGATGGCAAAAATTTAGGGGTTTTGGCAATTGGCATTAACGCCAATCCGACCGTGGTGGCGTCGTCCCATCTGACACGAGATGTCACGATTGCGGTATTTATTTCCATTTGGGTGATGGTGATTTTGGGCGCTGTTTTTAATGCCTTAACCATTACTCAGCCAATTAAAGAACTTCTCGTCGGGGTCAAAAATATTGCCGCTGGCAACTTTAAGCAACGAGTTGACCTGCCACTCGGAGGAGAACTGGGCGAACTGATTTCCAGTTTTAACGAGATGGCAGAACGGCTGGAGAGTTATGAAGAGCAAAATATCGAGGAACTGACAGCAGAGAAAGCCAAGCTAGAGACGTTGGTTTCTACGATTGCTGATGGAGCGGTGCTGATAGACACCAACTTTCAGGTGATATTGGTCAATCCGACAGCGCGACGAATTTTTGGGTGGGATGGCGTTGATGTAGTGGGATCTAACGCTCTTCATTGCTTGCCTTCTCCAGTCAACTTGGAGCTAGCGCGACCCCTGCATCAAATTGTTGCTGGAGAATGTGAAGGGGCAGAGTTTCGGGTAACGCTATTCCAACCGGCGAATCGCACCGTCCGCATTCTCCTAACGACCGTTCTTGACCAGTACCGGGAAACCATCAAGGGAATTGCGATGACGGTACAGGACATTACTCGTGAGGTAGAGCTGAACGAGGCGAAAAGCCACTTTATTAGCAATGTTTCCCACGAATTGAGAACGCCGCTTTTCAACATCAAGTCGTTTATTGAAACGCTCCACGAATACGGCGAAGATTTGACAGAAGAGGAACGTCGGGAATTTTTAGACACTGCGAATCGAGAAACAGACCGCCTGACTCGCCTGGTAAATGACGTTTTGGATTTATCTAGGCTTGAGTCGCACAAGCGCTATCACTTTGAGCCTGTAGATATTGCCCAACCTGTGGAGCAAACGCTGCGGACTTACCAGCTAAACGCCCGCGATAAAGGAATTGAACTCATCCAAGAGATTGAACCGAATTTGCCAGCAGTCTGGGGCAACTATGATTTGTTGCTCCAGGTGTTTGCTAATCTGGTCGGTAATGGACTGAAGTTTACTGAGACAGGCGGACGGGTGGCAATTCGCGCCTATTTGCTGGAGTCGAGGGATGAGCGGAGTCAAGGCGGAGTCTTCCCTTCCGGAGCAGAGGAACGCGGGAAAATTCCTGCAACGAACAATCCCAAATTAGTGCGGATTGAAATTTCTGATACGGGAATTGGCATCGATACAGAAGACCAAGAGGCAATCTTCGATCGTTTTTTCCGAGTAGAAAACCGAGTTCACACCCTTGAAGGGACGGGTTTGGGTTTGTCAATTGTTAGAAATATCATTGAGAAGCATCACACCAGGGTTCACTTGGTTAGCGAGGTCGGCGTGGGTACGACTTTCTGGTTTGACTTGACGGTTTTTCAAGAAGCAGCACCCGTTGAGGAGTTGCCTCTAAAAGAAGCAAAAGAAGCTTCAGGAACCAGTTCGGTTACGGCGAAGGTTGTCTAGATTATTTGCTTGCATAGAAAGCGATCGCTAAACTTACTACAATGAGACCGAATAGCAGCAACAAAGGCTGGTTTCGCTGGCACCAAAGCTGAAGCGAGTGACGCCAGCCGAGACTGTAGCGAGTGGCAGTCATCGGGTGAGATGCTTGAGAGCGATCGCTATACATCGTACATTCTTTGGCGTAAGGACGCTTGGAAAACGTACAGGTATCATCTTCGTGGTAAGTACAGGTATCGCACAGAAATTTCTCCCCCGTTGCTCGATGTAGGGGAATGCCAGGATGACCGTAGGCTTTTAGCTCGGTTCGGCAATAAGGACAGGTTGTTACCTGGGCATTGACGGGTTGATGGCACTTTGGACAGTTCGGCATGGATAGCAGCACGGTAATTCTAGGTTTCTATCCAGTCAGCAAGTCGCAATCTAAAAAGACCTCTAGATCCAGTTTAAGCTTGGGGAAACTTTCGGATTTGATATTCTGCTAACTGAACGATGGGAAAAGCCTCTCCCATCGCTTGGACAAACTGCTGCTCGATTTCTTCCAGGCGTTCTGATGGAACAGACTTCCACTGTTCCCGCGTCGCCCAGCGAATGACTAAAATGACCTCTGTTGGCTCGTTCGGGTTGAGCCAGACTTCTTTACCCAAAAAACCCGGACAGGTAGTAAGGAAAGCTGTCCAGATTTCGCCATCCTTCTGAATGTATTTTTCCCGCAGTTCGGGGGCGACTCTTACCTGAAGCCACTCAATTACCATGAGCTGGAGTATAAGCTGCTTTGAAGCTGTAAATAGACTCTTCAATCATCCATCAGACAGATTGATTTTGCCACGAGCAAAGTCTGGAAGATAGGCGGCAGTTGTTGAGAGAATGTCACAAAATAGAACTGTAGGCGAAAAATCGGTAAGATTTTAGCACCGCTTTATGATACGTGTTTAGCCGCTCAAAGTCGCGGCGGAGTGACAGGAAGGGAAAATGGATAATAACAACTGGCTTAAGCAGCTACTAATGATGGGTGTGGGGACTACGTCTTTGGTAGCCGACAAAATCCGCGAAGTGAGCGATGAATGGGTCAAGGAAGGCAAAATCAACCCCGATCAAGCTAAAGGAATGGTGGATGATTTGATGCAGCAGCTCAAGTCAGATCAGGGGAACTTGGAAATCCAGATGCAACGGCAAATGCGGAATATGTTGCAGGATCTGGGGGTTCCTCGCCAGTCGGAAATGGATGAACTGCGGGGACGCATCGACCGCCTGGAACGTCAGGTGCGTGACATGGAAAATAAGCTCTGGCGGTAAGTAAAGCTGATAGGATTGAAAATCTAGTGGGACAATCAATTTTGGATTTTGGATGGGGAATTTTGGATTAAATCGAAAATTCTCTCAATCTAAAATCTAAAGTTTTGAAGTCTTAGAGGTACGGAGAACGGATGAATGAGAGAAATTCTAATCAGCGTTGGGGTAATGTTTACCTGTGTGGTACTCCTGATTTTTGCTCAAGTTACCAGCAGCAATCAAGGGGATGCAAAAGCAGCTGAACTAACCAAAACTGAAACCACAGTTGTTGCAAAAACTCCCAGTAACGATCCTACTGCTGATATTACAAGGCTTATAACGATGAATACCAACCCAGGAAGTGATGAAACTGCCAGTGGCGAAGTGAAGACAACGCCTTCTGGTCTTAAGTACACTGAGTTAAAGGAAGGCGACGGAGCAACTCCTAAAACAGGTCAAACGGTGGTAGTGCATTACACCGGCACTCTAAAGGATGGCACGAAGTTTGATAGTTCGCGCGATCGCAATCAACCCTTCCAGTTCAAACTCGGCGTTGGACAAGTCATCAAAGGCTGGGACGAAGGACTCAGCACCATGAAAGTTGGCGGACGTCGCCAGTTAATTATCCCTCCTGAATTGGGATATGGCCCTCGTGGTGCGGGTGGAGTCATTCCTCCCAACGCGACTCTAATTTTCGACGTGGAATTGTTGGACATTAAATAACTAAATCCTCAATTTTTAGAACCCCGATTTCTTGAAGAAATCGGGTTTTTTTTCGCATAATCAACAAGAGTATAGGTTGAACTTCTTCTTGGTAGGAGAATATACAATTACTTGCTATGCAAAAATGTAGTATTTAAACAACATCCAGCGTAAATTCAGCGAGCACGATCGGCATTTACGTGACAAAATTCATTAGGAATGCCAAAAAGTGTGAGGAGAGACCGTCTTGAAACTGTTTCGTGCCCCTCTAAAATTTTGCCTCGCGGTGCTAGTTAACGCTTTAGCGATCGCTAGCATTGCCCAAGCAGCAGAATTTCCAACTGTGTCAGAGGAAACCGTTGATCCCTTTCTCCAGGATACTGACGCTCTAGTTGGGGCAGATACCGTTTCTCAGGGAACTGAAGAGACTGATGCGATGGATCGAGTCAGCAACGTGTCGCAGTTGCGAGATGTAGAACCGACGGATTGGGCGTATGAAGCACTGCGATCGCTTGTTGAACGTTATGGCTGTATTGCAGGATATCCGGATGGCACCTTTCGTGGCAATCGGGCGCTGAGTCGTTATGAATTTGCGGCTGGGATAAATACCTGCTTGCAGCAAATTGAGAAATTGATTGCTGCTAGTTCAGCAGATTTTGTCACCAAAGACGATTTAGGAACCTTACAACGGCTGATTGATGAATTTGGAACGGAACTGACGGCGCTGCGGGGTCGAGTGGATACTTTGGAAGCTCGAACAACCCAACTGGAAGCTCACCAATTTTCTACAACCACTAAATTAGGCGGTGAAATTATCACCTATGCAGGCGATGCTTTTGGTGAGAATGCTAGCGATGTAAATAACGCTACTCTCGGTCATCGGACTCGCATTGATTTTAACACTAGCTTCACTGGAAAAGACCGCTTAAGGACTCGTTTTCAAATCACTAATTTGAGGCAGTTTGACACTGGGGCAACATTTGGTGGCGGGCCAGATCCAGGCTTAACAGGTGAAACTCGATTTACTCCCAGTAGCGTATCTCAAAATAACGAAGCCAGAATTAGCCAGTTAGAGTATCGCTTTCCAGTCGGAGACAAACTCAAAATTTATATTGAAGCGGGTTCAATCGATCCGTCGTATGTAACAGATACAGTTGCTCCTTTTATCGATACCTCTACGGGTTCTATTTCTAATTTTGGTCAAGTCAATCCTGTGTATTTTCCTTTGGGAAATCGAGCAGGGATTGCAGCAAATTATGCCCTTAGCGAAGCCCTCAGTTTAGACGTTGGTTACTTTGGTGAAGACGCTCCTAATGGTCCTAGTAACCCTGGTAGAGATTCAGGTATATTTAATGGTGGTTACAGTGCTTTTGCCCAGTTGGTTTATAGTGGCGATCGCTTGAAACTTGGCTTGCTTTACCTGAACTCTTTTTCTCAAGCTTTTGGTGTCGATACTCTCGCAGGTAGCAATGCCGCCAAAGTCATCGATCTCACCGATCCTGATGGAAATCCTGTGGTCGGTAATGGTTATGGCGCACAAGTTAATTACCGATTTAGTCCCCGCTTTGAACTCGGTGGCTGGGTGGGTTACACAGCCGCCCGCGCTCTTGGTAATATCAAGGGGGATGCAGATGTCTGGAATTATGCGGTAACGCTGGCTTTCCCTGATTTGGGCAAAAAGGGAAATTTAGGTGGCATTGTGTTAGGGATGCAACCAAAGTTAACAGGGACTAGCAATCGTGCTTTAGCAGAGGCGATTGGTTTACCTCCCGGACAAAGAAGCGATCGCGATACCGGATATCACATCGAAGCTTTCTACAAATATCAATTAACCGAAAATATTTCGATTACTCCTGGTTTCTTTTGGCTAACAGCACCTAACCATGATGAGCGAAATCCCGATGCTGTGATTGGTGTGGTGAGAACGAGTTTCGTCTTTTAGAATCAAACAAACCTAACCTGCTGACTTTCTCCTCTTAGGAGAGGGGTAGAGGGAGGTGAAGAGGGTTTGGAGTAAGGTTAACAAACCTATGTTTTTTTATGAGCTTATTTATCATAAAAATTTTGAAAATGTAACTTTATGCAAGCAAAATATCATCCTTAAGATAGTAGAAATGGTCTTGTGGTTTGAGTGTTAAATATTTATACATTAAGACATTAAGGATTTACTAGCCATGCCAAAAAGGAAATGGCTTTTTGCCATCCTATTTTCTATTACATTATCGATAAGTTTACTTTTTGGGGGTTGGAGAAGCGATCGCGTCTTTGCACAATCGCCACAATATCAAGGTAAAAAATTTGTGATGGTCACGTCAGCGGACTATCCACCTTATGAATTTCGAGATACGGCTAGCGGTAGCGCTGATATTGTAGGTTTCGACGTAGACATTGCCAACTATATTGCTAAAGAGCTAGGGTTTCAACTTGAGATTAAAGATACAGATTTTAGCGGCATAATTCCGGCTGTGCAATCCGGTCGGGCTGACTTTGCGATGGCTGGGATGACACCAACAGCAGAACGGAGAAAAAATGTTGATTTTTCCGATATTTACTATGAAGCTAAAAATACAATTGTTGCTAGAAAAGGTAGTAACCTAACGACACCTGAAAGTTTAGCTGGAAAAAAAGTCGGCGTTCAATTGGGTTCTACTCAAGAAAAAGCTGCTAAAGAAATAAAGGGCGCGAATCTGGTAGCCCTTAATAAGACTGGTGAAATTATCCAAGAAGTTAAATCAAATCGTATCGACGCTGCAATTATCGAAGATACCATCGCTAAAGGTTTTATTGCCAATAACCCAGATTTAGAATTTAATACGGTTCCGAATACTGGGGAAGCAGGGAGTGCGATCGCTTTCGCCAAAGGTTCGCCTCTAGTCAATGACTTCAACCGCGTTCTGGGAGAAATGAAACAGAACGGGAAAATAGAAAGTTTAGTGACAAAGTGGTTTGAAAATAATGGAAAGACTGAAACTCCCGCCAGCAGTTCCAGCTTAGCTTTTGCTAAGATAACGCCTCGGATTCCTTTTATTCTAAAAGGAATATTAGTAACTCTCCAATTCACTGCTATCTCAGCAATTTTGGGCTTCATTTGGGGGACAATCCTCTCTTTATTTAAGATTTCTACCTTTAAGCCACTGGTTTGGTTTGCAACAGCCTACACCTCTATCTTTCGAGGGACGCCGCTACTATTGCAAATCGCTTTAGTTTATTACGCAACGCCTCAATTGATTGGGTACAATATTCCGGCATTATTAGCCGGTGTCATTACTTTTACTCTCAACTCAGGCGCTTACATTTCTGAAACAATTCGCGGCGGTATTCTTGCCGTTGATAAAGGGCAACAGGAAGCTGCTTTGTCTTTAGGAGTTCCCTACAGACCGATGATGCTGGATATTATCTTGCCACAGGCGATAAAAAATATTTTGCCAGCATTAGTAAATGAGAGTATTGCACTACTGAAAGACTCAGCATTAGTCTCTACAATTGGGGTAACTGACTTGTTACGCCGCGCCCAAATTGTGGGTGCAGAACAATATATTTATTTTGAACCTTTGCTATTTGCAGGTGCGATTTACTATTTAATGGTCATGAGTTTAACATGGGGGGGTTATGTACTCGAACGAAGATTACAACGCAGCAGTTAAGGTTGAAGATTTGCATAAATCTTTTGGAAACCTGAATGTTTTGCAAGGGATTTCGACTGAGATTGGACATGGGGAAGTTGTGGCGGTGATTGGCCCTTCGGGTTCTGGTAAGTCCACTTTCTTGAGGTGCATGAATTTACTGGAAGTGCCAACTTCGGGTAAGATTTATATACAAGGAGCAGACATCACCTCGCGGAAAACCGACATTATGAAGGTTCGTCAAAATGTTGGCATGGTGTTTCAACATTTCCATTTATTCCCTCACAAAACTGCCCTTTCTAATGTGACGTATGCGCCTAAAAAGGTAAAGGGCCTTTCTTCAGAGGAGGCGCGGCGAGAAGGAATGGAACTGCTGAATAAAGTAGGTTTATCAGAAAAGGCTGATGTTTATCCTTCTAAGTTGTCAGGGGGACAGAAACAGCGAGTTGCGATCGCGCGTTCCTTGGCAATGAAGCCAGATATCATGTTGTTTGACGAACCGACCTCCGCACTCGACCCGGAAATGGTGAAAGAGGTGCTAGAGGTGATGAAAGACCTCACCAAAACTGGTATCACAATGGCAATTGTCACCCATGAAATGGGGTTTGCGCGAGAAGTTGCCGATCGCATTTTGTTTCTTGATGGTGGAAAGCTGGCTGAAGATTCACCGCCTAGTAAGTTTTTTACAAATCCTGACTGCGATCGCGCTAAGCAATTCTTGGATAAAATCTTGTAAGAGATAATCGTTAGAGGCTGCATTCTTTCTGTAGACACTTCGGCTAATCTACCACGCTCCTCAGAAATTTAGGCAGCCTCATTCGCTCATTTGAGTAATAAACCAGTTAGTTTTTAAGCAATTGTTGTAGTTTCTGCCGTAGTTTTGCTGTCGTTTCTACTGTCTCTTCGTCTCTTACCCCCTTATTTACCCAAAGTTGATTGAAAAACTTCTGTATTTTTATATGGATAAGTAACTTAAATTACAAATACTAGTCTTGAAAATATATTTTTAACTAAATACTTCTGCTTCGATTACTCTTCATTTATCCTGAAATTAGTAGATACAAATTGACAGCGCTCTAAATATATCTTAGCAACTTTATCCATCGGATTATACCATAAGCAATCTTGAAAGAGTTGTGCAGCTTCATGAAATTTTTGATTTTTGTAAAATAACAAAGCTTTTTCAAATATTGTTTTTGCGCTTAATTTACCATCTTTTAATTCCGCTAAATCCCCATCGAATACTTCATAAACTGTTACTTCTTCGGATTTACCTTTTATTTTCACCCGATCGATAATGCGGATGAAGTAATCAGATGAATTTTGTAACTGTAAGAAAGTCTGATGACTGATTAATAATGACACTCCATACTCTTTCGTCAATCCTTCAATACGGGAGGCTAAGTTGACAGCATCGCTAACGACAGTGCCCTGCATCCGGTTATTTCCTCCCACCGTACCCAGCATCAAAGAACCCGTATTGATGCCAATTCCGATTTGAATTGGATGATAACCAGCTTGGGCGCGATGCTGATTATACTCGGCAAGATTATGTAGCATGGTAATGGCTGCTTTAATCGCATCATCTGCACTGCCGCTAAACAGCGCCATAATCCCATCACCGATATATTTATCAATGAAGCCATTATTCTCGGTAATAGCAGGCTCCATGCGGCTTAAAAAGGCATTAATAAATTGAAAATTGTCTGACGGCGTCATTTTTTCTGATAGTGCAGTAAAGTCTCGAATGTCGGCAAATAATACCGACATTTCCTGCTGCACTTGGTCGCCTAATGTGACATCAATAATGCTTTTTTTCTTCAAAAACTGAAGAAATTCACGGGGTACAAACCGCTCGTAAGCAGTGTTAAGTTGATAAAGTTGATCGATTAACTGAATTCGCTCTGCTTCTGCCTTCTTGCGTCGCGTGATATCTTGAAAGGCAGCGATCGCGTAGACAATTTCGCCCTTCTCATCAAAAATTGGCGTTGCCCACACCTCTATCGGGATAATCTTGTCTGCTTGGCGAACCTCCATATCATCAACAGTCGAGCAGGAGCCACTCAACGCCAGCGCTAGGGGCTGTTGGGCATTCGGGTACAACCGATCTGTCCCTGCCACATAAGCTTGATAAAGTTCTGGCAGTTGAGCGGTGGTGTCTTCCGGGACGATGCCCTTGCCGAGAAGCCGCTGTGCCGTATGATTGGCGTAGTAGGGTTTGCCCCTCGCATCAATCACGAAAACACCTACCGGCACGGCTTCTAGAAATTGAGCCAACCTTCTCTCGCTGGCACGTACTACCTCCTCTGCTTTGTGATGCAACTCAGCTTCCACCCTATCGGAATGTTCCGTAGTCGTCTCCAGCAAAATTTCCAAATCGATCTTATCTCTAGTAACGATTGTCAAAAGAGACTGGAGCGCGGCTTGACTCGCTTGTAGTGCTTCTTCGGTACGCTGGCGTTCGGCAATTTCGGCTTGTAGCTGTTGATTGGACTGATGCAGCTGAGCTTCAACTATATCGGAGTGTTCTGTTGTCGTCTCCAGCAAGATTTCTAAGTCAGCTTTTTTGTTTTTTAAGTCTTCCAATTCCCGTCGCAGATTTGCGATTTCTAAAAACAGCTGTTCCCTTGAGGGTTGTTCTTCTTGCATCGCCTTACGATTTGCACTTCGACGAAAATGAACTTATCTAGTTTTCAGTGCCAGTATCTTAGCCTTGTAGGAGTTTTTATGCCAATTCCAGCTGTAAAGAAGGCATTAGCCGCTGCAAATTTTTCAACGACTTACTTTGCCAGGGGATATTCTTAGAGCCTTGTACAATCATCTGCATACTTTCTTTTTGACGCACATTGATGACAAATTTCGACAGAACATTAATTCCCGAACTATTTAAAAATTCTAGTTCGCGCAAGTTCAAGGTAATTTTTGGTGGCTCTGAATCTACTAGATCGTTAAGTAACTTTACGATTGGTGCATATTCTTCCATTCCGCTAAGTCGAAGCGAACCCTGAAAGATCGCTGTTTCAGTAACCGAGTCGTACCAAATGCTGTAATCTTCGGTCTTAATTTCCATTACGCATCAACTCCTTGCATATTCTGAACAACTCGATAAGCTATACTGCCAACTGCACCATTGTGGTCACGGCGATCGCTTCCGGCTCCGACTCTTTTTGGATAGTCTCAAACTTCCAACCTAGCTTAGCCTGATAATCGTTCATCATTGTCAAAAAGCCTAGCCCAGATTCGCTCTCGCTCTCGTCTTCTGCATTTTTTTCTAGCTGGCGAAGATACAACTCGCTCGGGTCGCAGGTGGTTAACTCTGTGATAAATGCCTGAAACTTAGCGATCGCGCTTGGATTGATATTGTTCGTACCGAGGAATACCAGGCGATCGTTATGCATTTGCAGCCGAATACTAATAGGTTGCACTGATATATCATCGTTAAATTTCATCGCATTCTCTAGCAACTCATTGGCGATAAAACTAACAGCACTTTTGATCTCTGCTTTTGGATCGGTTTCGGTCGTATTTTTATTACCAGGAAAGAAAGTTGCAAAATAGTCAGCCATAAAATCAGCCGACAAACCATTATTGCGCCAGCGTTGCTTTAGGGGAATGGAGGTAGGCGAAAATACAATTGTTAAGCCTTCCTGACTGCTTGGTAGCTCGTCCCTAAAGTCTCCGAATATTTGAATCATATCCATTTGGTAGTTGGTAATTGGTAATTGGTAATTTTTTTGAGTTTTAAGTTTTGAACTAAAGTGCTTAGTACTCTCGCGTACAATACATTCTGCTCCTTGCTTCTTAAGTGCCTTTCCGAAAAGCGAAGAAAGGGAATATTAAACTCCTCCCTACTTTTCGGGCAGCGGCAGAGGTGGGATTAAACTGTACTGCATCCAAAAGAGAATTACTATAAATAATTTCTTTTAACTCAACATTCATTACCAATTACGCATTTTTGCTTGAACAACGCGAAGATGATTTGCTTGTACATTGGCTCATTGATTTGCCTGTGTAGAGCTAATCGGAATCTCAATGTAGAATTCTGTCCCTTGTCCTGGCTCAGAGATACATTTAAGCTGTCCCCCATGTTTTTCTACGACAATTTGATGACTGATAGATAGACCCAATCCGGTACCTTTGCCAACTTGCTTGGTTGTAAACAAAGGTTTAAACAAATGTTGCTTTGCCTCTTCTGAAATACCAACTCCATTATCTGTAATCCGAATCAAAATATGAGAGAAATTAAGCCCAAAGAATGAAGAAGCAACTAATTCATTTTCAGTTTTTATCCTTAGATTATCCTGCTTTATTTCCGTGCTAATCCGAATAGTAGGCACAAGGTTTTGATTTTTACTGAAAATTCCAGAAGCTATTGCTTCTTCTAGCGCATCAATGGCATTGGCAATGAGATTCATGAACACTTGATTAAGTTGTCCGGCATAACACTCAACAAGCGGGATATTTTCATATTCTTTAATTAATGTAATTCCTGGACGATTTCCGTTTGAATTTAAGCGATGCTTCAAAATTAGTAGAGTGCTATCAATGCCATCATGAATATTAAAAAGTGTCTTTCTGGATGTATCTGCACGAGAGAAGGTTCGCAGAGACACGCTAATTTGATGGATACGATCTATTCCTATTTTCAGAGAAGAAAGTATTTTAGGTAGGTCTTCTGCTAGGAAATCAACATCAATAGCTTGTGCCTCTGATTGGATTTCTGGTACTGGATTTGAATAATGCTGTTGGTAAAGTTTTAACAACCTAAGCAAATCGCAGGTGTAGTCGTAGACATAAGTGAGATTGCCAGATAAAAAATTAACTGGATTATTGATTTCGTGGGCAATTCCTGCGACTAATTGACCAAGAGAAGACATTTTTTCACTTTGTATTAATTGAACTTGAGCTTGCTGCAAATCGCGCAGCGATCGCGCTAACTGTTGAGCTTTTTCTCGTTCTCGCGCTTCGCTTGCCCTTAGAGATTGCTCAATCTGCTTGCGCTCAGTGATATCAATAATGGTTCCCTCGTAGTAGAGTAAGGTGCCGTTGGCATCACAAATCCCGCGAGTATTCTCGGAAACCCAGATGATGCTGCCATCTTGGCGATAAATTTGATACTCGAATCCTTTAACTTCACCCTGTTTGGTTAATAAAGCTAAGAGGTTCTTGCGGCATTTCGGGTCAACATAAACTTGATCTTTGATTTCTGGAATGCTACTCATCATCTCCTCAGGAGACTCATAGCCGTAAATTTTTGCCAGTGCCGGATTGACACAAATGTAGTGCCCGTCTAATGTAATCTGGAAAATCCCCTCAATGGCATTTTCAAAGATACTGCGATACCTCGTTTCCGCTTGTTGCAGCGCTTCCGCGGATCGCTTGCGCTCGGTGGTGTCTTGAAAGGCAGCAATCGCATAAGCAATATCGCCCCGGTCATCAAAAATGGGGGACGCCCACACCTCTATGGGAATTATTTTGTCTGTTTGATAAATCTCCGTATCGTCAACGGTTACTTTTTCGCCTCTCAACGCTCGTATAATTGGCAGGCGATCGCTGGGGTACAATTGCTCTGTGCCTGCGAGATAAAGTTGATAAGTCTCTGGCAATTCCTCGACAGTGGCTTCTGACATAATGCCTTTGCCTAGGATTTGCTGTGCCGTCTGATTGGCGTAGTAAGATTTACCGCTAGCATCAACCACGAAGACGCCCACTGGCAGGGCTTCCAGAAATTGTGCCAGCCTGCGATCGCTTTGTTTTCCCGCCTCCACTGCCTTGTCATACAACTGCGCTGCAACCGTATCCGAGTGTTCGGTAGTATTCTCCAGCAAGATTTCCAAGTCAACTTTTTCTCTTTTCAAGTCTTCCAATTCTTGGGACAAGCTTTCTATCTTTAAAAAGAGCTGTTCTGTTAATGATTTTTCTTCCTCAATTGCCATAAATTTTTATCTTTGCCAAAAAATGAATTATCCTAGCAAGGGATATTTTTAGAGTTTTGTATCACTATTTAAATATTCCCTTTCTTAGGGGCTTTTGTAACAAACTTTACAGAACATTTACTTACAAACTGGTTAAAACTTCTCGCTTCAGCAATTTGAGTTTGAGAGCGGCAGCAAACTCACGAAAGATAAAGTGCAAGTTCTATACAAACAGCGCAGACTACAGCCTTTGGTGTGAAGGCAATGCAAGCTGTTTTGCATCTACAACAGATAAGAACTCAAACTCGGCTTATTTCTGTTTAAGAATCAGCAAAGTGATGTCATCGTAAATTTTTTGCTCACCGATATGCCGTCGCAGATCCTCAATCACAGCTTGTTTAATTTCCTCAACGGTCTGTTGGCAGTTGCGGCTGACTATGTCGCACAGCCGATCTAACCCGTATTGCACCTTGAATCTATTTTCGGCTTCAGTAATGCCATCGGTGTACAGCACCACGACGTCCCCTGAGTGCAATTGCAACTGAATCTGGGCAACGAAATTGGTAATGTCTGCTTCTAGCCCAATCGGGAAGCCTAAATCAACCGTGTCCATCCGTTCCACCTGACCGCCGGAACGCACAACAATCATTTCTTCGTGTTGCCCCGTCAGGCGCAGCGTTCCCGCTTGGTAGTCCAGTAAGGAAAGGCTGAGATTTTTATCGGAACTCATCCGCTGCACATTGTGATAAATGGTTCGGTTGAGTACGTCTAAGAATCTCTTGGGGTCGGTTTCGTTGTTTTCCAGTAGCGTCCGGACTGCTGTCTGCACCATGATCGTTAAGACGCCGCTTTCGAGTCCGTGTCCGGTGACATCGCCGATCCCGATTTTGACTTTATCCTCATAATTGAGTACATCGTAGTAGTCGCCGCCTACCTCTTCGGCGGGTTCCATAAAGCTGGCAATCTCCAGCCCAGGAAGCGATTCAAGTTCTTGCTGTTTGGGCAATAGCATCTGTTGCAGTCGGCGCGTTACGGCTAACTCAGCGCTCATGCGGATATTGTCGGCTTGAAGACGTTCGTTGAGGGCAAGAATCTCGGCGTTGGCGTGAGCGAGTTCGCTGGTGCGTTCGTCAACTTTTTGTTCCAAAGTGTGGCTGTAATTCCGCACCGCCTCCTCAGCTTGCTGGCGTTCGGTAATATCGCGCACCAGTACCACATATTCTTGAAAGTCCTGATTGAAACGGTTAGAGACGGCTGCCTCAACGATGGTGGGATGTTGGGGCATTTTTAGGGTATGTTCGCTCCGACTCGACCAATTATCTGGCTGACCTGCCAAGGCGGGAAATATGTGGTTGAGACGACATCCTAGGAGATTGGGAGCGATCGCTTTTAATAGTTGCTCGGCGGCTGGGTTGGCTTGCCGAATAACGCCCTTTTCATCGACGACGAGAATCCCGTCAATGGCAATATTAAACAAATGCTCAGACTGTTCTCTGGCTTCGACGATTGCCATGACTTGGGGCAAACTTGTCCAGCAAGCGATCGCTACCCCAACAAAGGCAGCGATCAGCAGCATCACCACATAGAGATTGTTGCCATTCTGACCCAGGTCTACCGCCCCAATTCTGGCTCTAAACATCCAGCTAATCGTGGCAGCGCTACAGATCAGTAAGATCAGGATGACTACCTGAAACCCTACAAAATCGGATATTTTAGTTTGCGATCGCCCTCGGTAATGCTGAATCCACCAAGCAGCATGAAAGGGTGCCCACCGGATGCGGCGTATCACTTGATCTGCTGCCAAAATCCCTAGGGGAAATAGCAACCCAATCAAGAAGTCTTTCCAACCCCAAGCCAAACCCCCAACCGCTAAGACAACGACTTCCAGCAAAAAGAAGACCCCCGACCACCAAGGCAGAAATACCTCCGGTCTCTTTCGGCGCAGCCACAGTGCTAAATGGACCGACATGATAGACACAAACCAGCCGGTGTTACTCACCACCGCAATCCGGGCGACATCCCCCCAAGCTAGACAAATGAAAGTGAACAACAACGTCAGCACCAAAGCGGGACCGAATACACCCCGTCGGGACACCACAGCGAACACGGGAGATAAATGTCCGTCTGTAGCAAGTTGGTACAGCATTCGGGGACAGTTGGAAAGCACCGTCGCGCAACTCAGAAGCGACCCAGCAGCCAGAAAAAAGGTAACGATGATCGCTGCCGACTGTCCCCAGAACGGCGTAGAAACGGCTAACAAATTTAAGAAAGTGTCACTGCCCAAACCTGGGTCAGTGGCTAAGCGCATCAGTACCCAGGAACCCCCCAGAAAGATGGGCGGCATGATCCAACAGGAGATACTTAGAAACCGCAACGTTTCATCAGGGCGTCGGCTATCCGCAACAAATGCAGACGCAGATTCACAAGCGTAGGTCGTGTAGGTGACGAAGAATAACCACTTCGCCCAATCTACAAAAGAGGGAGGCGACCAACTGGATGGGAAAAAGCCAGGACTTGCTGGGGAAATGGCTAACCAGCCGATGCCAAATAGACAAAAAGCGAGTAAAAGTCCAATTGCCGGGATAACAAAAAATAAGTGCAGGATACTTAAAGCGCGGGTGCCGCTAAACGCCAAAATAAACGCGATCAGCGTCAAGCCAATTTTCACAAGAGTATCGGGACAAGTAATTCCTAAAGGCTCCAGGTTTACCTTAATGAGTTCTGTAAGGACAACCACGTTAATCGCCAGCGTCGAAACCCAGCTGAAGAAGTAACCAACTGCTGCGTAACGGGCTAACCCCGGATAGTGCTTTAGCAATCGGGTGGTATAGTTGGGCGTTCCTCCGGCTACGTCAGGAAAATGCCTGCCTAAGCGTTTTACTTGCAGGTTTAGCAAGATGCCAAGGATCGTTCCTGGCAACCAGACAAAAATAGCCCCCGTACCGAGAGCAATGTGCAGTACGGGGGCTATGGCAGGCCAAGAGATATGAGCCGTTACACCAAAGCCCCACGTTTCCAGAGAGCTAAGACTGCGGGGTAAGCGCGGGGCTGAGTACTGATTCGGAGGCGCAGAGTCTATGATTGTCGGCAATGGTGTTGAGGTCATCAGGTTTATTCGGATTTTTGTCTCAATTTATTTTTAAAGCTTGACAATGAGAGCGATCGCGCTATTTAGATTTCCAGGACATTAATTGCAGTAAGATACTTTTTTTAATTTATATGTCGAACTATTCCTATTTGAGTCCTGGCATGATGTCATCGTAAATTGTGCGCTCTGCAAATCTTCGCAGGTTTTCAACACAACGCTGTTCTCGCCAGTATTGCATCCTAGACCTGTTTTCGGCTTCGGTAATTTCATCGGTTATCTTAATTTATCTTCTCTAGAGATACTTGCCTATCTATTCATCGTTGATTTCATAGTTGATTGTTATTGGGATAGTCGTGATGAACCCCAAACTAAAAACTTTCTATTTGAATCAAATCTTTGAATTTGATTCAAATAGAAAGTTTGATGATTAGGTGATTCATATCCTTTCGCTTTATATCTCCAACTGCAACCCTAATTGAGTATTGGTCAGGGTTCTGCTATGTAGCATCACCAGAGAAAGTAGTATTCGTTTGATTTGATAACTACGTTTTTTTTGAGAATTCACACGTTGTAGACATGCTTTCCAAAAAAGACTTTTACAAAGTGTTAAATCCTTGGAATAGGCGATTTAAGGAGCGCCCGACGGTTCGACTGGACGAATAATTGCTGGGGTAGCAGATTCTTCGGGTTGAAAGATTGCCTGAAGTGCTTCTTCTAGAGTTTCTGCCATAACGATACGGTTTTCGTAAGCGACAATCACTCTCACTAATGTTGGTAGACTATTTTGTTCTGCTTCTAGATAAAGAGGTTCGACGTAGAGAAGCGATCGCTCAATCGGAATTACTAACAAATTACCTTGTATTGCCCTGGAACCCTGCCGATTCCATAGAGAAATCTGCTGAGAAATAACCGGATCTTGGTTGATTAAAGCTTCGATTTGCTCTGGGCCATAGACCAACTCCTGTTTGGGAAACCGATAAAGCAACAGCTTGCCGTAATTCTCCCCATCGGAACGCGCTGCTAACCAGGCAATTAAATTGTTACGTTGGGTGGGTGTAAAAGGAAGCAGCAGAATAAATTCTTCCTCCTGGGCAGTTGGCAGTCTTGTGATCAAGTAGTAGGGTTCTACGGGTCGCGGTTCGCTGCCATAAATCTCAGTCGGAACCTGCCACTGGTCTTCCCGGTTGTAGAACACCTGGGGGTCGGTCATGTGATAAGTCCGCAACCGTTCCGACTGAATGTTGAAAAAGTCCACTGGATAGCGGAGATGGCTCCGCAGGGAAGTGGGCATTGCATTTAATGGTTTTACCAGGTCGGGAAAGATAGCAGTCCAGGAGTTAATAATCGGGTCTTGGGGGTCGGCAACGTAAAAATTAACCGAACCGTTATAGGCATCGATAACGACTTTGACAGAGTTGCGGATGTAATTAAATTGGTTTTCGCCAGGATCGGAGTAAGGATAGCGATCGCTTGTTGTATAAGCGTCAATAATCCAGTAAAGGTAATTTTGCTCCTTGGATGCATCGGTCTTGGCAACCACTAAGTAGGGGTCGCTGTCAAACCGCAAGAAAGGCGCGATCTTCTGAACTCGCTGTGCAATATTGCGACGAAACAACAGCTTGGTTTGCGGTGTGAAATTCCGCGTAAACATCATCTGCCAGTCTTTCAAATACTCGGCAAATAAAAGACGCCGCCACCACGAACCGATGGAGACGCCGCCAGTACCATCGTAAGTGTTATAAACATTCTCGTTGCCACTGGGATAATCTAACTCTTCGACTGTCGTTGGCGTCATCACATAAGTATTCGTGAGTTCGCCGTAGTAAATCCGGGGTATCCCAATCGGAATGCTGACTCGAATGCGTTCGCTGGATACATTTAAGGCATTGTTATCACCAGAATCCGCACTCGTTCCAATATCTTTAACAAAGTAATCTGGCAACCCACCTGCGCCAACTGTATTCACAGGGCTGAGGGTAAAGCCATAACCGTGAGTGTAAACTAAATGTTTATTAACCCAAGTTTGAGCTTCTTGGGGAACGGCATTGTAATCTAATTCTCTTGCTGCCAGAATCACCTGTCGCTTTTCTGTCCCATCGCTTTGTGCAGATGCTTCTAGCTTCAAAGTATACCGATCGATATCGGCGTCAGGAAATTTGTAGTAAAGCCGAATTTGTTGCAGTTGGCGATTTGTTTGTAACAGGGGACGTGTATCCCAAAGGCGAATATTGCGAATCGTCAGTTCATTTTGCTGGAGGTCTACGGCAGTAAGATTTGCTTGAGGGTCGAAGGTTTGAACGTCAATATTCTCTAAATTAAATGCTTCCCTCGTATAGGCAATACTGTGTTCAATATAGGTTCTTTCTCGCACCAACTCATTGGGTTGAACAATGAGGCGTTGCACTGCGACAGGTAAGCCAATTAAAAATAAAAAATTGAAAGTTGAAAATCCCAACAAACCAATTTTTAATTTAAAAGTTTTAATTTTTAATTGAATTGTCTGCCAAAACAAAAGCAACGCGATCGCTAGTAAAAATACGCTCAATCCGGTATACAGTGGCAATCGCACGGTGACATCGGTGTAACTGGCACCATAAGTAACGCTGGTGGTGGAATACAACAATTGATACCGCAATAACCAATAACCGAGAGAGAGAGCAGCACATAGGCAACCGCTGAGTCCGTACAAATGGCGCATCTGGGATTTGGAAAACCCTAGAAATCTTCCCTCACTAAAACTATCTCCAGATAGCAAATATATTAGAGTGACTGCTGCAAAACCATACAAAAATAGTCCAAAAAACCAAAATTCTAGTAACTCCCAAACAGGCAACTGAAATACATAAAAGCTGATATCTCGTCCAAATAAGGGGTCAACACTGTTAAAACTGGTGGGATGAAAATACTGTAAAATTCTCGCCCAGTGGCTTGATAGCACCAGTCCAAAAAATAAACTGAGGACAAGCGCGATCGCAGTTAACAAAAACTGCGGATAAATCAACACCAGCGCCGCCGATACCAACACCACGACAACCTGCCAGATGCTAGAGAGCATCTTTCTACCCATCTGCCAGATCAAGTCAGGCTGAAACCAAACTGGCAACAGAGGAGATACACTTGGCAACCCGACCTTAGAATGCCAATAACTCGTGGCTATTTGACTGTAGTGCAGCAGCATCAACCCGATCGCTAAACTAAGTACTCCTAGCAAAGGCAAAAGCGATCGCAATTTCAGTGCTGAGGACTGAGGACGGATCGAAGAAAAAGATTCTCTTTGGTACTCTTCACTTAAGACTTTATCTCCCCTAACTCCCGCACCAACGCGCTGCTTCTCTAGAAAAAAGTGAGAATCAACCTCCCCCTTTTTAAACCCTGTTGGGGGGATCTCTTTAGAATACTTAAGACGATGGGCAAGATATAGATTACCTAGTAAAAAGCCAGCGGTGACGATAAATGCGATCGCCCCCAACCCCGCCTGAGTGCTTACCCTGAGAAGAAACGCCGGTAGATATCCGACTTCCTGGAACCAAAAAACATCTGCTACTAGGTAAGCGACTAGATCGAAGGCTAGCCACAGTCCTAGTAGCAGTAAAAGTCCTGGAAAAATTCGATTCATTATTCATTGTTCGTTGTTCGTTGTTCATTGTTCATAGAAGTTTGCCATGAACCCTGAACGATGAACCCCGAACGATTAGCTAAATTGTTCGCCTATATCCAGGTTAAACAGAGTTTGGAGTGCCTGCATCGCTTTGCGTCTGGCTTCGATATCCTGCTGCGATCGCAGTTGTACCATCGGATCGTGCAGAATTTTATTGACAATTCCGCGCGTTAGTGCCTCGATAACTTCTTGATGTCTTTCGGCAAATTCCGTACCCAAGCGAGACAAAGCTTTTTCTAACTCTTGGGTGCGAATCGTTTCCATTTTATCGCGCAGGCAGCTGATGGTAGGAACGGTTTCCAGCGATCGCCACCAGAGATCAAAGGCTTCCACCTCTTCTTCTAGCAATTCCTGGGCTTCCATTGCCATCTTGCGGCGGCTTTCGTGATTCTGAGCCACCACTGCCTTTAAGTCATCGACATTAAACGCCTGCACGTTGTCCAGATCGTTAACATCCCCATCCACATTACGCGGCACGGAAATATCAAAGATCATCAAACCTCGGTGCGCTTCCAGGTGAATTTCCAGTTTCGATCGATTTAACAGGGGTTCTGTAGAAGAGGTACTGGTAAAAACTAAATCCGAGGAAGCGATCGCTGACATCATTTCTGACAGTGGATACAGTTGCAACTGTGCCTCTGGGAACTGATTCGCCAATTCCTGTGCCCGTTGCATAGAACGGTTCAACACCGAGATGTGAACCGCTCCTTTTGCCAGTAAATGTTGCACTAACAGCCGGGACATTTTCCCCGCACCTAGAATCATCACTCGACAAGCTGCCAAGTTCTGGGCTTTGATCTGGGCTAACTCTACCGCTGCTGAACTGATGGAGACAGCACCCGTACCGATACTGGTTTCCGTCCGAACTCGCTTCCCAGCAGTCAGTGCTTGCTTGAACAACCGATTCAGGATGCTACCAATGCCCTTGTATTGCTGTCCCAGTTTGTGAGTATGTTTCACTTGCGCCAGGATTTGCCCTTCCCCCAGCACCAAACTATCTAAACCTGCTGACACTCGCATCAAGTGCATGACTGCATCTTCATGCAACAAAACAAACAAGTGTTGCCGCAGTTGATGGAGGGGAAATTTGCTGTGTTCGGAAAGAAATTGGGTGACTTCCCGAACGCCCTGTTCGGTTTCATGAGCAACGATGTAAATTTCCAGGCGGTTGCAGGTGCTAAGAATCGCGACTTCTGCAATGTGGGGGTAGCTCATGAGGGCAAGAGTTGCACCTTCACACGCTGGCTCTGGAATACTTAATTTTTCCCGAATCTCAACCGGCGCTGTTTTATGGCTAAGACCTACGACTGCAATATTCATTTGCTAATTGCTAATTACTAATTGCTTATTGGGTTGATGGTTAAAAGATTAGAAGATTGAAGATTGAAGGGTGAAGATTGAAGGTTGAAAGTTAACCTGCACGACCTTCAACCTGCAACCTACAACCTGCAACCCGATTTCCGATTATCCGCAGACTACCTCAATTGCAGTTGCTTCGGCTCTTCAAACATGTGGATTGTATCAACAAAGCGGGCGGTCTGCGACTGGCTGGAAATGACCAAGCTTTGAGTCCGTGCCCCACCCTTGAAGAACCGCACGCCTTCCATGAGCGTACCAGGAGTGATACCACAAGCTGCGAACAGAACTGTCTTGCCAGAGGCGAGTTCCTCAGCACTGTAAACTTTGTCTGGGTCTGTGATGCCCATGCTATTAAGCCGTGCGATATTGCTCTCTCTGCTCTCTCCGATCAATCCAGTTTTCACCACATCTGGATCGTAGATCAGCTGACCTTGGAAGTGTCCACCCAGACAGCGCAGAGCGGCTGCTGAGATGACGCCTTCGGGTGCAGCACCAATTCCCATCAAAGCGTGAATATTGGTACCGGCAAAGGCGCAGGAGATGGCAGCAGAAACGTCACCATCGCTGATCAGTCGCACTCTGGCTCCCGCTTGCCGGATTTCTTGAATTAGTTCTTTGTGACGAGGGCGATCCATCACTACGACCACCAGTTCCTCAATCGAGCGACCCAGGCACTCTGCGAGAATCTTTAGGTTTTGGGTGGCGGACTTGTTAATATCAACATGACCGCGTGCCACTGGGGGCGCTGCCAGCTTTTTCATGTAAAAGTCAGGAGCGGCAAACAAACCGCCTTTTTCAGCAATTGCCAGAACTGCCATTGAACCATTTTGACCGTAGGCAACGAGGTTGGTGCCTTCGCAGGGGTCAACGGCAATGTCAATCTCAATTAATTCATCTGGGTTGCAATAAGTTTTGGCATCTTCGCGGGTACAGATACCAACTTCTTCTCCGATATACAACATGGGGGCATCATCCCGTTCGCCTTCACCGATGACGATCCGACCCCGCATATAAATTTTGTTCATCCGCTCCCGCATGGCTTCCACCGCGACTTGGTCAGCGATGTTTTTTTCGCCTTTTCCCATCCACCGGGAGGATGCGATCGCAGCTTGCTCAACTACCTCTATAATTTCTAATCCCAGCGTGTTTTCCACAAAAATTATCCTCTCAACTGCTTGATTTAGCGTCGTTTCATCTGGCGATTCCAGTTAGAAGTCTATCAGAGGGGGGATACCCAAAGCTGGAGATTAACGGCTTGGTTTATGTTAACTTTTGTAATTCATCCGGCTGATGGGTCATGGGTCATTCGTTGGGAAATTACGAATAACTCATGACTCCTGGCTTTTTTTAAGGCAATTCAACCGATGTCGGTTTAGCAATGTGAGGCAGACCCCAACCGAGTTTTTCTCGTAAAATTCGGAAAAACTCAGGGGATTGCAAGCGGATGAATCGAGCTGAAAAAGGCGATCGCTCCAGATACACCCGATCTTCTGGCAATACATAGCACCCAGCATTCCCATCCACCACCATCACCAGTCGGTTAGGATTTGCGGGGAAAATCGTCACAGGTTCGCTATCTGCAAACACCAATGCCCTAGACGCCAGTGAATGAGGACAAATCGGTACTAGCTGTAATGTCGGCACCCCAGGCGTCACCACCGGCCCCCCAGCACTCAACGAGTAAGCCGTCGAGCCAGTCGGGGTCGAGATAATCACCCCGTCTGCGGCAATATCCATCAGCGCGTGACGCCCAATCAGCACCTCAAAATGGCACATACTGGTGAGCGGTTCCCGATGAATCACCATTTCATTCAGGCACAGCGCTTCCCACAGCCGGACATTATCGCGAAATAGTTGCACCGCGAGCATCGCCCGCTCTTCGACTTCATACTCCCCAGACATGAGCATTTCCAGCGCTTGCGGGATCTGGTTCACATAAGCTTCAGTGAGAAAACCCATGTGCCCAGTATTCACCGCCAGCAAGGGAATCCCGCAAGGTGCCACTTGGCGAAATGCCGCCAGAACCGTGCCATCTCCCCCTAACACCACGGCAAATTTCATCTCTTCATCAAAGCCGGGGGGAGCCAGGGAATCGATTGGGGTATGACATACCGGACGATCGGGGCGAGAATATCCCAAAATCCCACCGGAACCTGTTGTCATGCAAACTTCCCAACCAGCGGCTGTCAGCTTGTCTTTTAACTCTGTTGCAGCGCGACAAGCTACAGGTTTGGTGTCATTGTATATAATCCCTGCTTTGGGCACGCTTCGAGTCCGGTAGTAGTTCATTCTTAATTGTTAGCGATCGAGGATTGGTTTTTAGGTATGTAACCTATTAAAAACCAACAACTAACAACTCACTTTGCTTTGAGGCTGTAATCAGTTCAAGATGTATAGGGCATTTTCTTTTTACTCTGCTTTTTATTTTTTGATTTTTCGTAATCAATTTCCTTAAGTTTTTTCAAGATGCGACTGAAGTAGTCTTGCAGGTATGCCTCCAAAGTCGTGATTTGACCTTGGTCTATCCCGAAAACTTGATAAACCTCATCCATCGACGCATTCAGGGGTTTGCCGGTCGCTACCACTTCGGCAAAAGCCAACCGATCTGCTAGGTTCCAGCCCCATTCAAAAAAGCGAGCGATCCGTCGCACTGTCCGCAGTAAGCCCAAAGGCATTCGCGTGACCTTGGATTCTCGCCCAGAAAGACGTTCGCACAGGCGGATGATTTCATAAGCACCCCAAGCGCGAGAACCGACAATCGGGAAGGTTTTCTTTTCAGTTTCCGGAACCTTCAGGGCTTTGATTGCAAACTTAGCAATATCCTGAGTGTCCATGTAAGCCACCGGAGAGGTGTCCCCTGTCACCCATACAGCTTGTCCATCTAAGATCGGCACTGCATACTGACCAATCAGCCCTTGCATAAAGCCACAAGGTCGCAAAATGGTGTAATTTAACCCGGATTCTGCTAAGAAAAGCTCCGTACACCGCTTGATTTCCATCAACGGGACATTGGGATACTTTTCAGCATCCAAGATGGAAAAGAAGATAAAACGATCAACTTTGGCAGCGCTGGCGGCTTGAATCAGCGCTACTTTGCCATCCCAGTCTACCTGTTTGATACTAGTGGCGTCTGTCGGTCGTGAAGTTGCCGCATCAATCACGGCTGTGACACCTTCAAAGGCTGCTTTCAGGCTTTCAGGATTGGTGAGATCGCCGCCGACTAACTCAGCGCCCCATTCTTTTAAAAATGCCGCCTTCTTCGCACTTCGTACCAGACAGCGAACTTGATAGCCCTCTTCTATTGCCCGACGAGCCACCTGTCTGCCCAGGGTGCCGGTGGCACCGACAATTAATAAAGTCATCTAGTAATTAGTAAGGAATCTTAAACTTTCTATAAGATGTTATCAGAAATCTCAGAATTAACGCAAAGAAAGTTTACAAAACTAGTAATCAGCGCGATCGCGCACCTCAATTGCCATTCGCTAATCCTATAAAAATGCCCAATAGTAAACTCTCGCCAGATGACAAAGCAACGGGCGAGGAACAAATCAACGATTCGTTTTTATGGCAACGGACAAGCTGCTAGGCGCGTTGATGGAACACGCCCCGGCGTGGCTTGCCCTTGCTTTCAGGGGTTGCCCTTAGAGGGACTCGTTTTCGCCGCCTTGGATTTTGAGTAACAAAAAGCCTAGACCCAGACCCACTAAAATCAGGGTAGAGGACAATATAGCTGCATTAAAAATCTCACCGCTCATCGGTTGTAGGCTCCTTCGGAATCAATTAAAAAGTTTAGAGTATTTTAAACTGAAAGCTGTGAAAACTTTCTTTACACAAACACCTACCAATCTCACACAACGGCAAGAACGTCCTCGGTTAGCGGTAACACTGGGAGATCCGGCGGGGATTGGGCCAGAGGTGGTGCTGAAGGCGTTGGCAGATCCGATTACCGAAAATTGCGCGATTACTGTCGTTGGCAGTCGGGGACTGTTGCAAGAAACTTATCATCGATTGACCCGACAACGTAAGGGCACGGTGCCGTGCCGCTCCCAGCAACAGGAACAAAGCCTGCCTACACAGACTTTAGAAGCGGGTGGGGAGGCATCTGAGTTGGTGTCAGCACCGCTAGCAGACCCGGCACAGTTATCAATTCTTGATGTCCCACTGGACGGGGAAATAGAGCGGCAAATCAAGATTGGAACTGGGAATGCTGCGAGTGGCGCGGCAAGCTTTGCTTATATGGAAACAGCGATCGCGCACACGCTTTCGGGTGAGTTCCAAGGCATTGTTACTGGCCCGATTGCGAAATCTGCTTGGAAAGCCGCAGGATATGATTATCCTGGTCAAACAGAATTGTTAGCCAATCGTTCCGGCGTCCAGCGATTTGGGATGTTATTTGTGGCGCGATCGCCGCATACTGGTTGGACACTCCGCACTTTACTTGCGACTACCCATATTCCCCTCCGTCAAGTCGCTGAGGTGCTGACACCGCAACTGCTGACGAATAAGCTTGATTTGCTGGTGGAATGCTTAAAAGCAGATTTTGGGATAGAAAAGGCAAAGATAGCGATCGCTGGATTAAATCCCCACAGCGGCGAACAAGGTCAACTAGGACGAGAAGAAATCGATTGGTTAATCCCTTGGCTAGAGCAACAACAGCGACCCGATCTGCAACTAGATGGTCCGATTCCCCCAGATACGATGTGGGTAAAGCCCGGTCAAGCCTGGTTCGGTTCAAATGGCATCTCATCGGCTCACGATGCTTACTTGGCGCTCTATCATGACCAAGGCTTAATCCCTGTTAAACTGATGGCATTTGACCGAGCGGTGAATACTTCTATCGGTCTTCCCTTCATCCGCACCTCTCCCGATCACGGGACTGCTTTTGATATCGCTAGTCAGGGAATTGCCGATGCTACCAGTATGAAAGCAGCGATTCAACTTGGGGCTGAATTAGCGGCTCGGAGGACAGCCGCGAACGCTATGTAGCTTTCGCTAGCGAATCAGGTATCGTCAGCCAGATTAATTCGAGAAGAGATTGTTCATGTTTGCATATTTGATTTTTAGCGCGATCGCTCAAAGCATCCACTTGAGCGCTGCCAAACTTCCTGCATCTAAATCTGAGAACGATCGAGCCAAGTTCGAGCGAATAGCAGCCTCAACAGTACCAACGAACTCCGCCTTCGCAGACTTAAGGTATTTAAAAACCGCACGGAGGGGTTTTGCCGTTTTACCTGTTGCTTATGTAGCCGCGAATTCTATTCACCGGAAACATTCTCTAGGGTTGGATGCTAAAAACGGTATCTCCTCACAAACACCATTTGTTAAAAGCGATCGTAATCAAAAATTCTTTCCTCTTGGTTTTAAAGCTATTAGAAGTGCGCCAGGAGTTACGCTTTATAACCAAAAATCTGATTATGTGCAAGTTGTTGATTTGAGCCAAGGCGCGTCTGTCAAATTCCTTTATGGCGAGATTACCAATCCCGGTAAGAGACAAGGCGCTTATGGAGGAAACGATCCTAAGTTGAGACGCCAAACGCTGACACAAGCCTGGAAAAATTTCTCTTCTTTTAATAAAAAGGCTTTTTCGATAACGAATGGTCAGTTTTTCAGAAACGATACTAAATCCGCCATCATCACTAACTTAGCTTTTCCAGTTAAAGCCAATGGAATCATTATGAGTGACGGCTATGCAGGCGAAAATGAATTTGCTAGTCAAAAGCTGATGCTTGCGGTTTGGAATAGTCGCGCAGAAATTAGCGTTTTTAATGGGAAAAACTCTCTTTACTCTTCTTCAGCTCCCAATATCATTGTTGGCTTAAGCGAAAAGGCGAATAAATTTATGAACAAAAATTTAGGTAGAACTTTTATGGGAGTCCTAGATAGAGACTCTAATGGAATCTCCGAAACAGTTTTAATTTTTAATTCGAGTGATTCAACTCAGTTTCATGCAGTACAGACACTAAAAAAGTTTGGTGCAGATCAAGTAGTTATGCTCGATGGTGGAGGCTCTTCACAGTTGCTTGCTCAGGGTGTAAATTATATTACATCTCCAAGAACAATTCCACAAACTATTGGCGTGGTGAGCGCTCCTTGAGCAAAGAGTAGGCAGGAATAAGAATGCGATCGCGCCTCTATATCGATGGCAAGAAAGTGCGATCGCTCTTATGGTTTTCTTTCTTTCTTTCTTTCTTTATTTATTTACTTTTCTTTTATAACTTCATCATCGCCGTTATTTCTCAGTTTCAAGTGAAGTTATTCCCTTGCCAATTCCACCTCTAGCTTCCCTGGCGCGAGCCGGAGAGTTGTGAGTTAACCATCTCTCGCTTCGCTGATAGACAACCGGCGCGAGCCGGAGAGTTGTGAGTTAAGCATCTCTCGCTTCGCTTAGGTTTCATCGGCGTAAGTTAGGTATCTCTCGCTTCGCTGATAGACAACCGGCGCGAGCCGGAGAGTTGTGAGTTAAGCATCTCTCGCTTCGCTTAGGTTTTATCGGCGTAAGTTAGATATCTCTCGCTTCGCTTAAACATGGTGAGTGTGCGCTTCGCGTGGATAAATGGGTGAAGTTTTGTTCTGTAACTCATTGATCCCAATTCTTTGAACTCGGCACCCGCCGGAGAGGTATGAACTCTTCGTAGCATTCTAGTTTCCACTAGGATGCTTTCTTTTTTGCCGATCATCTTTCGTGGTTTTCGGCAGGCTATCTCTTGTCTTTGTGATGTCCCTCTTTGGTCTTACTCATATGAAAATGACACTGCAAATGCCTGAATTTCTCATCAATTTCCACAAGGTTCCCGGCATTCCTCTTGGTCGCCTTTTTGTTCCTCATTCTTTCACCACTACCTCTCAATTCCTTCATTGGTATAACTCCATCCACCTTGTTGATGAAACCTTTTATGCTTCCGGAAAAGTCATTTGGTTTATTGCTCCTGTTTCTGAGTACCTGCGACTTGCATACCTATATCCCCACCATTGCTATGCTGCTTATACTCTTTACCTTCTAAAATCGGCTTCTACGTTCTTCAGCCGGCTTAAACCACCGCATCTTCCCGATAGCAGCTATCTTGACTGATCTCTAATACCCCTCTATCTTGTACTTCTCCAACTCTCTTTCCCACCTGAAATACAAACTCCCTTTCTCAACCTCATTACTCTCTTCATCCTCCCGAATGAGGTCTTGGTGTGCCGACTCCAAATCCCGCATATACTGCTTGAGTAAACCCCCAGGAGCAACAGCTCTTGTTTTATACAACTGGCGGGTCAACTCTAGAAACCATTCCCGATTTGCTACCAAGTCTGACTCTTTCACCTGATACTTGAGGATTTCAGGGATTAGCAGCGTAGGGTCGTGATGCTTAGCGATCGCTCTGACATCGATAACTGGCTTATAATCTATCCGCAAGCACTGCTGCCAAAGTTCTACCCACTTAGCCTGCGACAAATAGCTATGACTGAAGTATGAAGGCTGCACCAGCGTCAAAATATGTAGATGTGGGTGAGCAGATACCCTATCCCGACCCATAGTAACCTCTACAGACTTTATCCAACCTTTTGCAGGCCATGCTTTCAATTCAGTCAATCGCTTAAAAGCCTTGTTCATCCCATCCCAGTTTGTCCGCAAATCCTCAATCTGACAGTTTTTTACAGTCAGAGTAATAAAAAGCCAGCGGTATTTGGGGTAATCAGCGACAACTTTCGGGAGAATTTTATAAGCTTTCGCCTTCCACATGAGACTTCGCCGCCACTGACAAACCGGACAATGACGAACGCGACAAAATCGCGTATTTGATAGCTTAAACTTGAGAGAACCTTCGGATGCTGGCACTAATCGAAACTCCAGCCACTCGGAACAGGTACTAACCCGATAAGCATAGCGATTGAAGCCACCATTTCTAGCGCCAGCGTAGTGCTTGGAAATTATCTCTGCATTGGCTCGGTGCTTTTCCCAAGCGTTGCCTTTTGGAGAGATGTCGGATAATCCCAATACATCTGTACTTGCTTCGCACTTGTCTTGAGGCGAGACACTAAAAGGAATCAAGCTTCCGTTTGAGGCTTTATCAGACATGAATCCACCTGATAAGTTTGATTTGCTGGGATCACCTCAAACTACCAGGCGGTTCTACATTCATCCATCAGTTGAAATACCTAAATCAATCCGCTGAATTACTTCTCCTGTATGGGATAACACAGTTTCTGGTGCAGTCAAGGCAAATTTCTCTAATTGGATGGTACGCGATCACTTACCCATCTAGCACTAATAAAAAAGTGCGATCGCATCTACCTATAACTCACTATTTAACTGTAAATAAACCCTATTAAATGTCAAAATATTTTTTAAGACTTCGTGTTGCTAAAAACCGTATTGATTAAAATGGATGGTGTCTCAAGTCTTGGCAATAAATATCTATAGCAATTCTATCTCAGGTGTGAGCCACCAGTTGAGATTCCCGGCTTCTTAGAGAAATCGGGAATCTCACTTTTAGAAGTGTTATAGACATTACGGCTCAATAACCTTGTCCATCTAATCCTAAATAAATTTGGCTTGAAGCTTTGCAAATTAGGTAAACCAATTAGATGGGGAAAAACTCTGCTCAGAGGAGCTAGGAAGTTGATGTTTAATCCAATCTCTCTTCCTTTGGAGAATCTCAAAAATTCCTTGGCGAATTACTGTTTCTATGTGCAGCTTTCTTTCTCCAGAGCAGTAACGGCGATTACATTTCTCTGAAAGTTTTTGACCATCCTCGATCGCAGCGTATACGTTAGGAACTCGACTCAGGGTATAGGTCATTAATTCTTTATATAATCTAGAATTTAAAAAAGCTCCGTATTCAAAATACTCTTGTTCATTGTCTAAGATTTGAGCAATTTCATCGGCAACCCATAACATTGTTAAATTGATGGTTCGATTAGCCATTTTAACCTCACTTTTTATCGAATAACATTCTGATTTTGTCTGGTTGATTTTCTAATTTATATCTATTATTACTTTTAAAAACATCAAGGTCTTGCTCAAGGCAAATTTTAGAATTGGAGATCCTCTCTTATTTCATTTATGAAGCTTTCACATAAAAACACAGATGAAATTTAATTACTTTCTTTGCAAATGAAGAGACAAAAATAGTACTTATAGGCTGACTAATAGGTAATAATTTCCCCCAACCATAAAGTTTACGGGTATCTTGCTTAGAGGTTTTTGTTAACATTGGCTGCTTTGCAAACTCAAGGCATGAATATTAACAGGAAACTCAGCTTCTATTGGATTAATATCAGTTCTATCTAGTAGCGCAAAGAGAGCATACTGGATTAATCGCTTCTAGCGTATGCCGACTAACCCAGCCTGCATTAAAAGGAGGTCGTCAGATTGGGAAACAGACTCTAGCCTGTTTTGAATCTAAGATTACGTCTCAAATGTAAAAAAATAGAGGAGAAATCGGGAAGAAATCGAGAAGAAATGAAAAAAACAGTAAACTTTTGCAAATAATATTTTGCTGCTGTTTACAAAGCATCAAATTAAGATAGCTGTTTAAGGCGATACCCAATACCGTGAATTGTCTCAATCAAATCGGGCGGTGCGCCTACTGCTCTGAGTTTCTGCCGTAGGCTTTTAATATGGGCTTTAACAGTCTCCTCCTCTGGGGGTTCCTCAAGAGACCATACGTGTTCAATGATGCTACTGCGGCTGAGTACCCGCCGACCATTGCGAAGGAATAGCTCCAATAAAGAATATTCCTTGCGGGTTAAGTGCAAAGATTGCTCAGCATAGCTAACTTCATAGGTACTAGGGTTAAAGCTCAAGCTGCCCCACTCTAGCACTGGAGACGCTGAGGAACTCCCTCGACGCAACAAAGCGCGTATCCGGGCTAATAACTCTGGCAGATCGATCGGTTTAACAATATAATCATCCGCTCCAGCATCTAAGCCGGTGACTTTATCTGCGCTAGTGTCACGGGCAGTGATCATGAGGATTGGCTGGTTGTAGTCATGAGAGCGCAATCGACGGCAAAGGCTTATGCCATCTAGCTTAGGCAGCATTACATCTAGCAAAATTAAGTCATACGTAACGGTTTGGACTTGATCCCAAGCAGCTTCCCCATCTGTCACCACATCAACCACATAAGTTTGATCCGTAAGAGCTTCTACTAAAGCTTCTGCAAGACGCAAATCATCTTCTATTAGAAGGATTCTCATTGCATAAATTGCTTTTAGTTGATAAAAAACGGGAAATAAAGATGATTGATAAAGTCTCTAACTGGCTAAACTGCCCTATTCATAGAATATCATCTATCATTCGGACGATTAACGCAGGATAAACAGTAACCTTAGCAAGAAAACAATGCGATGAAGTGGCCTATTAAAAAAACAATGATTATCAGCGGTTTAGGATTGGCATTGTTGCTACTCGGTGCAACAAGTACAGCTTCGTATTGGAGCATGACTCAACCGATCGAATGCCATGAATGGATACAGCACACTGAAGAAGTTGTGCAGAACCTTGATGAGATGCTTTCTACGCTAAAAGATATTCAAGCAAAGGAACGCAACGATATCCTAAGGGGCGACGAAACTTGGCTAAACACCGCTCCCGCGGCTAGTCCGGAAATTGGCTCGAAAATTCAAAAGCTCCGAAAGTTGACGGGCGATAACTCCCTGCAACAGACAAAGTTGAATGTGCTTGAGTCTTTAGTGACAAAGGAACTCCCTGTAGTCGAAAAGTTAGTTTCCTTGCGGCAAAACAATGATGAAGATGCGGCGGGTCAGATTGCCCTGATTGAAGAGGAGCAAAAGCGTCAGGGTGAGATTCGCCAGTTAATTCAGCAGATGCAGAATGATGAGCGAGCATTTTTACAGCAGCGATCGCTAGCAGTATCAACCAGCGCTCAAAATACAATCCTGATGCATTATCTGGGCACAGGCTCGGTTTTTTTGCTTTTATGCTGGGTTTACTTGCTTCTGTATAGCGAAAATGCAAAGCGTCAACGCGCAGAGGAAGCACTCAGAAAGGTTAATGAGGAACTAGAAATCAGAGTTCAGGAACGAACCGCAGAAATCGTTAGTACGAATGAATTGCTGCTGGCTGAAATTATCGAGCGCAAGCGAGCTGAAGAAGCGTTACATCTAACCCAATTTTGTGTCGATCGGGCGGTATATGCGATCGCTTGGATAAATCCGGAAGGGCAGTTTGTCTATGTAAACGATGCCCTTTGTCATTCCATCGGTTATTCACGAGAAGAATTACTCTCGATGAGCCTATCTGACGTAAATCCGGACATTCCCCCAGCAGTCTGTCCAGATATTTGGCAAGCTATCAAGCAACGCGGCTCTCTCTCCCTGGAGTCGCATCATCGTAGCAAAGATGGCAGGATATTCCCGATTGAGGTGACAGGCAATTACTTGCAGTTTAAGGGCAAGGAGTACGCTAGTTTTTTTGCTCGCGATATCAGCGATCGCCTGCGGCACGCTACGCTACGCCAACAAGCAGAATTCGCTCTCAAAGAGAGCGAACAACGGCTACAGGCAATTTTAGATAACTCTCAAGCAATTATCTACCTTAAAGACACTTCTTGCCGACACATTCTAGTCAATCGCCAGTTTGAAAATTTATTGCACCTCACTAGAGAGCAAGTTCTTGGCAAAAACGATTACGATATATTTCCCAAGGAAATTGCAGATAGATTGGTATCAAACGACAAAAGAGTGCTTGAATCTGGAAGTTCCTTTGAGTTTGAAGAACTCATTCCTTGCCCCGACGGTATCCGCACTTACTTATCGCTCAAGTTTCTCATTCATAACACCGAAGGGATTCCCTACGCAATTGGTGGTATTTCCACCGATATTAGCGATCGCAAAGCTGCTGAAGAAGCACTGAGAATTAGTGAGGAACGCTTTCGGATTGCGCTCAAAAATTCACCCATCGTTGTCTTTAATCAAGACACCGATTTACGCTACACCTGGGTACATCATCCCACCTCAAGGGTTGTTGACGAAGTTTTACTAGGAAAATTAGAAACCGAGGTCTTTTCGCCTGAAGATGCCCAACAGCTGGTAGCGATTAAGCGCCCAGTGCTGGAAAGCGGAATTGGAACGCGCAAACAGACGTGTATTGCACTCAATGGGAAAGTTCGCCACTACGATTTAACCGTAGAGCCGTTGCGGAATCCAAGCGGGGAAGTTGTTGGCATTACCGGCTCAGCGATGGATATTACTGACATCCGTACTAGGGAAGAACAACTGCGAGCAATCTTCGAGGGCGCACTCGAAGTGATATTAATTACAGATGACGAGGGCGCTTATGTGGAGGCGAATCCAGCCGCCTGCCAACTACTGGGGCTGCAACTTTCAGAACTTTTGGGAAAGCGGATTGCAGACTTTCTGGAGCCTAGTTTCGATTTTGAACAGGCGTGGCACCACTTCCAAAAACAAGGGCTTGCAACCGGAGAATTGCGCCTCCTTCATCCAGATGGAACCGTGCGAGAAGTTGAGTATGCAGCTAGAGCTAATTTTCTTCCTGGGCGAAATCTATCAGTGTTACGCGACATCACCCTGCGTAAACAAGCGGAGGCAGCGCTACGGGAAAGCGAGGCTCGTTTCCGCATGATGGCTGATAGTGCCCCTGTGATGATTTGGATGTCCGATCCAGACGCACTTTGTACGTTTTTCAACCAGACTTGGCTAAACTTTACCGGACGGACTCTAGAACACGAAATTGGGAATAGTTGGTTGGAAGGCGTGCATTCTGAAGATATTCAGCATTGTTTAGATAGCTACTTATCCGCTTTCAATTCCCGAATGTCCTTTTGTATAGAATATCGATTGAGAAAGGCTGATGGCGAATACGGTTGGATTGTAGATAAAGGAGTTCCCCGGTTTACCCCAGAAGGAGATTTTGCGGGTTACATCGGCACCTGCCTCGACATTACTGAGCGTAAAGCTAGTGAGGAAGCCCTGAGAGAAAGCCAACGTTTCATCCAGAAAATTGCCGATACAACGCCTAATTGGCTCTACATTTATGACATAATCCAAAATTGTAACGTTTATGCCAATCGCCGAACAGAAGATTTTTTTCAATGCACTCAGGCAGAAATCCAAGCAATCGGCTCGCGGATTTTATCAGATTTTTTACACCCAGAAGATTTCGCTAAAATCGAGGAATTTAGCAAAGAGTTTGCCACTACTACAGAAGATCAAGTAATCGAAAAAGAATACCGGATGAAAAACGCCACGGGTGAATGGCGTTGGTTTCATATCAGTGAGGTTGTCTTTACAAGAACTGCTGACGGTAGACCCGAACAAATCCTAGGTGCAGGAGTAGACATCACCGATGTTAAAAAAGCGGAAGAAATTCATCTGGCGCTAGAAAGAGAAAAAGAACTCAGTCAGCTTCAGATGCGCTTTTTTTCAATGGTTTCCCATGAATTTCGCACTCCAATCAGCACGATTTTACTCTCTTCGCAATCCTTAGAACATTCCTTCGAGCGATGGTCAAAAGAGAAATTATTGAAAAATATTGCTCGGATTCAAGCCAGTGCCAAACACATGGTTCAGCTATTAGAAGATATTCTAATAATCAATAGAGCAGAAGCTGGAAAACTAGAATTTAATCCTGCGTCTATTGATATCAAAAAGCTTTGCTACTACTTAACTGAAGAAATGCGGTTAATTGCAGGTAGTAAGAATTCAATAATATTTGTCAGCCAAGGAGATAGCCCAAACTCAGCAATCGATGAAAAACTTCTGCGCTCGATTGTTACCAATTTACTTTCCAATGCGATTAGATACTCCCCCCAAGGCAGTCATATTCATTTTTCCCTCGTTTGCGATCGCCAAGAGGCAACTCTGCAAATTAGGGATAAAGGCATTGGTATTCCACCAGAAGACCAACTTCATCTATTTGAGCCGTTCTATCGAGGCGAGAATGTTGGAAATGTCGCTGGTTCGGGATTAGGACTAACCGTGACTAAGAAGTGTGTGGACTTACACGGCGGCACAATTACAGTAAAGAGTGAAGTCGGGGTGGGAACCACTTGCACTGTGACATTGCCTTTATACAACCCTGTAAGACCAGGAAGTCTCCAGCCCAGCTAGAGCAGTCAAACCATTCTGAGGGTAGACGGCTGCGATCGCACCCACCGAGTAAAGTAAAAAAGTAGCTCAATTGACTAAGATTGGCATTTGGTAGCAAGATAAGTCATGACTTCTTGGCGCGATCGCTTCAATCAAATCAGTGGCAAAAGCCGCTTTGTAGTCTGTCGTTTGTTTGTCCATCTAGCAGGTGCAGAGGTTGCGCCTCTGTTGGGAGTTTTAAATCGTGCTGCTAGAGAAGCCGTCGAAGCTGACGGGGATCTGCAAATTTTGGGCGAAGGACTGGTTGAAATTTGTCAGAACCTCTTACAGTACGATACTTACTGGCAATCCGCGGCGAATGAAGGCGACGTTTTCTGGAATGAAGGTGAAGCTGGGGACTATGTGAATGAATTGTTCACAGACTCTGCTGAGCGCTATTTGAGCGAACCAGACTTCAGCCAACCTTCTCACGGAAATGAACCCTTGTCATTGCCAGTCACTCGCAACTTGATTGTGATGATTACGGTGGCTTATGAGGGGGAACTTCCCGTACTCGAAGGCGATCTCGCCAATCTTAGTGCGCTTAAAGAAGGTCTAAAAGCCTTGGTTAATCTGCACTATCAGGAAAGGCTGCGAGCAATACAAGTTCACTTTTCTCCAGCGCAGTTGGGTGATGAACTCACAAACGATCAATTGTTGCTGAATTTTCCAGAACTGATTCCCCTTTAGATTCCTCTTTAATGGCTAATAGCTTCCTCATCAAAATTATTCATCCGTTTATGTTACGTAGATTGACCATTCTTTTCATGTCCCTGACGTTGTGCTTCACAACGGTAGCTTGTGGTAGTCCCTCAACCACAACCCAAGCCCCATCTCAGAATCGGGACTTTAAGACAACGACCACTCAAAGTCGTTTGCCTGATGGACAATATCCAGTCCAGCAGGCAACCTACAATGATGCCGATGGGGAATACACCCTCATGTTGCTCAATACCCCTCCGGGCACGCCCGCTGTTTATCGCTCTACAGATTTGCAAATGGCACGTCTGACAGACGAAGAAATTAAGTCTGGTCAGAAGGGTTATGTGAAAGCAGCTAACGGTCAGGCATCTCTGCACATTCCAGAAGACTTCAAAATTGAATACGTTCACAACGTCACTGAAACGCGACCCGACCCTCAAACAGGTCAACCCCAGACCGTGGTCGTGCGTCAGCAGTCAAGCTTCTGGGCACCTTTTGCAGGAGCATTGGCAGGTCAAGCCGTAGGCAGTTTGTTGTTTACGCCGCGTTACTATATGCCGCCAGTGTATCAACCGGGCGGAATTATGAGAGGTTACGGCGGATACGGCAACACTTATAGTCAAGCGGTTCAGCAATATCAAACCCGCTACCAAGCACCGCCACCTGCTGTTAGAAATCGTCAAACCTTGCGGACAACTGGGCGCTTAAGATCGCCTTCATCCAGTCAACCGACCAGCATTCGTCGAGTCCCGCAAAGCGGAAACCGTTCTACTGGATCGGGTTATGGTTCCAGTACGCTGCGTCGCTCTAACGGATCGACTCCCAGCCGCGCGAATAGAAGTCCCAGTTTTGGCAGCGGATCGCGATCGCGTCCCAGTCGTAGTCGGGGATCGTTTGGTTCTGGTGGCAGACGCCGCTAATTATCGCGAGCGTGGGTAACGCCTATTCTCCTAGCTAGCTCTGTAAGCGCACATTGCCTTGCGCTTACAGAGTCAAAAGAAATTTTTACAAGCTGTATCTTATTGCTTTTCGCCGTTTGAGAAGACTCTGGGGCTGAACTTCCTGGAACCCCTCCCCGCAAGCGGGGAGGGAAATTAACTTGCGGTTACGAGTATTAAGTCAAACAAAAAACGCCCAACAAAAACTTGAGGGCGTCGATCATCAGGGTGCATCTACTAAATTCAATATACCTCACTGAGGGGTCACACCCCCCACCCCTAATAAAAGATTGTTATAAAACTTCTCAATCGCTTCTCAAAGAGCCAAACGTTCTGGCTGTCGCGCGTTATCCCCCTTCACTTTATGAGCGCTACATCTGTGATTCCTCTTTTCCCACTTTGGTAGGTAGCGTAGCGGCGCGCCCATTGCGGGGGTTAAGGAACTGTTGCAGACGATTTGCACAACAAAATGACATTACTACCAGAAGCTGCTTCTACCAGCTTCAAAGAACCGAGTAGCCGCCCATAGCCTGCGCGATCGCTACTCCCCCAAAAACAAAAAACGCCCAACAAAAACTTGAGGGCGTCGATCATCAGGGTGCATCTACTAAATTCAATATACCCCACTGAGGGGTCACACCCCTCACCGTCAAAAAAGTTGTTACAAAACTTTACATTTTGGGGGAGCGATTAGCCGAGAGTCCTTATCAAGGGGGTTGAAGGATGCTTGCAGTCAATCCAGATAAAGCAATACCTTGAAACCTACGTACAGCCTAGACGTCAAGAGAGACTTGAGAGACACACTAAGCGATCGCTTCTGTTAGCTTTGTATTTACTTGATCTGTACTTTGTCTACCCAAATCGCTTATCTCTCAAGCAGTGCGTGCAGATTGAGCTTTCTCGCCTGATTGACTGAAAAAACTCCCCTCCTTCCTATCCCTGCTACCTATAGCAGTCCTCAAGGATTCATGAAGCCTTGCTCCCCGACTTCTTAGAGAAGTTGAGAAGCTGAAGGGCTGGCATTCCACAACTCAAATAGGATTGCTATAGTTAGTTGAATTTCTCCAGCGTAGCTGCTACTTAAACGAAATTCGCCCAAAATAGTATCAGTAGTTTTGGTCGCAACAATGCTATATTTGATAGCCGTTATCGTTCTTATTTAAATTTGTTTTTATAAATTGACGGCGACTTAGGGCGTAAAATTTAAATTCGATCTATACTAATCCCTCAGACGATCCCCTGTATTTTTCCTAAGAAAAGTTTACCCATTAGGGTGATGTGTAAAGGAGGTGAGGAGGGAAACATGGTAATAGCTTGATGGAATGACCCTAAACAGGGCAACTTGACAACAAGTAGCCTGCATATTCGATTTCAAGAGGTTTTGGATATGTCCTTGCTTTTTTTAATCCCTTTAGCAATCTCGATAGCATCAGCCTTCGTCATCTTTGAGAATTCTCACGATGAAGTTGCCATGCTTGCTGCATCAGCAGCATCTGTCAGTTTGATTCTATGTTTGCTCTTTTTGCCTTGGCAAGTCCAGCTTTTGGTGTTGATGTTTGTCTTAACGATTACTAGACGGGTTTCTGTGCCAAATCAGAGCAAATTTAGGTAAAAAGACAATAATTTATGCTGCGCTTTCCTGTACAGCGAACTCCAATCCAGTCTCGATCTAGATTGTTAGAGCTGGATTTGGTAACGCTGATACTGAACCTCTAACTGAAACATCTGATGAACTGCTGCCATTTTGAACAGCAGCTATCGTTTACAGGTTCTTCGGATAAACTCATCGACTCTCAAGAGTTTATTTGCTTTGGTAGGTATATCCCAGTTTGCCCTGCCATCCTAAGCGTGAAAAGGCGCGATCGCTGGAACCTCTACACCCAGCGCTGAAACTGCCCTTTCTTAAACACAGTCTTTACCAGTGCTGCCTTGTGCTTTTCGCCTTGATGATTCACTTAATAGAGTTCGGTGTGAATACGCCTACTTTTTTGGGATACGTCATGAGCTGAGGATAGAACCATGTTTGCCCTCTCTCTAGTTGTTTGGCGCTCGGCACGCATAGTCGCGTCATTGCTTGTGACAGATGCGTAAGTCCTGACGATTTTACTTCATGTCTGCAATGGAGACATCTATTGTCCCCCTTTAAAACAAGACTGGGGATATCTAATATATAGTCTCCAAAAGTGAAAGGTAGAACACCTGTCTTGAAAGCTTCAATCAAACTTTTAGCAATTAATACCAAAGGAAGAGCCTAAATCATTTTTGATTTGATAACGACTTTTTCGAGAAAATAAAAATACGAAATATTAAGCTTATGAAAATTTTCCGGATTCATTGCCAGATCTATCGTTGAAAATACTGAATACTAAACTTACAAATAAACGTTTAGTTGACCACTACACAGAAACGCCTGCTATTGTCAGAAAATCACTCGAACAACTTCCACAGCTTTGTTTAGCGTACCTTACTACAGATTCTAACTTTACAAATTCTTTGTAGAAGCTCAAGTTTTCATGAAGAGAAAGTAAAGAAAAAGATTTGATAAAGGTACTGGCTACTGAGGTTTTCAGTGGATATACTGATATTACTGGCACTCCCAAAAGTGGCACTCCCAAAAGTCTAGGAACTGTAACGGGTGTTATGAGTAATTACTTTCGATTCACAGGAACAGCAACTTTACTGATTGGGTTGCAACTATTCAGCCCCCAGATGGTGTCTGCCAGAATCGACCCCACTCTTCCCAACAACAGCCCGTCAAACAGCTTCTGGAGTGCTGCTGAGACCCAGAATTTACTAAAATCTGGCGGGGAAGGGAAAGCATTTCAACCGAAAGATAACGGCCCTCCTGCTGGCGATGGTACTGGTGCAGGAACGCGCTGAACCAGGCAAAGGTAAAGGTCAAGTAAAAGTTAAAAGGCAAGGATAAAGAAGTTTGTTCTTTCTTAGAACTGTTTAGTTTTGCAGAGGGGGAGATTTCCACCAATGCTGATGTTGAACTAAGGTGTGAACTTGCCAGCTTGGCGAGGTTTGATAGAAGTCAGTTCGGTAGTGTCCGCCTCGACTCTCTGTACGAAAAGCAGCACTTTTGAGAATTAGATACGCTACATCTAATAAGTTGTGGGTTTCTCCCCAAGTTCGCAGTTGTTGGTCGGCATCGGGTAAGTCGAAACTAGCCCGCTGACCGGGGATTAAATTCATCAGGTACTGACTCAGAGACAGAGCAGCAAATTCTTGTTGCCAAACTTCGATTTGAGCGATCGCATTCTCTAAAACCTCTTGCGAGCGACAAATTCCAGCACTTTGCCACACTAAGCGCGGTAACTCTTGCCGTAAAGCTTCAATTTTGTCTCGTTCGGTCGAATCGCAGATGAATGATGAGGGATGAGAGAGAGTCAAAGGGGAAAGTTCTCCCATGCTTCCACTGTCTGGTTTTTCTTGTGTTGTTTCATCCTGCATCCTTGCTGTTTGAGCCTTTCGAGTCTTTCCTTCTTGCTTCTGACTGCTTTCTAAATGAGCCAGTTGGGCACCAAACACCAAACATTCCAGGAGGGAATTACTGGCGAGACGATTGGCACCGTGAACGCCAGTACTAGCTGTTTCCCCAATCGCATATAAACCGGGAATCGAGGTACGATTCATTAAATCGCTGGCGATGCCTCCCATCCAGTAATGAGCTGCTGGCGCAACCGGAATTGGCTCCTGAAAGACATCAATCCCCCACCGCTGACACACCTGGATAATGTTAGGGAAACGGTGGCGAATCTTTTCTTCGGGAATTGGGCGCAAATCCAAGAAAACGTGGCCTGTCGCAGGGTCGGCTGCGATTTGCTGCAAGTGGCTGAAAATCGCTCGACTGACAACATCTCTCGGTGCGAGTTCACCCGCTGGATGGTAATCAAAGGCAAATCGTCGTCCTTGGGAATCGACCAGATGAGCGCCTTCCCCCCGGACTGCTTCGCTAATCAAAAAACGAGGCGCACCCGGCTTGGTGAGGGCTGTAGGGTGAAATTGGACAAATTCTAAGTCTCGCAGGATAGCCCCAGCACGCCACGCGATCGCTACCCCATCTCCCGTACTGACCGATGGATTTGTCGTTTGAGCAAATACTTGACCTCCGCCGCCTGTCGCCAGCACCACCGCACCCGCCCTTATCCAGCTAATCTGATTTTGGTAAACCAGGCAAATTCCCTGGCACTCACCAGTTTCAGGATTGAGCCACAGACTTAGGGCAAATGCTTGAGAGATAACCTGGATATTCTGGCGGCGCAGCACTTGTTCGGTTAAGGTACTCACCATTGCGCGACCTGTCGTATCGGCAGCATGAAGCACGCGGGGACGAGAATGAGCCGCCTCTAAGGTCAAAGCGAGATAGGTTCCTTTGCGGTCAAAGGCAACGCCCATATCCACTAGCGAATCAATGCAGGATGCAGCCTCCTCTACAAGAAACTGTACCGCTTCTTTGTCACACAAACCCGCCCCTGCCCGCATTGTGTCCTCAATGTGCAGCAAAGATGAGTCTGTCGGGTCAATTGCAGCCGCGATGCCGCCTTGCGCCCAGTCGCTGGCAGAAAGGGGCAGAGTATCCTTTGTAATCAAACCAACTTGATACGAGTCTGGCAGGCAAAGCGCTGCATAAAGTCCGGCTGCACCAGCGCCTACTACTAAGACATCAAAGTGGATAGGTATTTCCTGCTGGGGTAAAGATTCTGAGCTTATAGGGTTCAATGATAAGTTCCTTAATACTTCCACTCATAATAAATAACCCACTCCATTGAGGAGTGGGTGGTGAAAATGAGTCGTTAGGGGCGAATGTTCTTTTGAGGGTCTAGATTCTGAATGCAAGGTTAAGTTGATCTCACCCAGCTTGCAGAATCTTTTCCCGGATAGTCACGACTCAGCACGGTTAGCAAATCGCTAAGTTTATGCTCAAAGAGCTATAGTACTCAGCACTTTATCAGCGCTTTAGTAGTAGCCGTTGTTATAGCGATCGCCACCTTCCACGAAGCTTGATTCTATTTCTGTCACCGTGAAATTATCCAGGTTCGCTTGAAGCCGTTCTTTTTGACCGTCACTTAGCCCTGGAATTTGCAGGACATCTTCTACTTTCTTGTAAGGTGCATTATCGACAACTTTGCGAGCCAGAGTGGGGTACAGCCCTGGATATTGCCGAAACGCTCGCACATTGGTGTTGTTCAAGTCAATCTTTTTCCCGAACTCGGTGGCTAGCTTATCGTCCGCCCGATTCCGGAGGGGTGCCTCGACTGCTGCCAACACTGATGAAGAGTGCAGTGCTACACCCGTCAAATCGGCTGCAATAGCGCTTTTGGGCAGCCCCATCCATCCTAAGCAGCTCACCAACATAGCCAACACTGTCAGCAGACGAACCAATCGTTTCATAAACTTAAATCCTCCTGACACAGCATGATTGAGGGTACCATGTCCTCAACTATTAGTTTAATTTTTGTTTTCTATCCTCTCATCTTATTACCTCTCGGTACCCACTCCACCTCAACTCTGGAACAATTGGAAGTTGGTTAGTTTTCCCAAATCTTAATAAAGAGCTAAACTCCGACCGGGAAACTGGGGTTTTATGGCAATATAGAAGATCGTTCCTCAAGGTAGTTCACAGGAAATCCGATATGGTTCTTAGATTAGGCGACCAAGTACCCGACTTCACTCAGGATTCTACACACGGTCAAATCAACTTTTATGAGTGGGCTGGCGATAGCTGGGTAGTGCTATTTTCTCACCCCGCAGACTTTACGCCCGTTTGCACCACAGAACTTGGCGAAGTCGCTCGTCTCAAGCCAGAATTTGACAAGCGCAACGTGAAGGCGATCGCACTTAGCGTCGATGATGTTGACTCCCACAAAGGTTGGGTTGGTGATATCGAAGAAACTCAGAGTGTTGGTCTTAACTACCCAATTCTGGCAGATCCGGATAAGAAGGTCTCTGACCTTTACGACATGATCCACCCCAACGCCGCCAACACCGTAACGGTTAGATCGGTCTTCGTCATCGATCCGCAGAAGAAACTGCGTCTCACCTTCACCTACCCCCCCAGCACCGGACGTAACTTCGATGAATTGCTGCGGGTAATCGATTCGCTGCAACTGACGGATCACTACAGCGTAGCCACTCCAGTTAACTGGAAAGAGGGAGACGATTGTGTAATCGTTCCTTCGCTAAAAGATCCGGAAGTGTTAAAAGAGAAATTCCCTAAAGGTTACACGGAAATCAAGCCTTACCTGCGGATGACTCCCCAACCGGACAAATAGTTTTGAGTAGGTAAGTGAGCGATCGCTCGCTAGATTGCTCACTAGATAATTAACAATAGCCTGATGGGTCGAAAGCTAATCGTCCGTCAGGCTATTTTCATTGGTTTGAGTGAGCCAACAGTAAAATTTTGGAGTAGGCGTTGCCCACTCTAACTGAATCGAGGAAATCCAGAATGCTTTCTTCTCCCCTAGTTGTGCGAATTCCGCCATCAATGCCAATGACAGACGAACAGTTTTTTGAGTTCTGTCAAATTAACCGCAACTTACGCATTGAACGGAATAAAACTGGGGAAATCGTCATCATGCCCCCAACTGGTTCAGAGACAGGAAACCGAGAAGGTAATATATTCGGGCAGCTCTGGTTATGGTCAGAACAAGACGGCACGGGGATAACTTTTTCTTCTAGCACGGGATTTATTCTATCAACAGGTGCAGAAAGGTCGCCTGATGCTTCATGGATAAAACTGGAACGATGGAATGCTTTATCCCCAGAACAACAGCAAAAGTTTGCCCCTATTTGCCCTGATTTTGCGATTGAACTGAGGTCAGCTTCGGACAACTTAAAGCCTTTGCAAGAAAAAATGCTCGAATACATGAGCGAGGCAGGATTCCAGCTAGGCTGGTTGATTGACCGAAAAAACCGCAAAGTTTATATCTATCGTCCCAGTCAAGAAGTGGAATGCCTAGACAATCCCGACACGGTAAGTGGCGATCGCGTTTTGCCTGGATTTTCCCTCAACATGACTAAAGTTTGGTAAAAGTCGAGTCGGACTACCGCGATACGCCAAAATTTTTATAGGGAAGAACTTAGGTAATTTCAGAATGGATATCAAAAAGGGTTTTGTAGAGACAGTTGGCAACACACCGCTCATCCGCTTAAACAACTTCAGCGATGAAACAGGTTGTGAAATTCTGGGAAAAGCAGAATTTCTCAATCCAGGCGGTTCTGTGAAAGACCGGGCAGCACTTTATATCATTGAAGACGCCGAAAAAAAAGGTTTGCTCAAACCTGGCGGTACAGTCGTTGAGGGAACCGCCGGGAACACCGGCATCGGTTTAGCTCATATTTGCAACGCCAAGGGCTACAAATGCCTGATTATCATCCCAGATACCCAGTCTCAGGAAAAGATGGATGCTTTGAGGACGCTGGGCGCAGAAGTTCGTCCCGTTCCAGCTGTACCTTACAGCAACCCCAACAACTATGTCAGGCTCTCCGGCAAAATTGCGTCTGAGATGGAAAACGCGATTTGGGCGAATCAATTTGATAATTTAGCCAATCGACAAGCGCACTACGAAACTACCGCAAAAGAAATCTGGGAACAAACGGACGGTAAAGTTAATGCTTGGGTTACAGCCACGGGAACTGGCGGCACCTTAGCGGGTGTAGCGATGTACCTGAAAGAAAAAAATCCTGCTGTTAAAACTGTCTTAGCAGACCCGATGGGCAGCGCCCTCTACAGTTATATCAAGACGGGTGAGACGAAGAGTGAGGGCAACTCAATCACAGAAGGGATTGGCAATAGCCGCGTCACCGCCAATATGGAAGGTGTACCGATAGACGATGCTATCCAAATTGATGACACCGAAGCGGTACGGGTTGTCTACAGACTCTTAAGAGAGGAAGGACTGTTTCTGGGTGGCTCCACAGGAATCAATGTAGGAGCAGCCGTAGAACTCGCCAAGCAGATGGGGCCAGGTCATACGATTGTGACCATCCTCTGCGATAGCGGCGCTCGTTATCAGTCACGGCTGTTTAATCGGGAATGGCTAGAATCGAAGGGACTTTCACCCGATTAGAAAGGAAGCAAAGGGGAGGCGGTGAAAATTCTCACCGCCTCCCTACCCTCAGCATTTAGTCGTTTTTATCTAACCATTGCTAGCATCCCATTGCCAGCAGCGGGTGCAAGTGCCAGTTCCTTCCACAGCAAGAGCGGCTACGTAGTCGAGTTCCAGTTTCAATTCTTGGAGTGACCAGCGATCGCTTTCAATGCGATCGCCTTCAATGCTCAGCAACATCGCTGGTTCTCCTGGAGCCAGCGTTACCTCAATTTGATCCAGAGGTCGAGCCAGCCCTTCTCCAATTGCTTTTAGATAAGCTTCTTTGCGAGTCCAGGCGTTTAAAAATGCTTGCTGCTTCTGATGTGCAGGCAAGGCACACAAAACGGCATTTTCTCGCGCCGAAAAGAATCGTTTAGCGATCGTTTCAACTTCGGCAACGGAACGAATGTATTCAACATCGACACCGATCTGGCGATCGCGTGTTACTGCATACAGGCAGATATCTTGAGAGTGAGATAAATTAAACTGAAGGTTACTTTCTGCGTGCGTTCCAGCTAATGCTGGCTTGCCACGGGAGCCATAGCAAAATTGCACCTCGACCGGGTTGATTTCTAAATAGCAACCCAAAATTGTCCTGAGCAGACCTCGCCCAATGATGAAACGCTTCCTGTCCCGCTCAAAGTGGAAACGTGCAGCTCTTATTTGCTCATCTTCAGAAAGGATTTGTTGCAGATGCTGAACGTGAAATGCCGATTGGTCGAGGGAAGCACGCCAGACATGGACATCATTGCTCGATAGCGCTAAGTCAGTTGGGGGAGAACGCCACATAGAATCAATATCAGTCATCAGTCTGAGCCATCAATATGAGCCTGTGGTTATCTAAGCTCCAACGTCGCGCCATTTTGAGTCCAGAGAATTACTGAAGGAAGGCTTCTGTTTTAGCGTGTCATCATCACTGAACCCGAACACGCCGACAAAAACTCTTAAGCATTTTCTCGGACTCGATCTAATACAGTTCGCTTAACTCTGCTTTATGTCTTTCTTGTGCATTTGTCCTGCCCGTGAGTTAGGAGACGCGATTCGCGATCTGCACTGCTAAAGAAGTCTGGCTCTCTTACTGTGCCATCTGCCTCTGCATTATATTTTCTACCCATCAGAACGCACCTGAGCGCTTAGATTGGCATCGCTTGGCTTTACCGGGTACTTCTCCTCGCTCGTGGGGCGGAGAGAAGCCATACGCTAACGGCGCTACTGGTAGATTTTTCGGGAAGTAGCCTATCCCTTATTCTTTGAGAAAACTAGTTACTCCGAGATTGCCGTTTCTTCAGTATAGCTGTCTCTCTTTTTTGTAAAAAACAACACTCATACTAAATTAGTTACAAACCTTGACACACATATACAAGAATTTATATAACTGCTTATAGCTAATCCCACACATGGTCAATAAATTTGGCTGAGTATAGATTTCAGAAAATTACTTCAGCATAGCCTTCCGGCTTCTTACTACGAAAGGACTTCAAATCTTTTTGCCATCTTCCAAGCTGTAATGCTTACCAGCAAAGCAATTTAACTTTGCTGGTAGTCGCGTCTTTCGGAAACCAGCTTATACAAAAAGTTTTCATATTTGTAATTTAGATGACAGATTAATCGGACTTAACAATGAAATAACTTTACAAAATCTTTATAAAACTTTTTAGGTGCCATATCAAGAAAAGCAATGTAGGATAAGTTATTTACCGTATTTAGTCTGGAATTTAAAATATATTTTTTTAGTAAAGATTCGTAGAATTACTAGTCTTAAAGATAGACATCAGACCAAAATTGAAAAACTACCGAAAGGTTGATTTTTTTCTCAAGACCACTGTCTGTACCTTGCCGGATTGTTCAAGCTAGAAGCTTTTTTAAAATCTGAACAAAAACAATAAAGAAGATGAATTGTAGTTCTTAACCTTGATATGTCAACTTTCTGGTGCCGCGACCACTTCTCAATAAAGCTAGTAAGTTTCCATTAGTACTTATGAACACCGTTACACCAAGCGATATTGATTCTTCTACAGCTCAAAATTTTTCTACCCTGGTCGAACTGCTGCGGTGGAGGGCACTCCAGCAGCCGGAAAAGGTAGCTTATACTTTTCTGATTGATGGCAAGAAAGAAGGTTCCCAGCTAACTTATGCTCAGCTCGATCGTCAAGCGAGAGCGATCGCTGCCTTGCTACAACAGCATAATGCCAGAGGAGAGCGGGCACTACTGCTTTATCCACAAGGTCTAGAGGTTATTGCCGCTTTTTGCGGTTGCTTATATGCCGGGACAATTGCCATTCCCGTACCCCCACCGGAAGCGGGGCGATTGAAGCGAACCTTGCCCAGACTGCAAGCGATCGCGAAAGATGCCCAAGCTTCATTGGTGCTAACCACCTCTGGCATTCTTTCTCTCGTTGAAGAGTACGACGAGAAAATTCCGGAATTTCAGGCAATGAGCTGGATTGACACCGAGCAGGTAGACCTGTCTCTGGCTGAAACCTGGCAAGATCCAGCCGTAACCAGCGATATGCTGGCCTATCTCCAGTACACCTCAGGCTCCACTTCCACTCCTAAAGGTGTGATGCTCAGCCACAGTAACGTAATGTTCCACTCAGCGAACCTCCAAAAAGCCTGTGGCTACACCCCGGACAGCGTAACTGTGGCCTGGATGCCTTACTTCCACGATTACGGACTGGTTGAAGGACTCATCCAACCTCTCTACAACGGTATCCCCTGCTACGTGATGTCGCCCTTCGCCTTTATCAAACGCCCATTCCACTGGCTCCAAGCGATTTCGCGCTACAAAGTGACTCATAGCCAAGGCCCTAACTTTGCCTACGATCAATGCGTACGTAGGATTACACCAGAACAACGCGCCACCCTGGACTTGAGTAGTTGGCGTGCAGCAGGTAATGCTGCCGAGCCAATCAACCCCCAAGTCATGGAAAGTTTCTACGAAACTTTTGCACCGTCCGGGTTTCAATGGAATGCCTTTTGTCCTGCCTACGGATTGGCTGAGGCAACTCTATTAGTATCCTTCTCTGCACAAACCGCAACGCCCGTTTTGTGCAATCTCGATCCGGCAGCACTAGAAAAAAATCGCATCGTTCCAGCCTCCAAAAATCAAGATATTGTGCGGACAGTTGTTGGATGCGGAACTAAAGTTTGCGACACCAAGATAGCGATCGTGCATCCAGAGAAATTTACTCGATGTGCCGCTGATGAAGTCGGCGAGATTTGGGTGTCCGATCCTAGCGTGGCTCACGGCTACTGGCAGCGACCCGAAGAATCGGAACGCACCTTCCGGGCACGCATCGCAGACACAAATGAAGGGCCATTTCTACGTACCGGCGATTTGGGATTCTTAAAAGATGGCGAGCTATTTATCACGGGGCGCATCAAAGATTTAATTATCATCCGAGGCACCAATCACTATCCTCAAGATATTGAATGGACGGTGCAAGAAAGCCATGCAGCGCTTCGACCCGAACATGGCGCAGCCTTTTCAGTGATGGTGAATGGCGAGGAGCGACTGGTAATTGTCCAGGAAGTCGAGCGTCATACCCAGAATCTAGACACCAATGAGGTCATGGGAGCCATCCGTCAGGTGGTATCGGAACAGCACGAGCTACAGGTTTATGCTGTGGTATTGGTGAAGCCGGGAAGTATCCTGAAAACTTCCAGCGGCAAGATTCAACGTCAGGGTTGTCGAGCAGCTTTCTTAGCAGGAAGTCTAGATGTCGTCGCGGATTGGAGCGAAAATCCTCAAGCCACGGCAAAGTTTCAAAGTCTCAAGGGAGAAGTAGAATCCCTGTTGCAGAAAGTGCAAACTCCTAAATAGCGATTGGGAATTGGGAATTGCGAATTGCTTGCGATTACCCACACCGATAAGCCATTACCCATTACACGGAGAATTCAATGCATCAACTAAAACAGTACTGGGTCGCTGAAGCGCTCGAAAAGGACTTAGGCGATCCAACACAGCCGGAAAGCGTGATGTCTTTCAAAAGCGTCATGGAGCTGGACGAGCGCGAAGAATTTCCAGAAAAAGACGTTGAATGGCTTTATAACTGGAATCTTCATCACTACCACATCCCCGTGGAATACGGTGGAGAGCTGAAATCTTATGAAGAATTCGTCGCTTTTGTTAGAGTTTTGTCCAGACGTGACCTAACGACATCGATAACTTTTAGCACGCTTTTCTGGTCTGGTTTAGTTTGGATGGCAGGCACCCACGAACAGAAACAAAAGCTGGCAAAGTTTATTAAAGATAAACATGGTGCCATGTGTCTTGCTTATTCAGAAAGGGCACACGGAAGCGACCTAGTTGCTAGTGATGTGCAGGCAACTAAGGTTCCCGGTGGTTATCTGCTGAATGGGGAAAAATGGCCAATTAACCGAGCGACAATTTCTGGAATTTCAGTTGTGCTTGCCAAAACAGATGACAGTGGCGGGGCACGTAGCTTATCGCTGTTTGTTGTTGATAAAAGTGAAATTGATCCAGCGGGTTATTCCAATCTTCCTAAGATCAAGACTTTGGGAATTCGCGGTTCTGATATGAGCGGAATCCGTTTTGATAATTGCTTTGTACCTGAAGAAATGCGTCTGGGGCAAGAAGGAGCGGGTTTAGAATTGGGCCTGAAAGGCTTTCATCTAACCCGGACGTTGTGTGCAGCCTTTTCTTTAGGATCGGCGGATACAGCCCTGAGAACGGTGCTGAAGTTTTCTCTAGGACGGAAATTATACGGCAAAACAGTTTTCGATATTCCTCACCCCCGGACTACTTTAGTAGACGCTTTCTTAGATATTTTGGTCTGCGATTGTGTCACGATTGCGGGAGCAAGAAGTTTTCATGTCGCGCCGGAGCAATCTAGCGTTTCGTCTATCTTCGTGAAATATTTTGTGCCTGTAACGGTTGAAAAGTTAGTTCAAAACCTTTCCGTAATTCTAGGGGCACGTTTCTATTTGCGCGAAGGTCACGATGAGGGAATTTTCCAAAAAGTTGTCCGAGATAATGCCATTATTAGCGTGTTTGATGGCAGTACGGTTGTTAACTTGCACGCGCTGATTTTACAGCTTCGTCAGATGGCGAAATACCGGGCGAAAAGAAATGCTGCCACTTATGAGGGATTGCGATCGCGTCTGGAAACCCGGTTTTCTCTAGAAGCACCGCTACCACCGTGCGAACGGGCAAAATTTGAGCTGTTCAGTCGGGGATGCGATGACGTTTTACAAGGTCTAGAAATCTCTCTAGAACACTTGTATAACTTAAAGACAGATTCTAGCGTCGATGCTGAAGTGTTGCAGAAGCTGATAACACTGACAAGCGGCGTCCTCGAAGAACTCGACGCACAGGATGAATTCTTGGCAAGCTCAGGTTTTGAATTCGGACACGATCAATCTCCTGAGTTATTTGAACTAGCTAAGAAGTACTGCACATTGCATGCAGCCGCAGCTTGCGTACATATGTGGATTTACAACCGAAAAGTCTTGGGTGACTTTTTTGCCAAAGGTGAATGGTTGGCAATTTGTCTGAACAGACTCCTGATGACTTTTCGTCCTTCATCAGGTATCATTCCTAGCATTTACATCGAGAATGTTGCCCAAGAACTTCTCAAGCTTGACCGAGAAAATAAGATGTTTTCGATTGTCCCCCTCCAACTAGCCCAAGCTCAATCACCAGAGGAGAAAACCCATGCAACTTCAGAACTCCAGCTCCAAGCCTAGTGAAGATTTAAGCAAAAACAATTTACAAGACGAAAATATGATTGTTGAAAACTCCCCTGCTGAAGCGATTCAATCTTGGCTAGTTACCAAGCTTTCTAAGCAACTTTCGCTCAATGCAAAAACCATTGATGTCCGCGAACCTTTGACGCGCTACGGTCTGGATTCCATCGATGCTGTTACCTTAGTGGGCGATTTAGAAGATTGGCTAGGATGCGAGCTACCTTCTACTCTGCTGTGGGATTATCCGACTATTGAGAAATCTGCTGAATACTTGGTTAAAGAGTTTGATGTCTCAGCGGCAGTTTCTTCAGTTGCGTCTAGCAATGTCAAGGATGCTAGTGACGATAAAACTGAAAAAGTAGAGGCATCTTCCAAGTCTTCTGGCTGGGGCGGTTTGTGGAACCGAATTAGCGGCAGCTAGAGCAAGATATCTGGTTGGTAATTGGGAATTGGGAATTGGTTAAAGATTTTATCGCTGTTGTGGTGACTGTAAATCTTCAACTTCGGACAAGGAAAGATAACCCATTCTTGATGACTAATTACCAATCGCTAAATACTGGATAAGAGAATAACTTTTAAACCCTAGAAAATAGGGAGGAAACAGTCAATTGAATTTCTCTGATTTCTCCTTCTGGTGGGTACTTTTTCTGATCGGCGTTCCCTTCTTCACGGTTCGCTATATAGGCAAGTACCTGAATATTTGGCGAGATTACTTGGATAGTATCGGGTTGATGGTACTGTCGCTGATGCTGTTTGTGAATGCATCGCGCTCCAGCTTTATCATCTTCGCCTTTGAGATTATCTTTAACTATGTGATGGTGCGGCTGATGTTGCGCCGTCGAGGTTGGGAGTCGCAAGCGATCGCAGCCACGGTGATCGGGATCGACATCGCCATCCTTGCCTACTTCAAATACGTGAACTTCTTTGTGGAAGATGTTCTAGGACTATTTGTGGGGGGAGTTGCTGCGAGTTGGCAGCAGAGAGGCGGCATTCCTGGTGCAGGTGCAATTCCTCCAGGAATTTCGTTCTACACCTTCCAGATGGTTGCTTTTGTCGTGGATTCATTCAGAAGCAAAAATAAGCAGCCAATTGGAGTTGTTGATTACATCAACTTTGTTTCCTTCTTCCCGCAAGTCGTCGCTGGCCCGATTGAGCGCCGAGCTGACTTGTTTCCTCAAATTGAATCATTCCGCTTTAAGTTCTCCGCAGAAAACTTTGAGGACGGTCTCAAGTGGCTGTCTTTGGGCTTGTTTATGAAGTTGGTACTGGCGGATAACTTGTCGCCGTACATCAACTTGCAAGAAACAGGAAATGTCTGGCTGGTGTGGCTATCTATCTACTTGTTCACTCTGAGGATTTACTTTGATTTTGCTGGATATAGTTTCATCGCACTAGGTTTAGCTAAATTTGTAGGCGTTCAGCTAACACTCAATTTCATCGCCCCTTACACTTCACCCAGCATCCAAGAATTTTGGCGTCGCTGGCACGTGACGCTGAGTACCTGGTTTCGAGACTACGTTTTCCTTCCTTTGATGGGCGCAAAGAAGCAGTGGGCGGCATTTTATCTGTTCGTCACGTTTACGCTCTCAGGGTTTTGGCACGGAGCCGCTTGGAATTTCATCATTTGGGGTGCGTATCATGGCTTGTTGCTGCTAGTTCTGCGATATGCGGGTCGCCCTTTTTACCGCTTTGTTGGCGAACGTCTATTCATGCCTCAGTTCTTATCGTGGGCGCTAACGTTTGGTTCGGTGATGCTGGGCTGTCTATTCTTCATGGAGTCAGATATGACTCGACTGGGACAGAAGCTGCAAACACTGGTGACGCCTTGGGCGTACTCGTTCTCAAATTTGGGAGCGGCAATGAGTTCCTTTAGTGCGAATGAGGGTGCGGTCTTAGTTTTGATCCTCTTTCTCACAGCGGCGGAATTGTTCTTGGAACACCTCGCAGTTTGGCAAAAACGGACGTGCGAATATGATTTACTGTTATCCCCCTGGTTAACTCGCGTTCTTTTGGGTTTGACCATCTTGCTAGCTGCAAATACCCCCTCTAAATTTATTTACTTCGAGTTCTAATGTGGAAACCTCTAAAGCTTGCTAGTTGGATAGCGGTTGCTGGCTTAGCCTGGTCTGTTGGGTACCTTTACAACGTGCGCTACGGTGGAGAACTGAGCTGGCTGCGTGCTATGTACGAACGCAAGGTAGCGCTGGCAAGCCAAATTGAAGCACCCCACCGCCTTCTAATAACGGGTGGTTCTGGAGCGCACTACACGTTGAATACCAAGCTAATGGAGCAAGAACTTGGCATTCCCGTATTCAACATGGGGTTAGATGGCCCAATTGGTTTAGATGTCATCCTTCCGAGCGTTTTGAGTCAAGTGCGTCGGGGCGACATTGTGCTTCTGATTCCAGAGTACCTGCTGCTGTTGGATGAGGATGGGTTGGGCGATCGCTCTGGTTCGTTTGGGATGGCAATTGGACAGCCGGGTTTGGGAGGAATCCCTCCCAAACAGTTGGCTCTAGACGCAATGATGCTAGGGGTTCCGACTCTTAGAGGAATTACTAAGTCGAGCTTGGAGGTGATTGAAAAAGGAAAAATGACTGGCTACTACTCCGATCCGGTTGACGAACGTGGCGACCCTACCGTAACGAAAGAACGCGCTGGGAACTGGTGGCAGATGACATTTCAAGAACCCGTATCCAAACACGCGCTTCAGCGGATCGCTAAATTCCGTGAAGAAGTCGAGGCAAAGGGAGCAACTTTAGTTCTGTCATTGCCGTGGGTCTATGCGAACAGCAGCGATGAGAAGACGATTCGTAACGTTAAAAAGACGGCTGAGGAACTGAGCAAAATCGCTCCTTTGATCTACGAAAAAGACTCGTTGAACCTGAAGAGTGACTCTAACTTGTTCGCTGATACCCACTATCACCTGAAGCCGGAAGCCAGAACAATCCGGGCAATGGAGCTGGTTCAACAGCTAAAACCAGCGATCGCTCAGCAACTGACAGCGCCCAACTCCACGACCAAAGTGCCGCAATAGCGAATCGCTTTAGCTATTCGCGTTTGATATCAAGCTTATTTACCAAAACCCTGTCAATGATATGGACGGCAAGCTAGACGGTACAAAGCATCAAAGAAAGGTCAGTTCTACTCCCTCTGAATCTGGGAGCGCTACTCCCACCCGGATTTGCATTCTCGGTGGGGGCTTTGGTGGTCTTTACACTGCTTTGTACCTGCGCCGTTTTCCCTTACTCAAATCAAGTCGATGCGAAATTACCCTGGTTGAGCAAAAAGATCGCTTTCTCTTTACCCCCTTGCTATACGAACTGGTGACAGACGAACTGCAAGCGTGGGAAATCGCTCCTTCTTATCAAAAGCTATTAAGAAACACTAATATTCGGTTTTGTCAAGAGACGATTCAGGAGGTTAATTTACAAACGCGCCAGGTAAAGCTTGAATCCGGTGAGGCTCTCGCTTACGACTACCTAGTTTTAGCAGTCGGGGGAGAAACGCGCTTAGAGGGCGTTCCTGGAGCTGGCACTTATGCCCAAACCTTTCGCAGTTTGGCCGATGTAGAGCTTCTGAAACAACAGCTATACGAGTTTGAGCTTTCTGAGCAGGAACAAATGCGGATTGCGATCGCGGGCGCTGGTCCTAATGGCGTAGAACTCGCTTGCAAAATCGCCGACCGGCTACAGAAACGAGGGCAGGTACTGTTGATTGACCGGGGCAATCAAATTCTAAAAACCTTTTCCGCTCATACTCAAGCTGCGGCTCACCGTGCTTTATCAAGTCGTGGTGTGCGGGTAAAACTAGAAACGAGCATCCACCGCATTGAACCTGACCAAATTACCCTAGTTCGGGATGGTCAGATTGACACTTTGCCTGTAGATTTGGTATTTTGGACGGCTGGAACCCGGCAGCTCGATTGGGTGCGCGAACTTGATTGCCAGCATAATAACCAGGGACAACTGATTTCTTGCCCTACCTTACAATTAGTTGACTATCCAGAAGTGTTTGCTTTGGGGGATTTGGCAGAAATTTACAATCCCCGTGGCGCACGGGTGCCAGCAACCGCTCAAGCCGCTTTTCAACAGGCAGATTGTGCTGCTCGCAACATTTGGGCAGCGATCGCGGGCAAACGCTTACGGCGCTTCCGCTATTTGCACTTAGGAGAGATGGTGACTTTGGGAAAGGGTGCGGCTGCGGTTTCTAGCTTTGGTCTGAATTTAGAAGGGCGCTTGGCATCGATTACTAGACAAGTCGTTTACCTCCAGCGCCTGCCAACCGTGCCTCACCGCCTCCGAGTAGTGAGAAACTGGATTTATCAAGCGATTCGGCGGGTTGTTTTAACAGTCTGGAAGTGGCTGGCAGCAATCCGGCGGTTAGGGTCCAATAGTTTGGGAAAGCGGCGATTGGCGGCGAATTACTCCCGGCGATCTAAGTATTAAATTTAACAAACGGCAATTGCTTACTGCCGTTAACCATGAAAAAATTTTCCATCAAGGTCTAATGTTTTATGGCTTCTACTCAGCAAAAATCTAAAGCCATTTTTACTTCCAAGCTTGAGCAACTGTTTGGGTTAGACCTGCGATCGCTAGCCCTGTTTCGGATTGGTTTGGCGCTGGTTGTTCTTGCCGATTTAATCATTCGGGCGGGGGATGTGACAGCACATTATACAGATGCTGGAGTGATGCCGCGATCGCTACTAACTACTATCTTAAAACCTTGGTATTGGTCAGTTCATGCGCTGGGCGGTCAAACCTGGTTTCAAGCCATTCTATTTTTGCTAGCTGGATTTGTGGCTTTAGCGCTATTGGTGGGATACCGAACCCGGTTAGCAGCGATCGCAACTTGGGCGCTGATGGTATCTCTCCACAACCGAAACCCAGCTTTGATTTTCGCGGCGGATGATGTAATTCGCGCGCTGCTTTTCTGGGCAATGTTTTTGCCCTTGGGCGCTTATTACTCGATTGACAGTGCCCTAAATACATCTACCCAAAAATTACCCAAGCGCATCCTCTCCGGTGCCACCCTAGCACTTACGCTACAGCAATGCTTTATCTACATCTTTTCGGCGGCTTTTAAAGCGAAGAGTCCACTTTGGTGGCCTGATGGCAGTGCGGTTTACTATGCTTTGAGTTTCGACCAATACGCAACACCCTTTGGTCAATTCCTACTTAGTCTGCCTTCTGCACTTTTAGTCTTGCTCACCTTTAGCGCCCTGTGGTTGGAAACTCTTGGTCCCCTGTTACTCTTCGTTCCCGTCCGTACCAGCTTTTTCCGCTGCTGTGCAATTATCTCGTTTATCCTCTTACATATCGGTTTCGGATTGTCGTTTGTGCTGGGGATTTTCCCGTTTCTCAGTACAGCTAGCTGGCTAGCTTTCATCCCGACGGAAGTTTGGGACTCGGTATCTAAGCGGCTGTATACTCCAGAACGAGCTGGACTCCAGATTTACTACGATGCCGACTGTGGCTTCTGCAAGAAGGTTGTCCACCTGATTCGCACTTTCCTGATATTGCCTGCACAGACGCCACTGCTCTTAGCTCAGGACGATCCCTCGATTTTTGCAGATATGCAAGCGAAAAATTCTTGGGTAGTGGTGGATTGGCAAGGAAACAGGCATTTTAAGTGGGAAGCGATCGCTTACGTTTGTAGTTTATCCCCAATATTTAAGCCACTGGTTCCCCTTCTCAAATGGGGACCCGTAATGTCTGTAGGAACGAAATTTTACGAGACAATTGCATCTAACCGCAAGGCTGCTGGTAACTTTACCAAACCTTTCAAGTTCCGTCCCCTTGAAGTACGTTCTTCGCGACCGATGAATATAGTGACGTTACTCTTGCTAGCTTATGTCACTATCTGGAACTTCAGAAGTTTTTCTCCTGAAAAATTCAATCGAAAAGCCTTAAATTCGATTGACTGGATTAGCCGGATTTTGAGGGTAGATCAATCTTGGAGTATTTTTGCCCCCGCTCCCCCCAGAGATGATGGTTGGCACGTAATCCCTGGCAAGCTGAAAGATGGAACTGAAGTTAATGTTTTGAGAGATGGGGAGCCTGTAAGTTGGGAAAAGCCGAGTCGGAAGAGTCGAAACGCCCTCTATCAAAATATGCAATGGCGCACCTATTTCATAAACCTCAATCGCACCATCGGCAAAAAGCTTTATCCCTACTATGGACAATACCTCTGCCGCGACTGGAACGCTCGGCACCAAGGTTCAAAACAACTAGATAACTTTGAAATTGACTTTATGAACGAGAGAACCGTGCCACCCGGTCAACCTCAGAATGTCGAGAAGAAGCCCGCTTGGCAGCAATCCTGCTCACAGAATCCCGAACAATATCAGTGAGGCTCGTCAAAGAAAAAGTTTGCTGTGACAAGTTTAAAACACTTATCATTCAAACTTTCTCTAGTCGATTGGCCGGATAAAACTTAGTATTTAAAGTTTGCGTTTTTTCAGTCGCATTGGCTTTGTCTTTTTTCGTTCTAACTTGACATCTGGCGCTATTTTTACACATTTAAAATGCTTAAATTAAACTTTTGGAAGCCTGATAGCAAGAATAAGCAAAAAGTTAAAGCTTATTTAAGTATATTTATTTTTTTCTGGATACTCTTTATCTTGAGTAATTGCGGATTTGATTATGCCGAAGGCTCCTTCCACTATAAACTTGCAGAACATATTGTTACCACTGGGAAACTAGGTTTTGATACTCCACAAGAGGGAATTTTTTCAATAGCACCCAATGGGAGAACCTATGCTTCCCAAGAAATTGGAAATACAATATTTTTTCTACCTACCGCCTTTATTAATGTAATTTTAGAAAGGATTTTAGCTCCTTTCACTACGGTAAAAGTTATATCTATAACGAAGGAATTTATACGTTCATTTCAGCCTGGGTTTTATTCTGCACTCACAGTCACTGCTTTTTTCGGTATCTTGCGGTTTCAGTTTGGTCAAGCTATCTTACCCAGCTTTATCGCAACCTTATGCCTAGCCGTCAGCACTTATTTTTGGACTTATACCAGAGAATCCTTTGATGGAGTTCTCTGTTCTACATTATTGACTACATCTTTTCTGCTGTTATTAAATTTTAGAAACAACAAAAAAAATCAGTATTTAATACTAGCTTTTATTTGTTTGGGTTTTTCTTTAATTACTAGAATTTCCATGATTTTAGCTATAGTAGCTTCACTTGGTTATGTAGTACTTATTAGCAGACTATCTTTGATCAGCCGAGCAAAGAATGTTGCCACTGCATTACTGATAATCTTCCCTTTTTTAGTATGGCAATCATGGTACAACCATCTAAGAACTGGATTTTTCTACCTTTCCCCGGTTCAAACAGACGCCAAATATTTGGGTAACAATGCGTTGGATGGAAATATCTTTATAGGATTGACAGGTCTTTTGCTGAGTCCTGGAAAAAGCATATTTATATATGCCCCTTTATTAATCCTATCTGTTGTTCTATTTAGAAAATTCTTTAAGGAGCATAAAAAAGAAGCTTTATATATATTGGTACTGACGATAGCTTGGTTTCTACTGCATGCAAGATTAAGGAGTTGGTATGGTGGCGGAGGATGGGGACCCCGTTATCTAGTGACCATCCTGCCCATTCTCTTTTTGCCCTTTGCAACCAATATGGAATATGTTTTACAAAGAACCTCGTTGAAGCTCTCAGCAATTTTTCTAGCTGGTTTTGGGTTCATTCTCTCATTTTCATCAATTCTTTCACATTGGTACTGGAGACTAGAATTCGCTAGAAAAGATGAAGTAGCCTATGTCTGGAAGTTCTCAAATAGCCAGTCATTGGATATGTTGAAGAGTGCAGCGAGAAATCTTCTCAATTCCTTTAAAATTGCTACTCATTCTCCAGGAATTCAAAACCAAAATTTATGGTATTTAAATTCAGGCATAGAAGCTTACGGTAGTCATACTGTAAATCTCTGGCCTAACTCTCTTGTGTTTATCGGTGTTCCTTGGTATTTAGTAGCGACTTCAGTTGCCTTTTTATTGTTGATGATGTACTTATCTATTCGGAACATTTTTAATCTGGAAGATACTAGCAAAATGGCAGATTAAATTAATTTTAGTGACAAAAAGAAAGAATAACTTTTTTAAGGAATAGGGTTAAACCAGTGTTCAATCTTAAGAAGAATCCAGCCAACATTACTGCATATACTTTAATCGTATTATCCTTAGTTTTTGGATTTTTTATACGCCTATTCAGTGTTCTCAGATATACCACTTTTTTTTATTACGATCAGGCCAGAGATGCTGAAATCTACATGAAGATGTGGCAAGGAAATTGGCCTATATTAGGCCCTTCTGCCTCTGTCGGAGGATATCATCTACCGCCTCTTTATTATTATCTAGTTTTTCCTTTTACTATATTTGGCTCAGATCCAGTTTTTACAGCTGTACCTAATGCATTATTCTCTTTTTTCTCTATTCCGCTTTTAATTTATTTAGTTTATGAACTATTAGAAAATGTTGAATTTTCAAAACGCCTTCTTCTGGCAGGCTTAGCAGGTTTTTGGTACAGTCTAATCTTCGGAGAAATTTTTATAAGTACGTTCCAGTGGAACCCCAGCCCTATTATATTTTTTCTGCTTTGTTTTACTTTACTCTATAAATACCAGTTGGAAGCTAGATTTTCTCTAGTTCCTCAATGCTTCTCCTGGATACTTTATGGGATTGTTTTAGCCATATTAATTAGCTTGCATTCCACAACTCTTTTTGTAATGCCAGTAGTTTTTATTGCCAGCTCTATTTTATTCATCTCAAAAAACCGCAGAACTCCTATTAGGTTTTTACTGCCTATCTTGTCCGTTTTAGCAGCATTTGTAGCTTTGTTTCCTTATTGGAAAGGAGAACTTAGTCGCGGTTGGTTGAATACCAAACAAATTATCGCTACTTTAACTAGCTCTAATCAAGAAGCTAATTCTAATATCTTAAGTAAGATTGGTAGGCTGGTATTTAATTATGTTGAATTAGGACAACAAGCCTATTTTACTGGAGAAGGTTGGTTTTATATTTTAACTTCTATTATTTTCTTAACAGTGGTTTTAACGGTAGCAATAGCCAAGTTTAAAGGGAACAAAACTATTTTTGCTTTTTTAGCATTTACTTGGTCTATTTATCTATATGCTGCTTCAAATTATCAAGGAATTTATTACATTCATTACAAACTTTTAATTTTAATCTCTCCAATAGTTTTGGCTGTCTTGAGTTTAGCTTACTTAGATTTATCTAAGAAAGCAGATAAATCTTTAAGTGCTTTTTTAATTGCAGGTATAGCTCTATCAATCTTGATTAATGCGAGTTATGACTATCAGTATTTAACCAGCAAATATAGCCAAAATAGACTGGTATCTACTTCGGACATTACTCAGATTTTAAGTCAATTACCTGCAAACTCAACAATCTGTACATTTGATCCGAAACCTGTCGGTTGGATGTCAATGTACCAGCCCTATAAATATATCGATCAATATATCACTAAAAAGAATTTCAATATTGTTAAAACTTTTTGTCAAGCAGGGAACTACCTAATTTATCCAAAGTCCTATATGGTACAACGTACTGATAACCTTTTTCCAGTTTTTAATGTTTATAGAAATCCAGATTTAACACAAGCTCATAGTACAGTTTTAGAAACTCAAGTTGCTGAGGTTCATCTTCTCCAGTAAAAGAGACCTTATTTTTGGGTAGGTTAAATATTTAGGGACTGAAATGGACGGACTAACCTCATGATGAAAATACAGGAATCGAGCCACAGGTTTTATTCAAAAGAGGTACGATTTTTTATCGCAATTTTATTAACCATAGGTCTTTTCTTTCGATTTGCTAACCTTGAAAAAAAAGTTTATTGGGGCGATGAAAGTAGCACTTCACGTCGGATTTCAGGTTATACCTTAGAAGAAGTTAAGCAGGAAGCTTCTAGCACTGGTGCAATCCCTGTAAAGGATTTGCAGAAATATCAGCGCCCTAATACTGAAAAAGATTTAACTGATATGATTAATTCTTTAGCAGCAACTGCTGAACATCCACCACTCTATTTTTTGTTAGCTCGGTTTTGGGCACAGTTGTGGGGAAACTCGGTGGCAGTGATGAGAAGCCTACCTGCTTTGATTAGTCTGCTTGCGTTTCCTTGTATTTATTGGCTATGTGTAGAATTATTTGAATTGCCTCTGGTGGGATGGATGGCAACCGCGCTGGTAGCTATTTCACCATTTCATATCTTATATGCTCAGGAAGCTCGTCAGTATAGCCTGTGGACTGTAGCAATTTTAATATCTAGTGCATCGCTTCTAAGAGCGATGCGAGTAAAAACAAAATCCGCTTGGGCTATGTATGCAGCAACCTTAATTTTAGGTCTTTATTCTCATTTATTTTTACTGTTGACTGCCATTAGTCATGGAGTCTATGTATTTTCGCTAGAAAAGTTTCGAGCAAGTAAAACATTTATCTCCTATCTGCTAGCATCTTTAACAGCTATCTTACTTTTTATACCTTGGCTTCTGATTGCTCTTGCTAATTTGTCAACAGTCGATGAAGCAACCGAGTGGATGCGATCGACTTTTCCGATACAATCTTTAGTAAGAACGTGGATTTTAAATCTTAGTCGTATTTTTGTGGATTTTAATTACAGTTTTAAATATAGAAATTTTGGATTATATATTGCAATTTTTCTGTCGTTGATTTTAGTAATTTATGCAATTTACTTTCTTTGCCGCCGGACTGAAAAGCACGTTTGGTTGTTTATCTTGACGATGCTTGGAGTTACTGCGATCGCATTGACACTACCAGATTTAATCTCTGGAGGAAGACGCTCTGCTGTTGCTCGTTATCTTATCCCTTGTTACTTAGCAATAGAAATCGCAATTGCCTACCTACTTGCTGCTAAAATATCCTCATTTTCTGCTAAAAACTGGCAGCGGTGGCTATGGCAAATTGCTACAGTCGTCATCATTTCGGGAGGAGTTTTATCCAGCGCAGTCAGTTCTCAAGCACAAGAATGGTGGAATAAATATAACAGTTGTCACTATAAAGAAATCGCTCAGATTGTTAACCAGGCTAATTATCCACTTTATATCTGGTACAACTTACCTCCTTTTTCCTTGACTTACCTGTTCGATCCCAAAGTTAAACTTCAGTCAGTTTCTAATCAACCTGTTATTAAACCAGGTGAAGAGATTGACAGCAAGTTACCTATAAATTCTATTGCTAATGATTTCAGTGATGTATTTGTGGATTCTAAAAAGGCTTTGAAGGCTGTTCTCGATCGAGAACCAAGCTACCAGATAAAGAAAGTATATGAGTGGGAACAGCAGATAGATCCTGTTTACATTACGAAGACTACTCTCTGGCATTTAGCAAAACAGTAATGATTAGAAAAGTTGATTTTTTAAAATTGTCTGTTTAGCAAACTACAGCGCGATCGCTTACTCTACCGAAATTGCCGCTAACCTAGCATCGTTGTCTCGTGCAATTGCCTTGCCCTGGGTGGGAATCTGCCTGAGCTACCCTAGAATTGTAGGCTTCGGCTTCTTACCCAAAGGAGCGGAAATTTTTCTAACCTTTACCTTGTCTTGCTCTAAAAGTATTTTGATCTGCCAAAACCGCAGCTGCCGCAAGCAGGGTGCAGCTAAAGTTTTGGCAGCTTTCCAGGCGTCTGAAGTTCCCGACGTCACTGTAACAGGGAGCCAATGTTTAGGACAATGTGGCAACGGTCCGATGGTATTGGTGATGCCAGAAGAGGTTTGGTACAACCACGTCCATCCCGATGAAGTGCCAACAGTGATAGAACGACATTTGCGGGGCGGAAAACCTGTTGCAGCAATGCTTTATGGCAAATTTCACCAGCGTTCGTAGCGTATTGCCCCTAAACGTAGTCGTGTGTCACGAATGGCACCGCGACGAGTTCACCCTCGCTTTCTCCTACTTGTACTTTCAGCCCTTCACCACCGGCTTTGGTGCGGACGTAGCCGAGTCCAAAGGAACCTTGGTCGGTTTCGGTATAGCTGGTAAGTTTGCCGACTTTTTCCTCTCCAACGCTAATTACACTTCCTGGTTGGGCGGGTGTGTTGAGTCGGACGCCCCAAAGGTGTTGTTTGACCCCTTTATAAGTGTTTAAACGGGCAATTGTCTCCTGTCCGATGTAGCAGCCTTTTTCAAAGGAGATGGTTTGCCACAACCCTGCCTCTAGAGGATTGTAATCTTCAGTGAGTTCAAGGTCAGGTGCGGGGCGTCCTTGTTCGATTCGCAGATGGTCCCAGACGCGATCGCTCATCGGCACTGCCCCAGCTTGCGCTAAAGTATTCCACAGCGTTTCCTTATCAGCAGCAGAGAGAATCAGCGTGTATCCCGGCGTTGCCAAACCGCTGCCCACAGCTACCCGCACCTCGATATCCCCCACCGTCAATTGCTGATGAGAACCATCCGGTTGCCCAATCATGACACCCGCACCCAACTGTTCTAATAGGGCATCACTCCCTGACCCAATCAAGCTGAAGGTAGCAGTATTATCAGTTACATCGGTTAATTGCACCTTGTCAGCGAAAAAAATGTATTGGTCTAGCCATTTCATCAGCTTCTCGCGCCGATTGGGTGAAACCAGCAGCAGCACTGCATCTTCCATCACATAAGCGGTGGCTAAGTCAATCGTTCGCGCCGTTGATGTGACAAAAACCGTATCGCAGCCTTGTCCTGGCTTGAGTCGCTGAAAGTCGTTTGTACTCTGGTTGTGCAAAAATCGGATGCGATCGCCTTCGGAAACTTGAATCCGTCCCCAATGAGAGCGATCGCATACAGCAACCCCCTCCCGCGCCGCTTGGATAGCTGCTGCACTTTTGTCGTCAAAATTGCCGTCAATTGCAGATGTAGGCATGGTGATTGTTGCTAATCGTTTCAATTTTTACCTAGCATTTCTGCTAGATTCTCGGACTTAAAAATCTTATCAAATAAGACTAATCGGCTTCAATCTCGTACTCAATCTGAAGCTAACATACAGTGCGAATTGCTCTGAGTAAGGACATCAGGCAATAGTTACTGCTGAAATTGGGATAATAACCAAGCACCAACTAAGCTTTGATTTTCTTGACGACTGCGCTGTAAAGCTTCCACTAGCACTGAAATTGCTAATCCTGGCAACACCTGAGACTCAGTAATTCTTTGACTTCCCCCAGCAGAGGTGATGGTAAAAGCAATAATTCTGATATTCGCAACATCTACCACCCAATATTCTGCCACTCCTAAATCTTCGTATAGTAGCCGTTTTTGCCCGATATCATCAGATAGTGAAGTATTAGCAATTTCAATTACTAAATCTGGCGCTGGATATTGGTCTAAGTCAATGATTGAGGTTCCCCAAGGGATTACATCAGCATTTTCACCAATATAATAAGACACATCTGGTTGACTTTCTTGAACGCCTGTTTTTCTGAATGTACAGTTATCCCGTCCATTTATAGGAATGCCTTTGAGGGTAGCAAACAGGTTAGCAGCAAAGATAATAATAGTGTGATCGCTGGCGTGGTCAGAGCCGATAGGTGACATTTCTATCCTCAATTGTCCATTGTGGTAATAGCCTTTCGCTTGTTCTAGTTGCGGGTCTTCAATCGCATGGATATATTCATCCCAACTGGCTACAACCCAAGTATTTGTCGATATTTTTGTTTGTAATCCACTCATAGTTAAGGTTTTTTATAACGTGATTTAATGGGTATCTTTTTTTCTAAAAAGGCATTTGATCCCAAGCAGCATTTATCAAAAGCTTACCAAAATAAATTATAACTTCTTGTAAAACTTCACTTGAACGAATACACATCTGCCATGTGTAGGGAAAAAGTTTATTTTCATTAAGTATTAGATAAGTGTCGCTATTACTCAGGTTTTCCGGGCAAAACTCATCTAAAATAATGCTCGGTAAAACTTTATCGTAATGGTCATCACCATAGAGCCAAGTTTCGACTTCATTCAGATAAAAAGTACCTATTGTATGACCTTCCACTTCTAAAAGGTTCCAATAGTTAGGGTGTAATAACTCTAAAAAAACATCCTTTTTAGAAGGCAAGACCAAAAACTTTCCTGCTATAACCTCCTCAGCTTCTTCTAAAACTTTACTATCTATCCAATATTTTAGTATTAGTAAATATGGTTCTAATATGTAATGAGGAATACAAAGACTTAAACTATCTTCGTGTTGGAATAAAATTAGTTGATGGCGTTTATCTCCGTCATAAGGAGCATGGAATCGATAGCCTCTGTTTTGCAATGAACCAGTCATCTTAAACAATTTATTGAAACCCAGTTTTTCTAGCATACTGGTAGCCAACAACATTAGAGCCTCCCCTGTTTCATTCTCCTTCATGCTTGATGAGATTAAGTTAGGTACATCATTTTGCTTTACTTGTTCCAAGTCGTCATCATCTAGTTGCATGCTGAAAGCACTAAAGAGACAGCGAATAGACTCCTTATCAACTCCTTTTTCACCTTTCAATATTTTCCTAATAGTGCCAGTGTCTAAACCATCCTCTTTAAAAGTACGGGTCAGGTCTCGCATTTTTTCCTGAGTACACCGCTCACCATGCTGAGTTTCCCGCTCTCGCTTCGCCTCATTGAGCTTTTTCGCTCCTTTAGGAGTGAGGATGTAACCACGATTACGTTTTGGCATTTGTAGAGGCAATAGTTAACGTAGCTTAATTTCCCGATGCGGATGTTTAGGGTCACTTTCGGGAAGATAAGGAATTCCCACTGATCTTAAGCTACTTAGCATATTTCAGCAATTGAAGCTTCTTGAAGATTAAAAAGCCTGCCATCACTGCCTTTCCCAAAGCAGCGTATCAGAAAACTTTAAATTCATAGTTTAACTGCTTAGACTTCGCTGGATTAGCCTTAGTCGAATTTGCATACTGGACTCAATTACTTAGTACACATGACAATCAAGATGACCCCAGAAGCTATTAAAAACATTGTTTTCGTTCCCTCCAGCTTTGATATCATAAGCCTTCTAACATTTCAGAAACCACAGGCACATTGCCAAAAATGCCTTGCTATCTTGCCCGGAATGCAGCGGAACCAGAAGCGGCAGATTTACTGCCCAGTTTGCCAGGTTCAGTATGTTACTTGCAGCAACTTCCAAATTGAGAAATTGCAATCGTATTTCCGGAATCAAGGTCTTTATATTGAGATGAAAGATCCCATTGAACACTGCAAGCATCTGGCAACGATAGCAAGTAATGTAATGTACAGTCCGGACTATCCACCGCTTAAAGGCTTGTTACAAGCATTAAACAAAGCACAGTGTTTTGTCCATATCACCAGTTGGGGGATTAGCCATCAATTTCTGGGCTTTCTGAAAATGGCAGCACAGCGGGTTGAAATACGAGGAATTGTCTCTCTACCTCCCGATCAAGCTTGGCTATTACCTGAATTAGAATGGTATAAAAACGAAGCACCAAATCTGGAAATAAAAACTGTTTGCGCTTCAAATCACAGATGGGATGAATTACCTCATCAAAAATTAGTCGTGATTGATGGCTTACTTGCTTTCAAAGGTAGCGCTAACTTCACCCAAACTGCGTGGCGGAAAGCTGAAAAAGGTCTTGATGAGTTAGAAGTTATCACCGATGTTAAAAAGGTTATCAACCTCCATAACCGCTACTTTTCGCCTGTTTGGGCTGACTTGAGCGAATACGGAGACGCGATCGCAATTAGTATAGATAATCTGCCCGACGAAACTGCCGCTTGAAGAAAAAGCGATCGCGCCCTCCCCTCATCTTTTAACTTGCGGACTTTTTAACTAGCTGGTAAGTCCGCAAACACCTTCTCTACTAGCTGTCGCGCTTTAGCGTCCAAGAGGTTCCAATCTACATCGCCAGTGTCCTCTTCAATTAAGCTAGTATCAATCTCAATTTCCTGATTTTCTGGGTGAGCGATCGCTTGCGTGTAATTGCGAAAACAGACTTGATAACAAAGTTCCCACAAATCAACAGTAACTTGCTGGTCTTGATGCTTCAAACAAAGTAGATAACCAGGATAGGGATTAGGCATTGCTACCAATGCTTGTTCTATCTCCGCAGCTTCCTCTGGAGAAGCAGATGCAAGCTGTTCTCTTAATAACGTAAAAGTGGTTTTAGTTTCCTCCGGCGTCCCCTCAGGCCAAATCAACACATCTTGGTAAGTTCCCTTCCAGCTTGATTGGTCTAGCTGTTTGCGAATCTGGTCGATGATTCGGATAAAAGCTGGTTGCATGAGCAATTCAGCTTGCTCCCAACTCGTAATATTTGTGAACTTTGGCATCATTTTTATCTTATAAAATTGAAAAAAATGTGATAGAAAAAACTTAAGGTTTAGGTAAAGATGGTGACGAGGCTGGAGCTTCTCGCTGTACCGTTTCGACTTGACTAACTTGAAAAATCAAGGTAAAAGGTTGACCCATCTTTTTGGCAACAAATTCTTCCAACAATCGCACTTGTTTAGGAGTTAAAACTTGCTCAGCGCGAACAGTAAGATAAACTTTAGGGGGGTTTGTTAACCAGTTGGACTCAGTTTTAACCAGTTCTACTCGCTGAAAAGTAATCGTATTCTTCAGTAGCGCCTGCTTCAAACTTGCTTCTAGTCGGGCTTGCCGGAGTAATTCTACAAAACTGATCCCTAAAGGAATCAAGAGAATCGCCGTCAAGGCAAGCGTCCAACTTAGGGCTTTCCTCGCTTTCGCTAGAGGGGTGTAGCCGGACAATAAAAAAGTCAGCATACAGGCAAGGGTAATCCCCAGCAAGTTCGTCATGTACAGCAGCGCTGCACCCAGACTCAGCGACCAATTCGCTTGGGCAAGCCCCAAACCAATGACACAAACGGGAGGCATCAGTGCCACAGCGATCGCAGTCCCCGCCAAAGTCCCAGAAATTTTGGGCTGCACTTTCGCAAAGCCACTAATGCCTCCAGCGACCACAGCAATTCCCAAATCGAGTAGAGTCGGTCTAGAGCGAGACAGCACTTCGCTGCCAAATTCTGGGAGTCCGACAAAGGAACCCAGAAGCATCGCTAAAACAATCGCCAGACACGTCCCCACGACGACCGCAACCAACCCTTTGCGAAACAGAATCACGTCGCCTTCTAAAGCGGCAAAGGCTAATCCGCGAATGGGGAACATCAACGGGGCAACGATCATCGCACCAATAATGACAGCCGCACTGTTAGTTAACAATCCCAAAGTAGCGATCGCGCAGGAACCAATAATCAACACGATGTAGTTCAAATCCATCGTAGATTCTTCCAACAGCCCCTCTCGCTGCACGCCTAACTCCTGCTGTGCCTTTCGTCGCCATCGCCGATATTTCGACCACTTCCAATGAATATTTTTTAGCAAATGAAAATAATACCCTAAAATTCTATCTGAAGCCTGATAAAAGCTCCGCTTGAGGCTCAATATTCACAATGATCGCAATCCCTCCGCAAAATTTAGCTACTTCTCTGGGTGGAAATCAGCAGTGAATTATCGGTGTTTACAGGCAAGCTTCCTGAACCCTTCACACCCCAATCTGAAAAAATTAGTGAAATCTTTGACAAACTCTGCGGATTCGTTGGGTTTATCCGAGTGGTATTAATATTGAGCGTACATTCTTTTTTCGGCAGGTCGCACCATGATCGGGCGTTTATTAGACCAGCGTTACCAAGTTGTCCAAGCCTTGGGGGCCGGTGGATTCGGAAAAACCTACATCGCCAAAGACACCCGCCGTCCTGGTGCCCCAACTTGTGTTGTCAAGCACCTCAAGCCTGCTAGTAGCGACCCTCATTTTTTGGAAACGGCTAGACGGTTATTCACTAGCGAAGCCGAAACTCTAGAACAACTGGGAAATCACGACCAAATTCCTAGATTATTAGCCAACTTTGAAGAAAACCAAGAATTTTACTTGGTACAAGAGTTCATCGATGGGCATCCCCTCAGCGCCGAACTCTCACCCAGTTATCGTTGGGAAGAAGGTCAAGTCATCCAGATGCTGCAACAAGTCTTGAGCGTTTTGGAATTTGTCCACTACAACGGCGTCATCCACCGCGACATCAAACCAGACAACTTAATCCGACGCAACTCAGATAGCAAGCTAGTTTTAGTTGACTTTGGCGCAGTCAAGCTACTGCGAACTCAAACACTCATCAATCAAGCACAAGCCAGTGCCACCGTTGCTATTGGCACTCCCGGCTATATGCCAACCGAACAAGCGCAAGGCAGACCCCGCCCCAATAGCGATATTTATGCTTTGGGTATGATTGGCATCCAGGCACTGACGGGATTGATGCCGCTACAATTGCACGAAGATCCCCAGACAGGCGAGATTCTCTGGCAGCATCTAGTGGCGGTCAGTCCAGGGTTAGCAGGTTTTTTAACAAAAATGACCCGCTACCACTTCAAAGACCGCTATCAGTCAGCGACGGAAGCACTACAGGAATTGCAACAGCTAGCCTATGGGGGTGGACAGCAAGCTGTGGGGGTTGGATATCCACCCATCGGGTACACACCCGCTCCCCCACCGCCGCCAACCCCACCGTCTGAACAGAAAACTCTTCCAGTCGTTCCTCCCCAACCCAGCCCCCAACCTACTCCAAAACCAATTAGTCAAGAGTACAATCCTCCTGTCGTTGCTCCCTCGTCTAATAAATTTCCTCTAGCGATGGGGGTCGTTGTGACTGGTCTGGTTTTTGGCGTAGGGGCCTTCTTCGCTATTTATCCCCAATGGCAACAAAAGACTGATGGCGAGTCTAAGAGCAATCCGAATGAAGTGGTAGACAAAGTACAAGAGACTTGCAAGGTTTCGGATGGGCCATTAAATGTACGTTCTAGCCCTAACGCTAGGGTAGTAGGCAGCGTCAAACAAGGCACGATTTTATCTGTTACTGGTACTGCACAAAATGGGTGGGTGCCGATTAGTTCGCCGCTCAAGGGATGGGTATTTAGAAAATATATCGATTGTGGCTCATCTGCCTCGACGGCTCCCCAGCCCACTCCAACAACGACTTCCAAACCTTCTCCTGAAAAACCGAAACCTGCCGTCGATCGGGGACGGGAGATCATCGCCCAAGCGACGGAAAAATTTCAAGCGGGAGATTTCGACGGCGCGATCGCTCTCGTTAGATCCATTCCCGCTAACAGTTCTGCTTACGGACAAGCGCGGGAAGCGCTGCAAGAGTGGTCTTTGAACTGGTCAGTTGCACAAGGGATATATCGGGATTCCCAAAGAGCTTTCGAGCAAGGTCGGTGGCAAGATGTAATTGCCGCTGCAAACGACCCTGGACTTCCCCAAATCCGGTATTGGCAAGATCGGTTACGCCAATTAGCTGCACAAGCCGAGCAAAAACAGAACGAACAAACACCGTCTCCCAGCCCCAGCGAAAGCCCCACCGAGAGTCCTAGTCCCACTGAAAGCCCTAGCCCGATTCAGAGTCCGAGTGAAAGCCCTAGCCCCACGGAGAGTCCGGCAACTGAGCCTTCCTTGTGACGACACTCAGATAAGTGCTAAGCGATCGCTTTCCGCTCAAATCGGGCACATTTCCCTACTTGCTCTCATCGGGAGGTGGAGGGAAAGGCACCAGCGCCGCTTGGAAGAAATAAACGCGACCGCAATATTGCGACCTGTTAGAACAGATCGTTTCTATCGCCACATTATTGACATTAGTAACATCAAATGACATGGAATCTTTCTGCCCAGGAGCAATCGTGCGAGAATGCTTACGCTGTCCATCTAAATAAATATTGACCGTGGTGGGAGGACTACCGCTGTCGTTATCCCGCATTCCATATTCCAAATTCAGAGTTTGGAAGTAAGTGTCATAACCCTCCGGCATGATTCTACAGGTCATCGACACAAAAGCATTGCCTGGAGCCAGACTGAGACGGCTGGTGTAGACGGCTCTACCCACAGCGACATCTGACTTATAGGGACGCCAACGACCAGGGCCAGTACTCACGCATTTAGTCTCTGGTAGAGAGACCGTACGCCGTGCCTGTACAGCTTGATTGCCCAGAGTCGGCAAGACAAAGGACAGCAGCCCGCCAACAAGAAGTTGACTGATCAACTTGGTTTTTTGCATGGAGAGATCGCCAAGTTAAAAGGTAACAATCTTTACTAATGATACCGAATCCCCATCCCCTGAATTCGCACCGACTCCAATAATAATCAGAATGCGAGCGTTTGGGTTAGAGAAAGCGCGATCGCGATGGGCTGACTGACAAATCAGATCGGACTAAAGGCGAGATCCCGGACTTCTCTAAGAATTCCGGGATCTAAACCGCTGGCATCTCACCACTCAAATAAGACTGCAATATAAAATGCCTGCAACCCAAACCCCCAAAAGACAGCTCTAGTGGGTGCTAAATATCCTAGCGGCAGCAGCAACACCGGCACCAGGAGTAAAGCCTTCGTATCCGACTTCTCGTAGTGTCGCTTCCAAAGCGGCAACGGCAGCGAGAATATCGCGATCGCTCACAAAACCCAAGTGACCAATCCGGAAGATTTTTCCTTTGAGATGGTCTTGTCCGCCAGCCAGGACAATGTCGAACCGCTTTTTCATCACGCTACGGATTTGCTCGGAATCCACCCCAGTCGGTGCCACAGCGGTAATCGCCGGACTGCCTGCACCTTCAGGCGCAAACAGCGGCAACGAGAGCGCATTCATCGCCTCGCGGGTCGCCGTCATCAGCCGTTGGTGACGGGCAAAAATCGACTCCAAACCCTCAGCTTTCATCATTTTCAGGGCAACGTGCAGCCCCACAAATAAGTTCACCGGAGGGGTAAAGGGAGTCGTGTTTTTGGCGGCATCTTTGCGGTACTTGCCCAAATCCAAGTAGTAGCGGGGCAACTTAGCCGTTTTGTAAGCTTCCCAAGCTTTCGGGCTGACAGAGACAAACGCGAGTCCTGGGGGAATCATGTAACCTTTTTGGGAGCCAGACCCCACCACATCAATGCCCCATTCATCAATCGGCAGATTCACCGCTCCCAAGCTGGTAACAGCGTCAACGATCATTAAAGCTTCACCGTGGCCTTTGACGTGACGATTGATCGTTTCCAGGTCGTTGAGAACGCCAGTGGATGTCTCGCTATGGGTGACAATGACCGCTTTGATTTGTTTATCTATATCGGCTTCAAGTTTTTCCCGGAATTGTTCTGGGTCGAGGGCTTGACCCCACTCAGCTTTTACCGTATCAACATTCAGACCAAAAGCTTGGCTAAGTTCTGCCCAGCGATCGCCAAATTTGCCATTGCAGCCAACCAAAACGCGATCGCCTGGACTCAGGAAGTTAATGATGCCAGCTTCCATCGCCCCCGTGCCACTGGCAGTTAACATCAGCACGTCATTCTCGGTTTGGTGCAACCATTTCAGGTTTTGCGTCACCTCAGCCATCAGTTTGCTAAATTCACTGCTGCGGTGCCCAAATGGATGCTTGGCTAAGGCGAGTAATACCTGTTCCGGCACGGGTGTCGGGCCGGGAATCATCAACATTAACTTATCGTCCATCGATCTGTCCTTAAACTTGAAGAGCGCATACTCCAGAATCGCATATCTTTTCCAATCCATTCACCAATTAGCAATCAGCTTTTTAGCTTTTCGGAGTAATTGAGTAATCGATAGTCAGTAGTGGGTAATCGGTTTACAGTCTATTTACGAGCTAGTACTTACAAGTAAGGGCTTAATGACTACTGAAAGATTGACAAAAAGCTAAATCTTTACTCTAATTTCTCCGGTGGGATTTTTCTTAAAAAAGCGGGAAGGTCTACCTGTAAATGTTTGTTGGGTTGAGGAGATGATAAAGGAGTTCGGTTGATTGGCTGAGGAATCTCAGCCACAGTTGGGGGTTCTATTGCCATCAGCAGTTCTTCCAGATCCTCAGGGCTATCTGCTAGCACTCGTTGCAAGAAATCCTTTAGTTTTTGAGCGCTACGAAGGCTAGCATTGCAACGGTCTTTCCAGTACTGGATGGCGGCTTCGTACTCATTTGCTTGCTGGGCTTGCATGAGAATTTGCTCTTGCAGGGTCGCGGTGTGAGTTTCTAATTCGGTTGTCTGGGCTTGATAGCGATCGCGCGACTCTGCCAAGTCGTGGCAAGCTTGTTGTAATCGAGCCTGAATTTTAGCTTGCTTGTCTAGCTGGTTTTCTAGGTCTTTAATCTGTCCGTGGAGAGCTTGAATGGTTGCATCCTGTTCACCAACCAAGTCTTCAGTCTCGGAAAGGTTTGCCAACAGTTGTTGCTGTTCTTCCAAAGTTTCGTTGGCTTCTTGGAGTTGATCTTCTAGCTGATTGATAACTGTAGCGCGATCGCTACATCTACGGTAAAGCGCCTGCATTTGCTGCTCCTGCTCTAGCGCCTGCACCTCCAAACGCCTTATTACAGTTCGAGCTTCCAGAATTTGAAATTCTAGCTCCTGCACTCGTTGTTGCTGGGCTTCTAAGGCTGTTTGCCGGTTCGCTAGCTCTTGTTCCAGCAGCGTTTGACTGTTTTGGCTAGTCTGACGGCTCTGAGCTAGCTGCCTTCGCAAACGTCCTAATTCCCCTTGCTGCGCCTCAGCTAAAGTTTCAATCGTCGCTAACAATTCTTGAACCGTTTCGTCTTTGAGAACCGCTTGCGATTGATGATTCTCTAGCGCTTGCTGCTGCTCGAAAAGCTGTTGCTTGAATTGATCGAGCGCCCGCTGTTGAAGATTCGCGGCTTCCTCTGTCGATGCTAGCTGAGTTTCTAAAAGATGTTGCTCGCTTAGTTGGAGCCTCAACTCACTGACACAAGCCTGGGATTCCTCCAACGCCTGCTCCAACTGATGAATGCGAGCTAACTGCTGCTGTTCTTGCGAGGGCGATCGCGCCAATTCCAGCGGTTCTGGAGGCTCCAGTTCACAGGATTGCCCTTGTGAGTCTTCTAACGAGGGTAATTCGCTGGGGTGAGGCTGTGGAGTAGCAAGAGCATCCGTTGCCTCTGCGTCTGCTGAAGCTTCCTTTGAATTTAACCAAAAACGATCGGCTGAATCTGGTTCAGTCACTCCGAACCTCCCAGAAGTCAATAACGGTCTTGGAGCATCCAACAGCCATCTCGCATTTCCGAGTGATGAGTTAGCAGTTAGCAGTTCTCGGAGCGTTTATCACTGTTTATCACTTAAGTAAGTAGAAAGCATTGACCCTAATTTTAGGGCTTTCCGGCGATTTTTCTGTATTGAGGACGAAGCATCAGTGCCAGCATCTAGGCACAGAATTCAGGTATTTAACAACTCTGGCTTCGCCCCACACCCTTTCTAATCTCAATACCTTTTATACCTTGGGTTCTCGGTGTCCGGTGACAATATCTGGCGAAGGTGGTTGATCGAAGGCAATGTTATTCAGAGACCAACGGTAATCAATTGGTAAATTTGCTCGTTCGCAAGTTTGTTCGAGTTGCTTCTGTTGAGCCATTGCTTTGCGAAGAGTACTAATCAGCTGGTGAACTTGCTCCCGCACTGCCGGTTTTTGACTAACGGCGAACGAGGTGTGGCGTTCCAACACTTGCAGGAGTAATTCGTAGTGGATACGAGAGGGAAGAGGAATTGGCTCCATGAAACCTAATTTACCTATAGGGGTCAAGATATTGGGCAAGGATGAGGCGGAAGGGGGAATGAAAAAGTTCTTTATTCAATCTTTCATCCTTCCTCCTCCCTCCTTTATCCTGCAAAAGGGTTTTCATTCTAGGAAAACAGCTTGGCGATGCCAACAGCAGGGTCGGACTGTTTCACCAAGGACTCACCAATCAGGACCGCATCAGCACCCGCTTGCACAACCAAGCGAAGGTCAGATGGCGTGTGCAGACCCGATTCGCTAACGACAGCGATCGCCCGATCGCGCAACTCGCTACCTCGCGCCGCTAAAATCTGGCAGGTTGTTTGTAAGTCTACGGAAAAATCTTCCAGATTGCGATTATTTATACCAACTAGCCTAACGCCTTCTAAGGAGAATACTCGGTCTAATTCTGCTAGAGTATGCACTTCAATCAGCGGTGTCATCCCCAAAGCATTGGTAATTTTGACAAAGTATTGGAGGTCTTGATCGCTCAGAATTGCTGCAATCAAGAGAACGGCATCGGCTCCGTGGCGTCGGGCGAGATAAATTTGGTAAGGATAGATTAGGAAATCCTTACATAAAACGGGCAAGTCTACGGCAGCGCGAACAGCCGTCAGATTTTCAAAACTCCCTTGAAAAAATTTTCGATCGGTCAAGACTGATAAACAGCTGGCTCCTCCTTGCTGGTAAGCAGTCGCGATCGCCACTGGGTCAAAATCTTCCCGAATCACACCTTTACTGGGAGAAGCCTTTTTGACTTCTGCAATCAAGGCAGGTTTTGTCTTCCCTTGCCGCAAAGCACCGATAAAATCACGAGGTGCAGGTGCAGACTGCACTTGACGCCGCAACTCCACTAAGGGCAGGCGTTCTCGCATCTGGTCAACTTCCGTTTCTTTTTGCCAGACAATTTCCTCCAGAATGTGGCGGGGTTTGGCATCAGGTACGGCAACCTGATAGCGTAAAGTGCTGATGGCAATCGATGGATTTGGGGGACGGCGGCGAATTTGCATATTTCCTAGTTTGGCACAATTATTCATGGGGAATGGGGGCTTAGTAGGGGTCATTTGTCAACGGTGATTCGTCATTCGTCACCAGCAATCGACGAATGACAAATCACGAATGACTCTTCTCCCTAATGAGAACCTACAGCCCGTTTGTAAGCTTCATCCAATACTTCTGAGAGGGTAGGATGTGCGTGGACAAAATATGCCAGAGTCTGGACAGAATTGCGTTGAGCGATCGCGTTTGCGGCTTCGTGAATCAAATCCGCTGCATGCATTCCGATGATGTGGACGCCCAGCACTTCGCCTGTATCTTTGCGGTAGATGACTTTTGCCATCCCGTCGGCTTCCCCTTCTGCGATCGCTTTCGAGTTTCCTTTGAAATAACTCTTCGCCACTGCAACTTCAAATCCCTCCTCTTTCCCCATTTCTTTCGCCGCCAGTTCCGTCTTGCCGACAAAGCTAATTTCTGGGTGAGTAAAGGCGGCGGCGGGGATGCTGTGATAATCGATCAAACGGTGACGCCCGCAGATATTCTCTACCGCCACAACGCCTTGAGCCGACGCCGCATGAGCCAGCTGCATCTTGCCCGTCGCATCTCCAATTGCCCACAGGTGGGGCACGGGTTCGCCACTTGACAAGACTGCCATCCGGTCATCGACGGGGATAAAGCCTCTATTTGTCTCAACGCCGATAGCATCCAGCCCCAAGTCCTTAGTATCCGGAATGCGACCTGTAGCAACCAAGCAAGCGTCTACTTCTAGCACGTCCACAACTTCTTTCGTTTTGGCGTCGGCTAGCTCAATGACCACGGGAGAACCCGGTTTAACACTCTTCGCCAACGTGCCTACTTTCGTTTCAATGTCACGCGGCTTAATCAGCACTCTTTCGGCAATCGTGGCAATGTCCCGGTCAAACCCAGGCATCAGCTGGGGTAACGCTTCAATCATGGTGACTTCAGCGCCTAATGCGGTGTAAACATCTGAAAATTCTAGACCAATGTAACCGCTGCCAATAATCGCAATCCAGGAAGGTAGCGACTCCAATCTCACGCCGTCATCGCTGGTAAAAACAGTTTTGCCATCAATTTCAATTCCTGGTGGAACCCAAGGAATTGACCCAGAGGCAATGATAATGTCTTTTGCCGTAACGGTTTTTTCACCCGAACCCGTGCTGATGGTGACTTTTTGCGGTCCCGCAATTTTCCCCCGACCTTGGAGAATTTCAACGTCCAGCCGTTTCAAACTGTTTGTCAAATCGCCGCGAAGCTTGGAGACAAGGTTGTTCGCATGGTCTGCGATTGCTTGTCGGTCAAACTCAACGCCTGCAACTTGAATCCCCAGCGATTTCAGATGGTGGGCATTGCGTAACTCTCGCACTCGACCGGATGCTGCCAACAAAGCTTTAGAAGGAATGCAGCCCCGATTCACGCAGGTGCCGCCCATATCGGCTGCTTCCACAATGGCGGTTTTGAGACCGCAGGAAACGGCGTGTAGGGCAGCGCCATGTCCGCCGACACCGGCTCCAATAATCACTAAATCGTAATCAAATCCTTGAGTCACGTTACTCTCCCCTAGACGACGATGCCCTCCTCATTTTCAGCTTGACCAACGGTGAGCGCAAGTCCCCAATCGGTTGTGGAGTGAAAGAGTGCAAGTTGTTCTCCTTACAATTTTCTCTAAAAAAATTACGAATGAGTCATCCCTTCAGCGGCGTGTTATATCTTAGAAACTAAAAGAAATCCAGCGATCGCTCGAATTGAGCGATCGCTGTCAATTACTAGGGTGCCCTGCCATCAAAAGCAGTGTTTGTGGAACCAGCGTAATGAATCAGAGTGACCAAGACCATCGTCGCGCCGCCGATAAAGCGTTTAGCGAATCGCTTGAGCAATTGCAGGATTTATTGGAATTGCCGGACAATCAGACGGCTCGATCCCAGTCAGAGTCGGACAGCGGTAATCATCAAAAAGAATTGACTGAAGCAGATGAGCTGGAACAAGCCGCTGCTGACATTGAGGAATATATGCAGAAAAAGACTAAATCATCGGGGAACGGATAGCGAGTAATTGGTTGGGAAAAGCGAAAAAAACACTAACCATTGTTGACCCATAACTACTGATTAGCGGCTACTTCCTAACTTCTGCCATTCTGACGCTTTACTTCGTACAACATCAAAGCAGCTGCTACAGCCACGTTTAGCGACTCGACTCCTGGACTCAGGGGGATGGTCACTTGCACCTGTGCCAGTGAAACTAACTCTGAAGACAATCCAGCACCTTCATTGCCCATCAAAATCAGCGTGGGACGACGTAAGTCTACCTCCCAGTAGGTTAAAGTCGCACTAGGCACAGTTGCCACGACTTGCATTCCTCGTTCCCGACACTGAGAGATATCTGCGATCAAATCAGAACTGATCCGCATCGGTAGCCGAAACCATTGTCCAGCAGAGGCTCGCAGCACCTTTGGATTGTCCAGATCCACACTATCTTCACTGACACACAACCAATCCGCACCCGCAGCGGCGGCAGTACGAATCATCGTGCCGAGGTTGCCCGGATCTTGCACGGTTTCCAAAATTAGCCCCAAACCCGTAACTGGCAATGGGGACACCTGGCGGCTCATCCGGGGTGCCGTAGCGATGACACCATCGGGTTGAATCGTGGTAGCGATCGCTTTCAGAACTTCCTCGCTCACCACTTCAGCCCTTTGACATCGATTACAAGCTTCTTCCCACAGTTGCTGGTGACGCTCCTGCCATTGGGGCGTAAAGCATACGGTTTCTAACGGATAATCAGCCGCACAAGCTTCCTCTAGCAAATGCGTCCCTTCCAACAAAAATATTTGCTGCTCCCGCCGTTCTTTCGAGCGGTGTAACTTACGAATTTGCTTGACCAGAGGATTCTGGAGACTCGTCAACATCAACAAGAATTAGGACTGAGGACTGAGGACTGTAGGACTGAGAAAGTGTCAAAAGGCAAGAAAGAACTTTTTCCCAATCTGGCAAAGGATTGAGTTCTGAGTGTTACTAAGTGACGAAATTCTTTATTAGCGTCTGATTACCCTATCTCGATCGCCACTTTTTTCTACTCAGTCCTCAGTCCTGATACCTCAGTCCTAAAAATGCGGAACCCGGGACTTGAACCCGGAAGTCCTTGCGAACACTAGAACCTGAATCTAGCGCGTCTGCCAATTCCGCCAGTTCCGCTGACGTCTGGATTTATACCACCGATTTACTATCTTGCAACAAACCCTAGAATTTGTCAATACCTTTTATCCGGAAAAGTGAACCGATACAAGGTACAATGCTTCATCGACTGACAATGAAGCGGGATTGCTAATCTAGACATTTAAAATCTTTCCTGTAGAATCAAAACCAAATTTAAAAAAAAGCCACCCTATTCCGTGAAATTTGGAGGACAGACCTATTAACCCCCCTCTCAGCCTGACCGATACTTACTCTCTGCCCGAAGAAGACAAGTCCGTTTTGCACATTTGGGGTAGAGCTTCCTTGCAAGGGCACGTCAAGATTAGCGGCGCAAAGAACGCGGCACTAGCGATCATGGCAGGAGCCTTGCTGTGTCCTGAAGATTGCCGAATCCGTAACGTTCCCTCGCTTGTCGATGTCAAGCGCATGGGTCAAATTCTGTCGTCCCTAGACCTGAAGCTGGAATGGAATGGCGACATTCTCGACATCAACGCTAGCCACATTGGGCAATCAAAAGCTCCCTACGAGTTAGTTTCTCAGCTACGAGCTAGTTTCTTCATCGTTGGACCGATGCTGGCGCGACTGGGTGTAGCAAAAGTGCCACTACCTGGCGGTTGTGCTATCGGTGCCAGACCTGTCGATCTTCACGTCCGAGGTTTGCGGGACATGGGGGCAGATGTCCAAATTGATCATGGGATGGTCAATGCCCATGTAACTGGCAGCAATCGAAGATTAAAGGGAGCCAAAATTTATCTGGACTATCCCAGTGTTGGTGCGACAGAGACACTGATGATGGCGGCAACCCTAGCAGAGGGAGAAACAATCCTAGAAAACGCCGCCCAAGAACCAGAAGTCGTGGATCTCGCTAATTTCTGCATTGCAATGGGAGCCAAGATTCGCGGTGCAGGTACCAATACAATTGTGATTTCTGGTGTTCCCAGCTTACATTCTGTAGATTACAGCATCATTCCCGACCGGATTGAGGCGGGGACATTGCTCGTTGCAGGAGCAATTACCCATTCAGAACTAAGTCTGTCCCCAATTATTCCAGACCATCTCACGGCTGTGATTGCCAAGCTGCGGGAAATTGGAGCGACGGTACTCGAAGAAGCGCCCGACTGCCTGCGGATTATCGGAGGACAAACACACACAGCAACAGATATTGAAACATTGCCATATCCTGGATTCCCCACGGATATGCAGGCACAATTTATGGCATTGCTGACCCTCAGTGAAGGGGACAGCGTGATTAGCGAAACGGTTTTTGAAAACCGATTGCGTCATGTGGCAGAGTTGAATCGCATGGGTGCAGATATTCGCGTGAAAGGCAATCATGCAATTGTGCGGGGTGTGCCAATGTTATCGGGGGCACCTGTCCTAGCTACTGATTTGCGTGCTTCGGCGGCGTTGGTTTTGGCATCGCTGGCGGCAGAAGGAAAAACAATCATTCGAGGATTGCAGCATCTAGATCGGGGTTACGAAAAGCTGGAGGATAAACTACGGCAGCTGGGAGCTAAACTACAGCGGGTGCAGGATGATGACAGTTTGCCAATTGAAAATTTAAAGGTTGAAGGTGACAGCCTGCCGGTTGAAGGTTTAAAGGTCGAAAGTTGAAGGAAGGGTAATCGGTAATAGGTAGAGTGATGAGTGATGAGGTATTCATTCAAAACTCATAACTCAACACTCATAACAATTACCTTTTACCGAATTGTCTATTCCTTCACAATTTCTGTCAGCGCTGGTTTTAGGGTTGAATACTGATATTCAAATCTTTGGGACAAGGTGCGTTTTGGAAGAACTTGTTGCCCTTCCAAAACGACTTGGGCACCATCTCCTAAGAGACCTTCTAAAACAAAGCTGGGAACTGGTAGCCAGGAGGGTCGATTTAAAACTTCTCCCAAAGTTTGAGCCAATTCGTTCATCCGGACTGGATTCGGAGCTGTACCGTTTAGGACACCTTCAATTTCCGGATGGCTGAGTGCAAATAGAATTAGATTCACTAAATCGTCTCGGTGAATCCAGGAGAACCACTGACGCCCTGAACCAATGGGGCCACCAGCAAACATTTTGAAGGGGGGAAGCATTTTGGCAAGTGCCCCTCCCATTCCTAAGACAATTCCAGTTCGCACAATTACCAGTCGCGTGCCGCTGTCTTTGACTTTTTGCGCTTCTGTTTCCCATTCTTTACAGACAGTGCTGAGAAAATCATTACCGGCTGAACTAGTTTCATCAAAGGCAGCCGTTTCGCTGGTGCCGTAGTAGCCGATTGCAGAAAAATTAACTAAGACAGCGGGCTTAGGATTCGCTTGATTAATTGCTTCTACAATTTTTTGCGTCCCTAGCTTTCGGCTATTTAGGATCGTCTGCTTTTGTTCTGGAGTCCAGCGTTTTTCCGCAATCGGTTCTCCCGATAGATTCACCACAGCATCGCATCCAGCAATGGACTGTTGCCAGGAGCCTGATTCAGTAGGTGTATATGCAATGATTTCGAGATTGGGATAGGTGTTGGCAGGAAAGACTTGCTTTGCTTTCGCAGGGTTACGACTGAAAACCAAGATTTGATTTCCTTGAGCGTGTAGTCGTTCTACCAGACGAGAGCCGACAAATCCAGTTGCTCCTGTAATGGCTACTTTCATGCTTCTCTGGTTGCCTCGCTATCGGGGGTTTTTTTCGTGTCGTTGTAAGCCATACCATTGACCTCAGCATAGCGATTCATAAACCGCATAAATCTCTCCCAGTGGTCTTCTCGCTGAATTTCAAATTCGCAGTCCAACCGCTGAAAATCATCCCCTTCTGGCCCGCTGAAAACAAATTTTACAGAAGAAGGCTCAACGCTTATTTCACCTTCTTCATCCGTTAATCGCAGCCCATTAGAAAACTTATTTTTAAAGCTGTTGAATTTTTCTATGGCTTTCAGCTCGTTAAATGTCATCAATACCGTGCGGACTCCAGAACTGCGATTCCGCCGTAAGCTGACGTTACCGATTTCTTCAGGAATCCCTTCAAAAAATTGGATTAAGGGTGTATTAGAAGTCATGCACAAAATTAATGAAACTCATAAAGTAGTATACAAAAGTCAAATGCCCTCCGAGCGCTGACTCGGTGAGCTAGAGAGTTTAGAGGCGATCGCCTAAAATATTTTTGACAAGTTGTCGGTAAATGCGTCCTAAAACTGACATCCAAGGTAGGGAGATTTTTAACTCAACTTTTCTCTAACCAGATTCTGAGCTAGTAGCTTTAAATTTATTAATTACAGGGGTTGACTCCCCAAACTCCTCTTAGAAGCCCGAAGGAGCCTTGAAGATGGCTCTCCTTCACTCTATAGGGAAGGGGCTGGAGGTTGGGTCTGTATTGGACTCAACTGCAAACCGTTATCGTTGCTCAATCTTCGTCTTTCCTGTTCATCCTCCCAGTCTTAACCATCCAAACACATTCCCTACCGTTAGCCGCAGTTCTGTTAACAAGTCTGGAACAGGTAGCACGTCGAATGCTTCCTGCAACAATTCCGGTTGCTGTCCGGGAGGATAAACCAGCACGGAGCGTTCGTCTGGATCGAGTAGCCAGCCTAATTTGCTACCGTGTTTGAGGCAGTGCAGGATATTTCCAGTTACTTTGGTTTGACTTTGTTCTGGAGAGAGAACTTCAATTGTCCAATCTGGAGCAGCCTGAAATACATTGGCAATATCCCCATTTTCATCAAGAGAGATTCTATCCCAAGCAAACACCGCCACATCTGGCACGATTGACCGTCCGCCGAAGGTACAGCGCAATTCCGGAAAAGCTAGGGCAATTCGCTTAGCCTCGACCACCTCATTAATAACAGTGACTAGCTTTCCCTATAACTTGCTGTGCTTCCCTTGCGGCATTGGCTTTTGGATGCTTTGACCCTTGATGTATTCGCTGGCTGGCTTGGTTTCTGGCAGCTTCAGAAACTCCTCTAGAGTCAAGGTTTTAGGAGGTGTATGTACCATAAGCGCTCGCATACCTGCCTCTACTATGACCCTACTCGTGCAGTTTCACTCCCCGAATTGACAAATCCAACAACTCTACCGGATGCATGATGGGAATTGCCTTTTCTTGCAGTTCTAAATGCTTGCTAATTTGGATCGTACAACCGGGATTTGCCGAAGCAATTAGTTCAGCACCCGTATTCAGAAGATTTTCAACTTTTTGCTTACCCAATTCTCCAGCAACTTCAGGTTGCAGCATATTGTAAACCCCAGCACTGCCACAACATAACGCTGCATCAATCGGTTCCCGAAGTTGAACGCCTGGAATTTGTCGCAATAATTGGCGCGGTTGTACGCTAATTTTTTGCCCGTGCAATAAATGACAGGCATCTTGATAAACCAAAGTCAATGGTTGATCGGAAAGTGGGGAAAGTTTCGCCGTTATTCCGGCTTCGTATAGAAACTCTTGAGCGTCTTTTACTTTAGCAGCAAATTTTACGGCTTTCTCTTGATAATCGAGGTCATCTTGTAGCAGGTGTCCGTATTCTTTTAAAGTATGACCGCAACCAGCAGCATTGATGATGATGGCATCAACGTTTGTACCTTCAAAACTATCAATCATTTGGCGCGCGATCGCTTTTGCTTGTTCTTCCTGTCCTTGGTGATGCGGCAATGCAGCACAACACCCCTGAGCCTTTGGAATCACGACTTCACAGCCATTGGCGGTTAATACCCGTACCGTTGCTTCATTGACCTTTGAGAAGAATAGACGTTGCACGCAGCCCAAAATAACGCCCACTCGATAGCGTTTCTCACCCTCAGCCGAAATCGCCTCTGGTAGGGTATCTACAAAGGTTCTGGGAGTAATTTCTTGCAGATTTGATTCCATCGCTGCTAAGCGGGGAGAAAGGCGTTGGAGTAATCCAGTCGAACGAACTAATTTCTGCAAGCCTAATTTCTGATAGACCATCAGAGGCGCTAGCAAAACCCGCAACCGATTAGGATAAGGAAATAGGGAAAAAATTAGTTTTCGATACAACTTGTCTGGCAAACTGCGCGAATAATTGCGTTCAATTTGGGGACGCATGGCAGTAATTAACTTGTCATACTGCACGCCAGAAGGACAGGTTGTGACACAGGCAAGACATCCTAAACAAGAGTCAAAATGCTGTACTGTTGCAGTATTTAGAGAAATCTCACCTTTATTGATAGCATCCATGAGATAAATTCTGCCTCTAGGAGAATCCATCTCTTTGCCAATCACCCGATAGCTGGGACAAGTAGATAGACAAAAACCGCAGTGAACGCAGCTATCAATTAACTTGGGATTGGGGGGATGATCGTTATCAAATCCGTTAATATTAATCGGGTTTGAGTCATCTAAATTTGTTAAAGAATTTTCTGATGTTTGCATGGATGAGTGTAATCTTCCCTACTTTTTAGACGGTGTTTTCTGCGATGAAAGCGCTTTGTTCACATTCCACCGATAAACCGACTTGGACTTAAAATATTTTCTGGATCAAATTGCGTTTTGATTTTCTGCATTAAATCCAGAGCGTTGCCGGTATAACCCCAGACATCTAGTTGCTGCTTCAAAGAGATCGGCGCTTCTAGAATTGTCAGAAACCCGCCGTGAGATTCACAGAGCGATCGCATCTGTTGTAAAAACGCGATCGCGGTTGTTTCAACAACGTCACCATTGCACCTCAATAGTCCCAACCCACTTCCAGCATGGATCAGACACATCACCGATGGGACGTGGATTTGCAGATGAGCCAAAATGGTCGCGGCAGCAGTTGGTAATACTCCTATTTTGCAAGCGATCGCTGCCTCTGTGTGGGATGCCCACATTTGTTCTTGTAACTTCTGCCATAACTCAGCCTCATCGGCATCTGAATACAAGACACCCTTTAAACCGAGATGTTGCCCCACTTCCAACCATCGAGCGCACTGTTCCTTCACGCTCGGCGATACACTTTGAAAGCGAGCGATCGCACCAATGCCCTCCCCTAACCCTAAACTAGCCACAATTTGAGTGGATAGCAGGTCAACAGCCGTGGGCGTTAAGGCTGAAGCGAGCAAAGTTTTGGTGGCTGCGGCAATTTTTTCGGCTGTGCCAGTCAGCACTACGGTTGCAGATGCCTCAGGCAGGGGATAAACCCGAAACGTCACTTGAGTGATAATCCCTAACGTTCCAAAAGAGCCGGTAAATAGCTTCATCATGTCGTAACCGGCAACATTTTTTACCACCCGACCCCCAGCTTTGGCAATCTGACCATCGCTGCGGACAAAAGAAAAACCCAGTAGCATATCCCTCACTCCACCATAGCGTTGTCGCAAGGAACCGCCCCCAGCAGTCGCAACAATACCACCAACTGTGGCGTCTTTTGGATAGGCTGGATCGAGGGCGAAAAATTGACCTTGTTGCGCTAGAATCTTTTGCAGTTCGGCAAATTTCATGCCTGCTTCGACCGTAACGGTTAAATCGCCAACCGCATGAGCGATTAAGCGATTCAGACGTTCGGTACTGACAACCAAATTGACTCCATCTACCAATCCACCCCAACCTAGTTTGCTAGCGCTGCCACAGGGTAAGACGCCCCACCGTTGCTGGTAGGCATAAGCCATAACCTGAGCGAGTTCTTCCTCGGTGCGGGGAGAAACAATGCAATTAAGGGTGCTTCCCAGTGCAATTGCTTGAGAGATTTGTGCTTTTCGAGTGGCTTCTATCTGTTCCCACTGCACAATGCCGGAGTTGGGGAGGAGACTTTCAAGTTTTTGGGCTACGCTATTCATTGCTTAAAAAAACATCTGTGCGGTCGCACTCAGGTGGACATGAACACTAGCAAAACATAAGCACGGTACGCAAGTAACACTCAGTTCTCGACGTAACATCATTTAATTATTTAGTTATAAATTTATTTCTTTATATCTCAAGATAGATGCAGCACTTCATACTGGTATTTGTGGGGTCTATTTCTCTCTTTAGACAGGTTTAATTGAATGGTTCGACGAAAGAATATACCGGCATTACAGCAAGCAAGAAGGGCAGGGACAACCCGATCTTACGATAGAGAAAGCTTGCTAAATCGAATTACAACCCGAATTCGCCAATCTTTAGAGCTACAAGAGATTTTGGCGACAACAGCGCGGGAAATTCGCTCATTTTTAGACATGGATCGGGTCAAAATTTACCGATTTCACCCAGATGCCAGTGGAGAAGTAATTGCCGAATCTATAAATGGCGATTGTTTACCCTCTATGATGGGGCTGCGGTTTCCAGCCGAGGACATTCCGCCCAATGCTCGTGAGTTGTTTGTCAAAGTCCGCCAGCGAGTCATTGTCGATGTCATTTCTAGGCAGAAAACTCAAGAACAGTTAGATTGCCTATCAACCGGAAAAAATTTAGTAACTAGAGACATCCGCTATTCCCCAGTCGATCCTTGCCACGTCGAATATCTAACGACGATGGGGGTGAGTGCTTCTCTCGCCGTGCCAATCCTACATCAAAACAGCTTGTGGGGGTTGTTGGTGTGTCACCACGCATCCCGGCGCAAATTTAGCGAACAAGAGTTACAAATTGTTCAACTGCTCGTGGATCAGGTGTCGATTGCGATCGCTCAGTCCAATCTTCTTCAAACCGCACGCGAACAAGCTCAGCATGAATCAACAATCAACCAAATCAGTAGTCTACTCCACTCTCCGCTAAAAATTTCAGAAATTCGGCAGACCGTTTTAGAAGAAACCGTTAGCGCCTTACACGGTGCTGCTGGCAGATTGTACATTACAGCAGATACAACAGGTCAGCCTGCTCAACTTTATACGACTGGCGAGCAGCCACTCCAAGCTTGGATTGAAGAAACTCCCTTTTGGCAACAAATTACCTCCGGGAAACCGAACAGCGTCGGTATCCCAGACAGTCCTTCTGAAAACAAATCCAAAGATAACCATCAAGATTTCAGTCATCAGAATCTCATCAATCACGCTTCTGACTCTTGGTTTTTACAGTCGGAATTTAATCCTCAAAATCATTTCCTTGAGTCTTCGCATAACAGCTACGGAGTAGCTAGGGAAATATCAAATTTTAAAAGTCAAAATTTTCTCTACACCATCCCCGATTTATATCAAGAACCACAACTAAAATATGCAGTCCCTGCTTTTGAGACAACGCCTATTCGCTCTATTCTGATCGTGCCTCTCAGTTATCATCAGCAATGCGTGGGGTGTCTCACCATCTTCCGGCATGAGATGAATACAGAAACCCTATGGGCAGGTCGTCAGAATCCCGACGAACGGAATGTCCGCCCCCGCCAGTCATTTGAAGCATGGCGAGAAATCACCCAAGGACAGGCTAAAGAGTGGACACAAGAAGAACTCAAGCTGGCTCAATCGGTGGGAATCCACCTCTACATGGCAGTAATGCAAAGGCGAGTAGAGGATACAATCCGACATCAGGCGTCTCATGACCTCTTAACGGGTTTGCCCAACCGGCTGTTATTCAATGACCGACTCTCTCTAGCGCTGGCAAGCACTCATCTGAATTGCGGCGATATGCTGGCAGTGGTGTTTCTCGACCTGGATGGTTTCAAAACGATTAACGACACGCTCGGTCATGCCGTAGGCGATCTACTGCTGCAATGTGCGGCTCGACGCCTCACAGATTGCCTGCGAGAAACCGACATTGTTGCCCGTTGGGGTGGGGATGAATTCACCATTATGCTCTCCCCAATCACTTGTTTGGACGATGTTACCAAGATTGCGAAAAGAATTCTGGGTGCCCTAAACGTTCCTTTTCATTTTGAAGATGTAGAGACTTATCACGATACCTCTTTACACATCAAAGCGAGTTTGGGGATTGCTTTAGCTCCTTATGATGGGGAAGACGCAGAAACGCTGTTAAAAAACGCCGATGCTGCGATGTACAGAGCCAAGCAACAAGGGCGCAATAATTATCAGCTATATACACCAGCCCTAGGGGCAAAAGCACTGGAACGGCTGAAATTAGAAAACCGACTTTACAAAGCCTTAGAACGTGAGGAATTTCTGTTGCACTACCAGCCGCAGGTAGACTTAAAAACAGGTCAAATCGTGGGCATGGAAGCGCTGATTCGCTGGCAATCTCCCGAACTAGGCTTAATTCCTCCTTATCAATTTATTCCTCTGGCAGAAGAAACGGGTTTGATCTCTCCGATTGGAGAATGGGTTTTGCGAACAGCTTGCAGGCAAAATCGTCTTTGGCAATCACTTGGAGTGCCGCCAATCCGGATTGCCGTGAATCTTTCAGGGCGTCAAGTTCAGCAACCCACTTTAGTAAAAGTTGTTGAGCAAATTCTAGCTGAAACTGAGTTGGAACCTCGTTATCTGGAACTCGAAATTACTGAGAGTATTGCAATGCAAGATGTGGAATGGACAATTTCTGTGTTGCAGAAGTTGCAGGAACTGGAAATTCACATTTCAATGGATGATTTTGGGACTGGTTATTCTTCACTGAGCTATCTAAAACACTTTCCGCTCAATACGCTAAAAATTGACCGCTCATTTATTCGCGATCTCATGACGAATACTCATGATGCTGCGATTATTAAGGCAGTTATGGCACTGGGTCACGGACTCAATTTAAAAGTGATTGCTGAGGGTGTTGAAACAGTAGAACAATTGGATTTTTTGTACTCAGTTCAGTGTGATGGTTTGCAGGGTTATCTGTTTAGTCCCCCGGTTCCGGCGGAAGCGGCAACAGAGATCCTGAAATCTAAAAGGTTAAAAAATCAAAGTTAGAGATTCTCAGTTTGTAGGACAGGGCGATGTTATCAATGATTCTGGTGTACTCTAACGCGAAGAGCTGCGTCTAGCAGTATCCCTTGACGCGATCGCGTCCCTCTTTTTTCGCTTGATATAGCGCTTCATCGGCTGCTGCAATCAGCGCTGCCGGTGAAGAGGTTAAACTGGGAACTATGCTGGCGACACCCAGACTCAGCGTGACGTAGGGGCTAACTGGGGAGTGGACGTGGACAATCTCTAAGCTTTTGACCATTGAACGGATCGACTCGGCGATGTAATTGGCACCCGCAGAGGGAGTGTTGGGCAAAATTAAGGCAAACTCCTCGCCTCCATAACGGGCAACTAAATCGGTTGAGCGCTTTAGCATCAACCGAATCGCACCAGCAACCTGTCGCAAACAGCTATCTCCAGCTTGATGACCGTAGGTATCGTTGTAAATTTTAAAACAGTCAATATCGCAGAAAATCAGCGATATTGACGCTTGTTCTCGTCCCAGCCGCCGCCACTCTTGGGCAAGATATTCGTCAAACCTGCGCCGATTTGCCACCTGAGTTAAGCCATCCAGAGAAGCGATACACTGCAACTCCCGGTTGGCTTCCTCCAGCTGTTTAAAGAGGGAAGACTGCTGAATTGCGATCGCTAACCCGACGGACAATTGTTGCAACAACTTAATTTCATAAGGCTCCCAGTGACGAGATCCAGAGCATTGATGGACGCAGAGTATGCCCCACAAATGAATTTTGGCGGCTGGATTGGATAAAGAGGGACGGAGTGGGGCGGGATTGTTGCTATTCGATTCATTATTCGCTTCTCGGTTGCCTCCCTGTTCCCGAATCAAGATTGGCACCATCAAATTTGCCCGAATTCCTGCCCCTGCGAGTAACTTCACGTAACTCGCAGGCAGATCCGCTTGGTAAATATCATCCACCGCTGACACATACCCGGTGGTTTGAAATTTTTGGATATATTCCACCTCAAAGCAGGGGTCATACAGCGAGACATCCAGAATCGATTCACAACCGGGTGCGACAGATTCGACGACAAAGCAGGCACCGCGAGCATCGAGCCGATAAAGAGCAACTCGTTCGGCTGGCAGAAAGTTTCGCACCTCTGCAACCGCTGTGTTGAGGATTTCGTTTAAATGCAACGATTGGCGGATGCGCCCTTGTATTCTTCCCAGCAAGCGCTCTCGCTCAATAGAAGAGCGTAATGCCTCCTCAGTTCGCGTCCGTTCTGTAATGTCAAGAAAACTCCAAACCCTGCCAATGATTTGTTCGCCGAGTCGGTACGGTGTGGAGTACCGCTCAAAGATTTTCCCGTTTTTTAATTCCAGAATGTCGTATGCCTTAGCTTCTGGTTGCCTGGAAAGTTCCCAAACCAGCTTTAGAAAAACTTCTGGCTCTTTCAACTGGTCTTTAAGAAAGACGATTTGTTCGTTAGCGCGAGGCGAGCCGATTAGGTCTTCGGGAACCTCCCACATCTGAAGAAACTTCTGATTGTAGCTGACAATATCTCCTTCTAGGCTCACTGCAACGATGCCGTCAGCAGTTGATTCAAGCGTAGCGCGCAGCAGAGAAAGCGATTTCTCAACTTTTTCCTCGGCGGTTTTACGCTCTGTAATCTCAATGTAAGCGATCGCAACGCCATAATCTTTGAGAGGAATGGGAATCGCAGTGACGTTAAGCCAGGTAATTTCATCCTGGTCATTCACAATTCCGATTTCTCGATTTTCAATCACCTTATTTTCTTTTAACGCCCGAACGCTAGCAAATTCTTCCGGTGGCATCGAGCTACCATCCGGTCGAACGATTCGCCATTCTTTGCTGTCGCACCTTCTATTTTTATGGTTTTCAATAGATAACTTTAGAATTTTTTCTGAAGCTTGGTTGGCTTCAACAATATTGCCGTTATTATCGGTGATAGAAATGCCAATTGGGAAGCATTGAAAAAGGATTTTATATTTTTCTTGACTTTCTCTTAATTCAGCTTCTGCTTGCTGGCGTTGGCTAATATCGCACGAAACAGCGATGATTTCTTGCACTGCTCCCGTATCCGGATGGCGGATAGTTCGGAGCGTAGTTTTAAACCAAATGTAATAACCTTGCCGATGACGAATTCGGTAGCTAATTGTGTTGATTTCTTGAAAATTTAGTTGAGTTGGATGTTCTCTTAAAGCAACCGGATCATTCTGAGCAAATTCCTCTATCAGGACTAAATCTTGCGGGTGGCAAAATTCAAGCACCGAGCGTCCCAGAAGTTCATCCGGCTTATATCCCAGTAAAATACTGCATACAGGTGAAACGTAGAGGTAAACACCTTCCGGAGTATGAGTGGAAATCATGTCGGTGCAGTCTGATGCCAGCAATCGGTCACGAGTTTCCCGCTTAGACAATTCTAAGTTTGAATAGCCGAACAAGTTTTCCGGTTTTGGGTTATGGCGATCGCTAACGACTGGCATCAGACTGGTTGGCGTCATGATTCCGACCAGTTGACCGGATTCATCCTCTACAATCAACAGATGGCGAATCTGATGGTGGTAAAATAGTCGGCTGATGGTTTGAATATCTTGTACTTGGGATTCGTTCAGGGTAATCAGCGGCTGGTTCATTAGTGCAGCGATCGCTACACCTTTAATGTCTCTACCTAGAGCCGTGACTCGAACCAAATCCCGTTCTGTAAAAATCCCGATGGGGGTTTGTTTCGCTAGTTGTGTTGGTTTTTCCGCTGTTACCTGCTCATTTACCACGATGACACAGCTAGCCCGCGCCCGACTCATCAATGCGATCGCTTCTGTAGCTAGCGTGTCAGGAGTTACCGTCAGAGGGTTGCGATCAATTGCTTGATGGAGCGGTAAAGCGTAAGGGTGGAGCATAGAGAACACATCATTAGTTTCTTTAATAGAATTAACCATTCTTATTAATTATTTTAAATTTTAATTGAACGAAGCGGAACCGTTTGCTGGGTAGTGTGGTAGGCAGTAAGCATAGATGTGGCGATTGAATCGCATCTGAGTAAACGACTATGGCTTTACAGATAGCTTTTTAAGCAATGAAACAATTGTATTTTGTAATAAAAAAACCAGCTAGCTAAAAATTCTCACCAAATAAAGGGCTGAAGGCATTAACATTCTTTATCAACTTTCCTGCCAAACCCGGACAAGACAGCAATTAACTTATAAAAAAAATCTGAAATCTGCTGCCAAGGGTGCCTTAAAACAGAATGGTATTTCCTCAAAGGTTAACCCGATCCGTCGCATTGCCAACGCTAGTTAGTCAAAAATCTTCGCTCTATCCCTGAAAAGCTAGCTATGTTCGTGCCTACGAACCCCTTTGGCTCATGTCTCTTAGAGAATTTCCAGCCGCCAGCACAAGAAATCAACCGATCTAGAACAATCCTATTTGAGTTGTGAGATGCTAGCGGTTCAAATCCCTAGCTTCTCGCTCGAACTCAGGAATCTTGCCTTTCCCGAATCCTTGAGGACTGCTTTAATTAAGTTTAAATATTTCTTTCTTGAAACAGGTTGAAAAGTATTCGCTGGCTTTTATCCTCAACAATCAAAGATTTTATCAAATCTCCCTTTTAACCTTATTTTTTCGCTTTATCATAATTTTCAAAAAACTTTGTATTTATTGGAACAAAATACTCGTAATGCTAAACGCCTATAACCTTTCACGAAGTAAACCATAAAAACTTATAATTAATAAAATTATTTTCTTAGTTTACTAAACTTATTAATATATTGTAGTTGTTGTCTTGTTTGAAAAAACGATCTAGTTTAAACAGAGGCACTCAGCCCTGGGCTTGGCAAATTAAACCAAGGCGCGTTGCTGAATGCCGACAGCTAAACACATATCCAAATCTAGAAAATTTAAAAATCCTAAAATGTTTGACTTTCTTAATCCAATCTTAGGGCGTCATCCAGAACGCAACAAAGCCAACGTTGAAATTTATACTTGGCAAACTTGCCCCTTTTGCATCAGAGCCAAGATGTTGCTCTGGTGGAAGGGCGTCAACTTTACTGAGTATAAAATTGATGGTGATGAGGCAGCCAGAGCGAAGATGGCTGAACGTGCCAACGGGCGTCGAAGCGTGCCGCAGATATTCATCAATGAGAAGCACATTGGTGGGAGCGATGACCTCTATCAATTGAATACAGGCGGACAATTAGACCCCCTACTGGCTCAACCCACCGTTCAAGGCTAGAATCAGCCAACACAGGTGAATTTCGTTTGTATAGTCGGTACGGGCACAAGCGCATGGCTATTGAGATTCCGCCACCGGAAATTGAGGACTCTGCTTACCTAGTTCACCGACAATGGATGATTCGAGCGCTGGAACTTGCCGAGAAGGCGGGTGATGCTGGGGAAGTGCCAGTGGGAGCAGTAATTGTGAGTGCAGATGGTAACTTGATTGCAGAGGGTGAAAATCGCAAAGAACGTGACAAAGACCCGACTGCCCACGCCGAAATTTTAGCTCTTAGAGCTGCTGGGCAAGCAATGCAGGACTGGCACCTTAACGAATGCACGCTCTACGTCACCTTAGAACCTTGCCCCATGTGCGCTGGTGCGATCGCGCTAGCACGTCTGCGACTTCTCGTTTACGGTGTGGACGATCCAAAAACTGGCGCGATTCGTACCGTTGCCAATATTCCAGATAGCGCTTGCTCTAACCACCGCTTGCCGGTCATAAGTGGTATCTTAGAGTCTGCCTGCCGCCAACATCTGCAATCTTGGTTTGCCCAACGGCGCTTAAAAAGTCAAAAGTAAAAAGGCAAAAGGCAAAACAAAAAAATTGCTCTTATTTATGTTTACTTTTACTCTGCTAATGACAGCATGAGAACTGTCCTTCTACTACAAGACAGATGCCGTAATCATACATAAGCTGGAATTATGGATGCTGTGAGAAGTTTTATTCGTGATGACTCAGCCCGACCCCTCTGAACAAACGATAGAGACACCAAAACCTGTCAAGGTAGTTCCTATTACTTCCCGTGTTTTACCTTGGCTAGCTTCCTTAGGCTATAAGGTGACAAAATATCTTGTCATTCCCTTTTACTTTGGTAAAGCCGAAGTCACCGGACAAGAAAATATTCCCGCTACCGGGCCGGTGATCCTAGCTCCTACCCATCGCTCTCGCTGGGATGCGTTTGTCGTGCCTCATGCGGCTGGACAACCTGTGACGGGTCGTGACCTGCGGTTTATGGTGTCAGCGGATGAAATGAAAGGGTGGCAAGGCTGGTTTATCAGCCGCATGGGAGGGTTCCCAGTAGATACCCGAAATCCGGGAGTTGGCACTTTTCGTCATGGCGTCGAAGTTCTCCGGCAGGGAGAAGTGCTGGTCATCTTCCCGGAAGGCGGCATCTACCAGGATACGCAAGTTCACCCCCTCAAGACGGGTTTGGCGCGCATTGCCTTGCAAGTGGAATCTAGCCAACCAGAATTGGATGTCAAAATTGTGCCGATTAGCGTCCGTTACGGCAGCCCAGTGCCGCATTGGGGCTGCGGTATCAAAGTTAACATTGGTGAGCCGATCTCAGTCGCGAATTATTGCAGCAATACGCCAAAACAAAGTGCGAAAAAACTAACCGCCGATTTAGAAGCGGCGCTTAAACAGATAGATGGATGCGAAGTAGAAGAGGCGGATACGCTCTCTACTGCTCCCCCTTTAAATGAAGTATCGGGCGCTCAGTCATCGTTTTAACCTTTCTATAGAAATATCTCATTCATTCGCAAACAAGAGCTTTTAGGGAATCAGTAATGGGAGACGGCTCATTACTCACGACCATTACCGCTATTTCTATATATCCAGCAACATACTCTGATTGCCGATAAAAAACTAAGTAGGGGCACAGCAGTACCCCGACTCAGATACCCAAGGTTAATTCCCAGCTGTTCAAAGTTCCTGTATCCATCTGGGCATAATCCACGACCCACAACTGCCAGATGCCTGCTACGGGTTTGTTGAGAAGTTGCTGGAGTGCGGGTGTATTTTGCAGCGTGTAGGTGGCTTGCAATTGAGTTGTAGAACCCAGAGTGCGACCTTGCAACAGCACCGTAATTCCGTTAGGACTCCTCACGCTAACTTCGATATCCCCCAAAAACTGGTGTTGAATGTTGACGCTGACTTGGATATCTCGTAAAGGACTGGTGTAAGTTACGTTAATTGCGCTGGTAACGCCTTGGGAGTTGTAGTCGGGAATGGGGACGAGGTTGTCGTTGCGTCCGTGCAAGGCTTGCGAGGCTTGCGAAGGTTGGACGCGCTGCTGTTGAGCAGCTTGAACAGCTTTAAAAGCATTGACTTTGCCATAGCCGAACCACTGAGAGAAACCGTTTGCATCGTAACTGCCCAATCGAAAAGTCAATTGGGGGTCGGGGTCGGGGTCAACGACTTTGTCAGCGGTTTGTTGCAGAATTTGCCTAACTTCTGTTGCAGTTAAATCGGGATTAGCTGACAGAATGAGGGCAGCGACACCTGCGACCACGGGACAAGCACTAGAGGTACCGCCAAAGTCACTGGTGAAGTTGCTGCTGTCGTAGCCAGCGGCTCCGAGTCGGTCAGTGGTAAAGATGCCCAATCCAGGCAGCAATGCTCTGACTTCGGGGGCGGTACTGACATAGCCGGTTTGTTCAAACCACATTCCCGGCGGGGCATTGTTGCTGGGGGCACAGACAGAGACGTTGGTTCCCCAGTTACTGTAGGCAGATTTTTTGTTGAGGCTGCTACAAGCAGAAACTGCGATCGCATCTGGATGAACGGTGAAACCACCTAGCCACTGGGTAGGACCTTTTAACAGGTTATTAGGCCATCCCTGCTCGTTAATCGTGCCACTGATGGGACGATTTGCATTCCCGGCAGCAAAGACGATGACACAGCCTTTACCGTCTCGTCCTTGGGTCGCGGCACGAGTTAGGGCGGCGCGTTGCCGCAGGGACAGGGGAAAGTAGACGGCTGCTGGCCCCCAGCTACAGGAAATGACCGCAGCACCGTTGTTGGTAGCCCAGTCAAAGAGTTGTTCGATGGTTTCGTCATCTAGATAGCCGGTGGTGCGGAGGGGCATCAGGGCACAGCCTGGGGCGACTCCTACAATGCCGGTGCCGGTTTCTTCTGCGACTGCAACCCCAGCACAGGCGGTTCCGTGGTTTTCATTGTCATCTCCAGGTAGCGGCAAGAAGTCTTGTTCTTTGAAGTCTTTAGGAGCAACAATTTTGCCGGTTCCCTGAAAATCTGGGTGGTTGAGGTCAAAGCCATCATCTGCCACTGCGACAACGATGGAACGGATGCCTTTGGTGATATCCCAGGCTTTCTCAACCGAAATATGAGAACCGACTGCTATCTGAGATCCGCCAAGGTTGTTGAGATACCATTGCTTGGGATAGAGGGAATCTTTGGGTCGGTAGTGCTTTTCTTGTCGAACAACGATATTGGGTTCGGCGGTAAGTACCTCTTGTCGCCCCATTAAGCGGTTGGCAATTTTAATGGGATTTTCCCGTGCTTGCGGACTGACCTCGAAGACGAAGGTGTTGGGAATACCGCTAACGGGTCGCAGCAATTGTAAGCCAAATAAGGATGCGATCGCTCTTTGGGTTTCCTCATCCACCGATGCGGCAAACTGAATTGTCACCTGATCCGTTAGGTAAACTAACGTCTGCGGATTCTCTTTGAGTTTATAGACGTGACTGGCAAAGGCGACATCCTCTGATTCTCGTGCCGCCTGCATGGCTTCGTCTCGCTGGGATGGGTCAACAATGAATTCTTGTAGGGGAGGGTTCATCCCGCTTCTACCGGGGATTTCCTGGTGTGCTTGGGCGGGAATCGTTTGCGCCAACTCCTCAGATGCAGCGTCGGGGGTAGCGGGGCGAACTGTGAAGCGATCGCTCACTTTCTCCAATGCCAGTTCTTCACCCCCCCGCTGTAAAATACGACCGACGCTTTCTTCTGGCACACTACCCGCAGATTGGTCATTGCTCATTGGTAAACAGCTAAGTTTTAATTTTTTATTTTTATTCTCTATAGCAATTCTATTCTTTTTGTAACATCATAGTTTCTCTTGATTCTTCTTTTCTGTTTTATCAATATTGTATTTTTAATCCCAATGAAATTTTTAGATTTCTTGACAATTATTACTAATTACTTTATTGTCTGCTAACAAGTTTTACTAAAATTAAAGAATCGGTAGTTCAACTAAAAAACAGGTGATTTTGGATTCGCTTTCCACTTTAATTGTTCCTCCTAAATAAGCTACCATCTTTTGAACCAATGCCAGTCCTAGACCAGTTCCGCCATGCTTCCACGGGTCATTACTTGGAATGCGGTAGAACTTATCAAAGATTCGGGGAATTTCATCTGTAGGAATTTCGATTCCAGAATTAGTCACTTCGAGCTGAAGCTTTTCTGATTTAGCATGGACAGCTACCTTAATTTTTTCTCCTTGCGGAGTATATTTACAAGCATTATTCAGCAGCTCGGTGAGGATGCGTGCTAAACAGAATGGATCGGAGATTAGAATCGGCAGTTCTTCGGGAATCTCTACTTGTAAGATTTGCTTGTGTTTGTGGGTTCGCTGTTCAAAAGGTTCTACGATATGGGGAATCCAGTCTTGTAGATGAATCGCTGTTTTTTCTAAAGGATGCGCCTCTGCATTGAGTTGCTGTAAGTGGAGTAGATCGTTAATCAGATTAATCTCTCGGTCACACTCATTATTTAACAGCTCAAAATAGCAATAACCTGGGTGTCTCTCCGCACTTTTATTAGCGATTTCATCCCGCCAATTGCAGGTTTCTTCCATAATCACTTCCAACATCTGAATTGCCATTTTCATGTTGGATACGGGGGTGCGTAACTCATGAGAAACCGTACTCAAAAAATCATCTTTGAGAAAATTGAGTTTTTCTAATTCCTCAACTTGAGCCAGCGAAGCTTGGTAAAGTCGGGCTTGGCGAATTGCGATCGCGCATTGATTAGCAACCTGCTGTAATAAGCGAATCTCTAGTTCGTTAAAAATATATTCCCGATCGTTTAATAACCACAGATCGCCCAAAACCCCTTGGTCATCAAAAATCGGACAAGCTAAAACTGAAAATTCACCGGAAACCGGCTGAATTGGGTTAGGGCCTATTTTGCAAAATTGTAAATGCTTTCCTTGCAATAGTTGGGAGTAAATCGCCGGATTACTTGCCATTTGGATTTCGCTTCCCTCAGATGAAGGCATGGAAAGCGTGTACTCATAGCAAACCGTGGAAGTAGCCCCATTAATGTCATACAACGCCGTATCGCAGTATGTAACTCCCAGCACTTGTGCTAATTCTTGCACGGCTGTTTGCAAAATTTGGCTCTCATCAAGGCTGTCACGCACTTTATCAGTAATTCGTTTGAGCATCGCTTCAAATTTGAGAGCTTGCTGCAACTGGCTGGTGCGTTCCTGTACCTGGTGTTCGAGGTTTGTGTTGAGCCGCTGCACCTGTTGGTAAAGTTCAGATTGTTGAATCGCGATCGCTACCTGAATTGCCAACGAACTGAGGAAATCAATCTCCCACGGTTGCCAGTGCCGAGGTTGCGAACAGTGATGAGCAATCAACAGCCCCCATAACTGAGTGCTATCCGTGCTAAGGGCTATTTGGGAACTGAGCGAAGATTCCTCCCGGCTCTCCGGGTCCCTTTCCTCAGCCCTGTTTTGCAGGATGGGCACCACCAAATTAGCTTTGACTTGAAACTGAGACATTAAATCGATGTAACACTGTTTCAAGCCAGCGTTGTAAATATCCTCCGTAGCTCGGATACGACCCTGTTTGTAAGGCTTGACATAGTTTTCAGCAAAGCACGGATCTACAATGGTTTTCCCTAAAATAGGAGTCCAGCGCTCATCTACAGATTCCACCTCCACCATGCCACTCCAATCTGGATTGAAGCGATAAATCACCACTCTATCGGTCTGAAGAAATTGCCGCACCTCGCTGGCTGTAGTATTGAGAATTTCCTCTAGATTCAGAGATTGGCGGATGCGCTCCAGCATCGCTCCCATTAGCCGTTGTCGCTGATTTTGCTGCCGTAATTCTTCCGCTGCTCGACTCGCTTGGAGGAGACGACGCATCCGTTGGCGCAGCACTGCCCAGTGAACCGGCTTAGTCACGTAATCGGTAGCACCTGCCTCAAACGCCTGATTGACAGATTCTCGGTCATCAAGACTGGTAATGATTAAAACAGGTGTGCGATCGCCTTGAGGAAGTGATTTTAACTGGCGACAACAACTAAAGCCATCCAGAATCGGCATCAACGCATCTAGCAACACAATATCTGGATGTAGGCTGATGTAAGCAGCTAAGCCTTCCTCTCCATCACTTGCCTCTGCCACTGTGTAGCCTTCGTGTTCAATCATGGCGCGCAGCTGCATCCGTGTGAATTTGTCATCGTCAACAATCAGGACGAGGTAGGAATCTGGTTCGGTGCAAGTAATATTCATTGCTGACTTGATTGTGCTTCCATCTGCAAAGCCGTTTTCACTTTTTCATACTCTGTTTCAATCTGTACAACAATTTTGGATGCACCCGCAATTTCTCCAGTCCGGCTCATCGCTTCTAGCTGTTTACACAAAGTAGCCAGTTGTACTGCCCCAAGAGCGGCACTGCTGGCTTTCAAAGTATGAGATGCTTGCCTGAGCGCGATCGCATCTTGGTTACTCGCTGCCGTCTCCATTGCTTGCAGCAGTTTGGGAGCATCTTCTAAATAGCAATGAATCAATTGAGTCAATAAATTTGAGGCTTTCCCTCCCACTGTTTTAGCAAATGCTTCCAGGATCTTCGCATCAATAGGAGTACTGAATGATAATGTTACATCGCTACCCTGTCCGCACTCAGTATTCAGTGAAGTAGTGGCTTCGCCCTCTCTTTTTTTGACTTCCCCAATCCCCGACTTCCCTGCACCTTTGTACCCCTGCACCTCAGTGCCCCTGTACCTCAGCAAAGCCTGAACTAACTCTTCCTTCCGGAGCGGCTTGCTGATATAGTCGTCCATGCCAGCTTCCAGACACGTTTCGCGATCGCCTTGCATGACATTCGCCGTCATGGCAATAATCCAAGGTTTTGCGCTCCCATCGGTTGCCAATTCTTTTTGGCAGATGTTACGACTCGTCTCTAAACCGTCCATTTCTGGCATCTGCACATCCAGCAGCAGCAGATCGTAGGGTTGACCCCGCAAAGATTCCAGCACTTCTAACCCATTGTTAACAACATCGGCTCGATACCCCAACTGTTGAAGTATGTGCAAAGCAACCTTCTGGTTCACCCGATTATCTTCGGCGACAAGAATTCGGAGGGGAAGACTTTCGGCAAAGGGGAGCTGAAACTCAGGGAAAGTAAAGGGTGCGCGATGCACCTTGATCGGCTCTCGTACCAACAGATCGCTCAAGGTATTGTAAAGCTGAGATTGTTTAATCGGCTTATTCAGGAAGGTTGCAAATTTTACTCGATCTAACTGTTTCCCCCCCGGTTCCTTGCCAAACGTTGTCAACATCACCACGGGTAATGCTTGAGCGTTCGGTAAGGAGCGAATTTCTGTCGCTAGGCTCAAGGCGTCCATCCCTAAAATTTGCCTATCGAGAATCACCATATCAAAACGCTCTCCTTGCCGAAGCCAGTTTAACGCCTGGGCACCCGATTCAGTTGCCTTCGGCATCATTCCCCAAGATTGCGTTTGCAAAATCAAAATCTGGCGGCTAGTAACGTTGGCATCCACAATTAATAGCCGTTTTCCAGCTAACTGCGGCTGGACAGCATCGAGTTCAACAAGTGGACAGCCAGGAAAATCTCGGACGACGATCGTGAAATAAAAGGTGGAGCCGCGTCCCACTTCGCTTTCAACCCACATCTGACCCGCCATCATTTCACTCAAGCGTTTGCTAATCACCAGTCCCAAGCCGGTTCCCCCATATTGACGGGCGGTAGAGGCATCAACCTGGCTAAACGACTTAAATAAACGATTGATTCGGTCTGAAGGAATCCCAATTCCGGTATCTTTGACGGAAAATTGGATTTCGTAATAGGTTTTAGGGAACGAATCAGGGGCAATGGATGATTGGTTTTCTTGCCGGTGACTAATTGCTGACTCCTGATTAACCATTACTTCTGTTGCTGTTACAGAAACCACGACTTCTCCAGCAGAAGTAAATTTAATTGCATTACTTAGCAAGTTCACCAGAATTTGGCGCAGTCTGATTTCATCTCCTAGCACGATGCTAGGTGTTCCTGTCTCAATTCGGTAAGCAAGTTCTAAGCCTTTTTCAAAAGCATGGGGAGCGAGTAAATCTAAGGCAGCTTCAATGCAATCTAACAAGTTTAAAGGTTGTTCTTCTAATTCCAGCTTGCCAGACTCGATTTTTGAAAAGTCGAGAATGTCATTAATAATTTTCAGTAAGGAATCGCCACTGCTACTGATAATCTCGACAAACTTTCGTTGCTGGAACGTTAGTTCTGTATCCAATAGCAAGCTTGCCATCCCAATGACTCCGTTCATCGGAGTGCGGATTTCATGGCTCATCATCGCCAGAAATTCGCTTTTAGATCGCGTTGCTTCCAGTGCTGCCATCCGTAGGGCAACTTCAGCTTGTACGGCTTTCTGAGCGGAGAGTCGCAGTTCCAATTCATCAATGACGATGGCGGCTAAGTCTTTGAGAGTTGCCTTTTCTGCTTCGGTCACTTGACGGGGTTGATAGTCGATTACACAAATAGTGCCTAAGTTGAAACCATCGCGTGTCTGCAAGGGAGCCGCCGCGTAAAAGCGAAGTCCAAATTCCCCAGATACTAAGGAATTTGCTAATGTCCGGGGGTCTACTTCGGCATCCAGAACGGTGTAAACGTCTTCTTGCAAAATCGCACTGGCACACAGTCCGGGTTCGCGTCCAATTTGCTGAACTTCTAGCCCATGATGGGATTTAAACCAGATCCGGTCGTGGTCAACGATGCTAATAATGGAAATCGGGACATTAAAAAACCGGGCAGCTAGAGCTGTAATTCGGTCGAAGGCTCCATCTGGAGGTGTGTCAAGAATGTCGTAGCGACGCACTGCGGCGAGTCGGTCAGCTTCATTATCGGGAATCATTGTTATATCAACTATCAATGGATTGTCTGGCTGACATACCTGGAGGTAGACACCACTTTCATCCTTCTCTACATTCTTGCGGTTATGTCAATTTATAATTTTTGTTTTTAGAATTGCTCGGAAACTAGCAACCCAGCCCATGCTGATTCCTGTTTGAGGGCTTTGAGTTGCTGTTGCTCCACAAGTAGCGCGTCTGAGCCTAGCGTTAAATTGCAGGGGGGTTGGAATGTTGCGCGAGTAGAGATCGCTTTAAAAACGACTGCATTGGGACACCGCAGTACACCTACTTTAACAAGTTCTACGGTCGTTACTTTCCCTTTCTCTGCCTAGGAAGTACAGGATAAATAAGGTGTGTTTCCGGGTATACAACCGTCCGTAATAAAAGAGCGATCGCTCTTTACTTGTGCCAACTGAATCTGAAGCCAAGTTCGGCAATGCTTTGTTAAAGTTGGTTATAGATTGCCGAAATAGCCACTCGTTCTAAAAAACTACCCAATGACTATTAGCAAAAACTTCTACATTTCAAAAGAAGATTACCTAGAGGGAGAGCGAGTCAGCCCTATCAAACATGAGTATAGGGGAGGGCAAGTCTATGCAATGGTAGGGGCAAAGAAGCCTCATATTATTATTGCTAGCAACCTAGTAAGAATATTGGGCAATCACCTCAATAATAGTCCTTGCCTTGTTCTCTCCTCGGATATCAAAGTTAGGCTAGAGTCAGCAGACTGCTATTATTATCCCGATGTTGCAGTAACTTGCGATGAACGGGATACAAACTCTACAGATGACTTCATCCTCTATCCCATTTTGGTCATTGAAGTGCTATCTCCCTCAACAGCAGCTTTTGACAGAGGAGAGAAATTTGCTGACTATCAAACGTCGCCATCTTTACAAGAATATGTGTTAGTTCATCAATCTCAGATGAGTGTTGAGTGTTTTCGCCTTTCCGATTCAGGCGATTGGGTTTCTCAAACCTACCGCCAAGGAGATGAAATTTACTTTGCAAGTATCGATTTTCGCTGCGATATTGCCTCTATCTATCGAAAAGTCCCTGGACTTCAGAATGCTGATGCGTGAACATGAGAGCGATCGCTCTTTGGTCAAACCAACGGCATCGAAAAGAAGTTCCACAATCCTCTGTTGAAGCTAGGGTACAATTTGCCAAAATAGGTGCGAGAGCAAGGGGGGTGCTTTTCCAGGAATAACTATAACTATTCCTGCCTTGGCCCATTGTCCAAATTCCGAGCATTGTCAAAGTGTTCAATAAAAGCTGCAACAGTTAAAGGATTATCAATTCGCACCCCTAACTCTCGCTCACGGCTTTTAGCATCTGAGGCTAGAATGTTATGGCTGCCTACCATAATAAATGAATGGTCACACACCAAATATTTTTCATGAGTTCCTAATAGTTTTAATCTAAACTTCCCCCGATAGTTATGTTCTAATTTCTCTAGAGTAGGAAGAGCGCTGTATCCATCCCAGTGGCGGTGTTTTTCTTTTGCTACTGAAATAAACTCCGAACGGCTCATTTTTTTGGGTTGACTAGGAAATATATCACTTAGGTGGCCCCAACCTATATCAATCAAACCGCCTCCTTCAAGGATTTTAGTAAACTTCTGCAACACTTGAAAATCGATACCATACTGCGTGAGCCAAGGACTAACAATAATTATCCGCTCTTTAGTCTTGTCTAAAGCTTCCATTAAGAGGGTACGACTAGCGACACGGTCAATTACCAACTGAATAATTCCCTTCTGCTTGATGCCGTGCAGTTCAATATTATCTAACTTAGTGTTTTTTAAGTTAGCTCCACTTAAGTTTACATCAGTTAAATCTGCATTACTTAAATCAGTTCCTGATAAATTTGCGTTGCTTAAATCGGCGTTCCTTAAATTAGCTGAGTTGATTTTGGAGTTAGTTATATTAGACCAATCTAGTTTAACTCCAAGTAAATCCGCTTCACTGAGGTTTGAACCGCTTAGGTAAGCCCCACTCAGATTAGCATTTCTTAGGTTAGCATTTCTTAGGTTAGCGTTTCTTAGGTTGGCAAAATTGAGCCTTTCAAATTTTGCCATATTCAGATTTTCCCTTTTCAAGTTTGGAATACTCGATTTATCAAAATATATTTCACATAAATCTTCAGTAATACTTAAGTCAGCATTTCTTAAGTTGGCATTACTCAGGTTAGTATTTTCTAAGCTAACGCCAATTAAGTGAGCAGATGTCAGATCAGCATTACTCAGGTTGGCTCTATCTAAGTTGGCAAAACTCAGATCAGCATTACTCAAATTGACACCTTCTAAATTGAGTCGAGCTAAATAGGCATCACTCAGATTGGCACTTTCAAGGTTGACTTTAGTAAGATTTGTGTCTTTCAATTTAGCATAAGTGAGATTAGCACCAGTAAGGTCTGCACCACTTAAATTAGCATTGCTTAGGTTGACATTGCTTAAATTTGCAAATTTTAAAAAAGCATTACTCAAGTTGACATTACTCAAATTTGCACTATTCAAGTTACATCCATTTAAAACAGCTTCCTTTAAGTCACAACCACTCAAATCTGCATGCAACAAATAAGCATTAATCAACGTGCCACGTCGTAATCTGGTACGTTGAAGCTTTGCATAGGCTAGGTTAGCCAAACTCAAGTCAGCATTCCACATATCTGCTTCGCTTAGGTTGGCACAACGCAGATTTGCACCTATAAAAATAATGCGTCGTAATTTACTTTTACTTAAATTAATGTGGCGCAGCCTAGCACCATAGAAATCTCGTTTTCCTGCTGCGTAAAGCTCTAGAATTTCGCTACAATTCATTAGGTTTTGGAAGCTAATTTTTTATAGATGCACTGATGTTGATTTTTTTATAAAAGTAGCTTTTTAATACTATAGACATAGAGAATTCCCACTTAAGTTAGATTGTTCCTCATTTGTCATAAAAATGATGGTGAAGTTATCATAGGCTCTGAGGCTCCAAAGCTGTTTAAGGAAATGAGAAGCGATAATGCAAAATAGGGAACATCTCGATCTACTTCGTCAAAAAGATGTGTCTGCGTGGAATCAGTGGAGAAAGAATATCCTCACATAGAACCGGATCTCATGGGAGCCAACCTGATGGGAATGAACCTCAGTAGGGCTAATTTTAGCAGAGCTAACCTCAGTCAGGCGTTCCTTGGTGGGGCAAGCCCAGAAGCAAGCCTAAGCACGGCAAATTTCAGCGAGGCGAACCTCCGTAATGCTCATCTGAACCAAGCCAACCTAACTGGGGCAGACCTGACTGGGGCAGACCTGACTGGAGCAGACCTGACTGGGGCAGACCTTGAAAATATTTCTTGGGATCAGAGTACGAAATGGAAGAATGTAAAAGGGTTTGAGACAGTCAAAAATATGTCAAAAGCCTTAAAACAAAAGCTAGGGATAGGGTAGAAGCCGCCTACTTGAAGGTGGCACTGTAGGCGATCGCACCTTTCCCCTCAAACTCCACTTTTCCAAAGCCGACGCAGCAGGGGAAGCGATCGCTCCTATGTTAGTCAGGGTAATTAATCCTACAGCAATACTTAATCAGTTATACATATTCCTGCGCGTCTTATTGAGTAGTTGTTTTGATTAAGTTGAGACTATAGTCATACAAGTATAGAAATAGTTTTGAGCATGACCACACAAACCTGTCCCATTTGCAAGACTGAGGTGACTCCTTCTATTAGATACCCGGAATACATTTGTAGTGACTGTCGCAGCAAAGCGACAGATATGAATGGCAGAAAACTGCATTTTTACAATAGTTCCATGTCAGGTGGATACATCGCGTATTATGCAGACAGCAACGACGAAGAAGAATACAAAAGCCACTTCTGCTATATAGATGGAATCAAATGCAGAGCTGACGAAGGAAGGGTTGGGGGTATAGTGATTGAAGTATATTCAGGCTAAGAACCTAATTGCAAAAATCACCGCCTTATACCTTTTCCTTTTGTGGCGATGTGATGCCGCGCTTAGTCAAATTTTCTTCGAGTTCTCTGATGAATTCAAAGTCCTCCTCAGGCAAAGGCTGATTTCCACCCCCTAAGAAACCCTCACCAATAGAAGACTTCTTCTTCAGGAAGGTGAACGCCCGCCGGAACTGATCGGGAGTTGCCTCAATCGGCGCATCAAAGTGGCAGGGAATAATTCGCTGGAAATTCCAGCTTGCCACCTCGTCCGCCCAATCAAGGACTGCCTGAGGCGCTTGGGTGAAAATGAACGATTGCAGAATCGGTGCGACGAACGGGCGACCGCCCCCTCGCAGCGCCTCGAAGGACTGCTGCCACTGAGCCTTCCATTTAAAGGGAAACCAACCGAAATACGCCTTCTTTGACCGATCCGGTGCTTTCAGGGCATCGCGCAAAGCCTGCCCCTGCTCGCTCATTTCCAAGGCACTGGGACGTAGATACAAAGCAAACAGCGTAATGCGCTGCCATCCCTTGCGACGATTCGCCTCAGTATCTTCAACCCTCTCCAAGGCGCTATCTCTGGCGTGGAACAGCAAGGGATACGGGTCAACTTGGACAATCTCTGGCGGAGACTCTGGCACCGAAAGTACCGAATCTGTCAGCAGCAGTGTGCGCGATCGCTTGTGCAATAAAGCAACTTCTTCAAAGGACCCTCGCCCCAAGTCGATGCTCAGCACCGCATAATTAAAATCCTCAGCAAAGGGCGCATCCTTACTATTCTCCGGAAGTATGTGAGTCCGTTTGCTAGGGAAACCGAGCCAACTCAACGGCAGATTCACCGGGAAGCTCCATTGGTTCTCAGTTACGAAGACCTGTGCCACAGGAAAGCGTCTGGCGAACGGACCTACGAAAACCTTGTGTTCTAAGCCAGAAGCGGTTGGCAGGATGATGTACTTAACGTCGCCGTATTTCGCTTCCAACTCTTGAACCAGCCGGATGCACTCTTTGGTCGGCGCGACTGGAGCATAGACCAGAAGACCCCCTTCAGAGAGCTTAACGACGGTCATGCGAATCGGTACGACAGTGTAGAGGATGCCCTGCATCTGGTCAAAAGTCCAGATCGTGTCCTTCACGACTTCTTTGCGGAGTGTCCGCCGCTGGCTGTATGGGTAGAGTGGTACAGTCAGCCAGAAAGGCCATGACCAATCCCCAGGTTTGATACTCAAACTATCTTGCCCCTGCCCAAACGATTGTGCCTTCAATAGATGCGTCTGGTGCGCTTTCTTTAGTGGTTCTATCCACTCCACGACCCCTTCCCCTTTTTCATGAATGCTGACGCTTGTGTTTGTCGAATTTCTAGCTGCTAGAAGAAAGCAAATTTTTGACTCAATAACTTAATTTTTATCTAAAATCTAGACCCTCATGACCATTAGACTTTAAGCAAACGCTCGTTTTCTTCTACCCTATGGGGTCAATACTTCCCCAATAAAGCAGACCTAACACGCGAACCTCTTCAAAGTTAGGTTTTTAGATGTGGGTAAATGAGTGGGAAAGTGGAGGAGTGGGAGAAAGCCGATTTTTCCGTTGATGATTCATCCCCTTGCCCCCTTGTCTATAAAAAAGGTTCGCAGCAAATTACCCTGACGTTGCCACCGTGAGGACAACAACGCGGCTGTCTACATTGAGAACTTGGACTCCTGGGAATAAAGTAGTCATCGGCACCTTCCAATGGGAGTGACCGCAAATGACTAACAACTCGTTCGCTGTGGCAAGTTCAGCGCGAATTGACTGATTTCCGATGAGTTTCGCGTCTGGATCGTTGGGACCTTCGTGCAAAATTAGGATATCTGGTAACTCCTTGAGCAGTTGGCGAATAGCTTGATGAAAATCCTTTTCTGAACGACGCCAAAGTTTAGTCGGTTTGCCGATAATCCCTGAGATGCCTGCGATGCGAAATCCATCAACCACAGCGATTTCACCATCTAAGTAGCGGATACCTCGCCCCTTTTTAAAGGTTTTAATGTCCTCTGGCGTGTTTCCCAAGATGTCATGGTTTCCTGCAACTCCAGCAACCCAGCGAAAACGACGACTGAAAGATTGCCAGACTTCGCGGACATCTCCCTCACCCCCACGCTTATCGCTTCGTGCGTAAAGATCGCCTGCCAAGATAATGCCTGTTTTCTGTGGGGATGGAATTCGTTCCAGGTTCGCTAAAGTTTCTAATTCTTCTGCGACACGATGACCGAGAAGGCGTCCATCTGTGGGATTGATACCCTGTAAATCACTAGCGATGATGATGGCGTCTAAGCCAGGTGGAAGTGAGTCAGCTTCTGCCGATAAAATCGGTAAAACTTGCTCAACCACATGGAGATGACCTGCGGCAGCAGCGGTAATAAAGGGGATTTCATGAATGGGTTGGTCGGAAATAGAAGCAATCCGCATAGGGCTTAAGGATAGCGTTTGCCTTGAAAAGACGTTGTCATCTTGACGCCAGTTCAACTGCGAAATTGCTGCTATTCCTGGCATTGACCGATTGGAAGCAAGATGTAGGTTTATATCAAACCTACATTATTTAAACGTTTTATAAAAGCAGGGCGTCTACTGTAATTGCTCGTGAATTTGGTTTAGGCGCGTCCGAAAAGCTAGCTTTTTGTTTTTATTGAGTGCTAAATCTTGGCAGCTTTAAAAGTAACTTCATCGCCTCATCATAAGCTTGCGCCTGAGAACTTTCTAGCACCCGTTTGACATCTTTCTAAGCATCGGCTTCCCGTTTAGCTAACGTCTCTAACGCTTTGATATGTCTCACCCCGGCTTCTTGCTTTTCCCTAATCGTTTCCTGTTTCTCTTGCTCTTCTGCCGCTTTAAATAACTGCTTGATAGTCTTTTGTGGCTGGCTTCCGAGTTGAGCCACAAGAATTAGTTCAGATAATTTATTTTTAATTTTAAGGGAAAGGTTCGCTTCTTCTTGAGCAAGCCGCAGCAAAAAGATAATAGAAGATGCGATCGCTATCGCTGCATCAACACGTTCAATATCCTGTTCGTGTACAAGATATTGAGGTGCTGGGAAATCGCTACAGATTGACGCCGATCGCGCGATCGCTCAATAACCTGCATTTAAACCAAAAATAGCGGATCGACCCTTAGCGGAACTCCTAGCGCCAGATGAACGGGGACGGTGGTTTCAACCAGCAGGGACAAGATGCAAGTTGACGGGACAAGGCTACAAATCCAATTGAAATCCTTGACTCCGCCCAAATTCGCAGTCCTTTATCAGATTAGATGGAATTGCTCTAGGGATATTTGAGCTTTTGCGCGTAAAATTTCCACCCTTATTTTTTATATTATTAAAGAATATTCGGAAACTTTTTTATAGTTTTGTCAATCTAAACAGGGCATGACTTTGGGAATTTATCAGCGGCTGGTCTTAAACTTGGTGAGTCCGACAATGTTAAGATACCCAAAGTTTGTCATCGTTCTGTTTTCAGCCCCCCAATAGGGTTATTTTATGGTATCTTCTGGAACTGCTCGACGCCTCGGTTTTACCTGCCTTGCTGGCCTACCTTTGACAGTGTCTTTGGCTCTGCTACAACCCGTGCAGGCTCAGAACCAAATGCCTGCTTTACCAGAAGACACCAGTCAAACACAACCAGACTTAACCGATCCCAACAATCTCCGCCCGATCGATCCGGACAGTGGCTTATTGAGTATGGCAGGAGGGAACCGTTTGCTGAGTGAGGCAGATAGTGCTGTATCTTCGCAAAACTATACTCTAGCCGCCAAGAAGCTCCAAGAGGCTCGTCAGGTTTTCAACCAGTTGTCCAATTTCTATCAACAACTGGGTTCTAGTTTTTCAGGAATTGATAATCGAGTTTACGAGAGCCAGCGCCGCAAGGCTGTAGAAGCTGCTCAACTTCGAGATCGGGCAACTTATCAGCTAGCGCTGGTACATCGCGCGCAAAATCAGCCGGATTTGGCAGTACCTTTGTTAATTCAGATTGTTCGCAGTCAGCAGCCGACACGGGATCTTGGCAAGAAAGCTTATCAGCAGCTGCTAGAAATTGGGTTCATCGATTCTCCTGATTCTGCACCGGCAAATTCTTCGAGCGATCGCTCCAATTCATCTTCCTCTGCACCTAAACGGTAGATTAGAATTAGCAACTTGAAGTGATACGGGAGTTTAAATGGTTAGCCCAGATCAGGTAGAGGCGATGATCAAAGCCAAAATGCCAGATGCCCAGATTCAAGTTCAGGATCTGACTGGCGGTGGCGACCATTACCAAGTGACAGTGGTTTCGTCGCAGTTTGAAGGCAAAAGGCTTGTACAACAGCACCAACTGGTTTACGGTGCAGTGCAGCAAGCGATGGCTACAGAAGCGATTCATGCTCTAGCACTGAAAACCTATACTCCCCAAGATTGGGAGGCTGCTACCAAGCGAGGTTGAACCTGAATAAAAATTGCGTTCTCGCGCACTGGCATTACACTAGAAAATAGAGGCATTCCAAGCAGAACTATGACGCCAGAACTAAAAGAGCGGATTGACAGCTTGCTCAAAGAGCATAAGATTGTGGTCTTTATGAAGGGCAATAAGCTGATGCCCCAGTGTGGTTTTTCTAACAATGTGGTACAAATTCTGAATACTTTGGGCGTACCCTACCACACGATTGATATTTTGGACGACTGGGAAATCCGGCAGGGAATTAAGGAATATTCTAATTGGCCTACCATTCCCCAAGTTTACGTTGATGGTCAGTTTGTTGGCGGCTCAGACATTCTGATTGAACTGTATCAAAAGGGCGAATTGCAGGAAATGGTTGAAGTTGCCTTAGCTTCCTAAAGCTTTGGGATACGAACTGAAAATTCCCTCCTAGTTCTTCAAATTAAGAATCTAGGAGGGAATTTTTACTGGGTTTAGGATAACTTGCGACTAAATTTAAAAGCTCATTCAAAAGCTGTGCAGCCTAAATCATCCTAAATAAAATTATTGACTGGACTAGGACGTAAACGATACTAAGGGCGATCGCTCTTTTTTCAAATTTTTCCTTATCGGCTGTATAAAAATTCCGAAGCTGCTGAACTTCAAAGATAAACAGCACCCGGAAGATCGCTGTTGTCTACCCAAACCCGATCCCTGTGGGCAATTTAACCACATTATCCACAGGCAACGATGGCAAGGCTGATGCTGATAGCCTCAGCTTGACCAAAGCAGCTAACCCGAACTAATAATAGTCCGATTTAGGTTGAGTCTGGGTCATGTCAAAGTTGGATGGATCGTAAATGTAACGGGTAACTTCTTCTTCTAAGCGGTGGATGAGAAAGGGTTCCAGAACGTTAGAATGACGCATAGCTGCGAGATAGCCATCTAAAAACAGCCGCAAATCATCGAAACGATAACCCCGATTCCACATTTCGACGAGGGCGTCGGTGAGTCTTTGGTAGTAGCGGATGGTTTGAGAGTCCTGTAGCATGGTCGGAAGTATCAGGTTTGAATTAGAAGTATAAGGGGTGAAGTCGCAAGAAGGAAACTTTCGCTCTAAGCGGTTAGCTTTGATTCTGGCAACTCATTAAGGGCGCTAGGCGCTAGGCGCTAGAAAACGCAAGCGTACTTCGGGTTTGCTTCAGTTAAGGCTAGTGTCTTAACCAGAACTACAGCGGTTTGGAGTTGCGGTGCGGAAACCGAAAACGAATGCACCCCAGTTTGGTGATGAAAGAACGCTTGGTTGTGTTCCTTGAAAATTAAGGGAATAACACCAAAACTCATCCCGCCGAGAGCAGCGAGTTGCGCGATCGCTCTCACTTTAGTTTCATCGTAGAAAACTTGATCCTCAACGTCATGCCCCTGTCGAGCGATTTGTGCCATCTTTTCCAGCAAGCACTGCCATTTAGTCGTTAGCTTGTTTAAACCGCCGGTTGACAAAGACTGTCCCTGTGGGAAGCATGATTTCAAGCTTTTGTCAATAAAATTCCGGTTTTTTAACCACATTTCCGATTACCAGGATAGATTTGCCTGTTGTCCCATGCCTGGTATATCCAAAACGCGATTTGTCTCATGCCTTTTGCCTCGCTCATGCCTTGTGCCTCGCTCAGTGGGTTTCTAGTAGGAAAGACATCCTGCTTGCTTTAGCTAGGTATACTAATTTGGTCATCGGAAGCTTTTGGCATGGCATTGTTCAGTAAACTTGACTAAACGTTACCCTTCGTTAACTTTCATTTTACTGACTGCTTGGTGAAATGGCAGCTTTGACTTCAGACTCGCCCTAAATCTGTAATATTTCTTTTAAAGTATTAAAAATATAAAACAAAAGTTTGAGTTTCAATAGATTTTTTTTAATTTATCACTTTTAATTTTTAATTGTATAGCCTAGACCCCTCGTAGCCCTGGTTACAGAATCCTGACATAAGCTTTGTTAAGCTAAATCTCACCAGCTTGAAGGGAAGCATGCCACCGTGGGATCGATTTGCATTCAGATCATCGAGGGGAACCCGCACCTGCGATCGCTACTGGGCTGGCACTTACAGCAAGCAAGCTACTGGGTGTGTCAATCCGCTGGCGTTCATCAAGGTAGAGAAACGTTTTATACTCGCCAACCCGCACTCGTAATCCTTGATTCCGACCTGCCAGATGGCGATGGAATTGAATTTTGCCGATGGCTTCATCAACAGGGACAGGTACTCATCTTGATGCTGTCCGCCCGCAGTATGGAAGCCGATATTGTCGCTGGGTTAAAAGCGGGAGCCGACGATTATTTGACCAAGCCATTTGGGATGCAAGAATTTATGGCGCGGGTTGAGGCGCTAGTTCGCCGCGTTCGCGTCACAGCCGCACCGATATCCCTAGATTATGGCGACCTAAAAATAGACTTAGTGCAGCGCCGCGTCCGCTTCAAAGAAGAATTCATTGACCTGACGCCCCAAGAGTTCAGCCTGCTTTACGTTCTGGCACAGGCTGGAGGAGTAGCGCTGAGCCGTTCCGAACTACTGCGCCGCGCTTGGCCTGACGCTATCGATAATCCACGCACTATTGATACTCACGTCCTCTCCCTACGCAAGAAAATTGAAACCGATCCTCGACAACCCAGCATGATTCAAACTGTCCGCAACGTGGGCTATCGGTTTAATCCAGAGATTCTTAAGGGAGCAGAACCAGTTGCCTCAATAATTGAGAACGATTCCAAACCGCTCCCTGCTCATGCTACCCCTGCCATGCTAGGCGGACAGAACCGCCACCGCTAAGTATCAATTTTTAAGATAGATAAGATAAACTTTGCCACCCACCTCAAATCCAAGGCACTTCAGTTGTTGGGTAGATTTTCGGGCGAGGTTCTGGGATTCCCTGACTCTGACGGATCGCTTCTTGACGACGAGCGATCGCCCACTGGCGCTGTCGCCACATCACAAAGCCAGTGATAAATAGAACGGTGGGGGTCAAGCCAGCGAACACATACAAAATCCGCATTCCCAGCCCACCATAAATCCCAATGTGCAAAGTAAACAGCTCATTCATAATCCGGGTTCCTAGAGGTACCGTCAGCGCATTTTCCACCCGCAAGACCTTCCCACTGTACTGGTCGAGATAGACACGGCTACGACCATCTGGGCGGATTTCCTGGGGCAATTTCTTCGTGACCCTGACGATTCCATCCGGTTTACTAGCAAGAGAAATGAAGGTGGTTTTGCCTTCTGGCAACGCCGCATCAGCTTTGGGCAAAATTTCTTTGAGTGTCAAAGGTGACTTGCCCACTTGAGGTGTGGACGTTAAGGGAGTAGGTTGTGGCGTCTGTGTTAGCCAGTAGACTGCTGGCTCTGTTTCCGCGTGAAAAATCATTGCGGCTCCTGTGGAAGCAATCAGGAGCAGAAACACAGCAGACACGATACCCCCGACCTTATGGAGGTCATAGTTGACCAGCTGCCAGGGAGCTTGCCACCTGATCTGGAAGCCGGAAAGGAGCCTTCTCCAACCAGACCATAAAATCATCCCAGAGACGCTCAGCAGCAACAGCAACAAGCCACAAATCCCAACGACTTTCTCGCCAACCTTGCCAGCGAGGAGAGAGAAGTGGATATCATACACGAAAGTCATCAACGTACGTCCCCACTGTTGTGTGCCAAGGATGGCTCCAGTGTAGGGGTTGACATAAGCGTAGATAAACTCATCTTTCTTTGATTCCATCCCCACCGTGTATACCGAGTCTGGCTTTCGCGGCAGATCGATATAAGACAGCGTCAAGTCTGGATAGGCTAAGCGGACGATCTGTAAAGCTGAATCTGGGGATATGCGATCGCGCAGGCTCTCAGAAGCCGATTCGCCTTGCAGAGCAACCTGATGTAAATGAGAATTGAGAGCGCGCTCGATCTCTTCGTGAAAGATTAAAGCGCTTCCCGTCAATCCGATTACAAGTATCAGAAGACCGAATATTACACCCACATAGCGGTGCAGTATCAATGCAAGTTTGCGTAATTTCATCAGCAAGACTTCCTTTGAATTTTGTCTTCTGGCTTCCTCAGGGCGGGTTTAATCTAATACTTTTCAGTAAGGCTAGTTCCTCTCAAATAGAGAAACATAGTCCCCCTCAAAAAAGGGGGTTGGGAGGATCTCTGAGCGATGAAACTTACTCATCGAAAAGTATTGAGCTTTAACCAGAATGGCGTTGAGGATACCAGATTAACCGCTTAGCCAGAGCCTAAAACATCAAAATTCCACCCCAAATGTCCCCAACAAAGTTAAAGGCGCTCCGGGGTAAACTAAGAAGCCCTGAGAATCGTAATATTTGATATCAAAGAGATTCTTGATATTCAGAGCAGCGCGGTAATTGTTCCGCCGATAGAAGATAGCGGCATCAGTTCTCAAATACGAAGGGATTTCGATGGTATTTGGAAGCTCTGCTTCCCGCGCCCCCACGAAATATACTCCAGCTCCAAAACCTAACCCTTGCAGAGAACCTCTTTGGAATTCATAAGTCATCCACAAGCTAGCGCTATTATTTGGCGCGTTAACCAATTCGTCCCCTTCAGGAAGGCTCTCATCTTTGCTAACAAAAGCATCCATATGGGCATAAGATGCAATAACATTCCAACCGGGTCTAATTTCTCCCCTCACGTCCAATTCGATGCCTCGGCTCTTAACTTCTCCCGCTGCAATTGAGAAATCACTATCATTGGGATCTGCCGTGGCAACGTTTGTTTTCGTTATCTGGTAAGCTGCCAGCGTCGTGGACAATCTGCCATCTAAAAATTCGCCTTTAATTCCGGCTTCGTATTGGGTACCTCTTTCAGGCTCTATTAGCTGTCCGTTCGACGTAAAAGCAAAAATATTTGGTCGAAAAGAGCGGCTGTAACTGGCATAGAGTGAAATTGGTTCTATCGGCTGATAAACAATTCCAACACGGGGTGAAAAGGCTTCAAAGTAACGGCTGGATTTTTCAGCTTCGCTTCTATTCAAAGCGTCTGAAACATCTTCGATGTCAAGATCGACCGAATCAAATCGACCGCCAATCAGTAATTTCAGATTTGGCAACAATGTTATCTGGTCTTGTACATAGATACCTAACGTATTAGTGTTTTCTTCTCTGCCAAAGGCGTCACCGAAACTGTTTGGACGAGGAAACCCGTAAACTGGATTGTAAATATCAATTGAAGGGAAATTTGCTCTGCGTAATGTGTAGCCATTTCTAATTTTACTTAACTCAAGCCCAATGAGAAGTTGATGATTAATCGAGCCAGTATTAAATTTGCCTACCAAGTCTGTTTGCAGAGAATAATCTTCTCTGTTTTCATCAGAGTCATTATATCTTCGCCGTAAGGTGCGTCCATCTCCCTCTAATTGGAAGGTACGTGCTTGGACATTTTTACGCTCTGTATCAACGATTTGAGCTGAAAAAGCATTCCGGAGCCGCCAATTTTCGCTAAAACGGTGATCCAGAACATAACTAGCTTTATGGCTTCTATGGTTGTAACTGTCGTTGGGTTCTCCTAAATAACGACTAATGGGAAGATCAAACATCGCAGTTAGCGGTGGAAAGGCTCGGTCGAAAGTTCGATCGAGATCTAGGTACTCATACTCCAGGGTTAAGGTAGTTTTATCGGTAATCTTGAAGCTTAAGACAGGTGCAACCACGAAAAGCTCGCTGTCTACGAAATCTCTAAAACTACCTGAATTCTCATAGGCAACATTCAATCGATACAATACATTTTTGTCAGGATCGAGGGGGCCAGAAATATCTATCGATGGGCGATAGAAGTCGTAACTTCCAGCCGTAAATGAAGCGGCATAATAAGGTTCGCTCAGCGGTTGCTTGGTGATGTAATTCACGACACCACCCGGTTCAATCTGACCATAAAGCACCGAAGCTGGCCCTTTGAGAACTTCGACTCGTTCGATGTTGGCGACATCCGTTAATGAGTAAAAACCGCCATCGCTGAAACCATTTCTCAGGTTACTGGAGATGGCAAATCCCCGGATGGTGTAGTTATCAGTAGCGCCTCCATAACCCTCGCTTCTCACAACGCCACTGACGTTGCGTGCGGCTTCTGTGATTCTTACGACTTGTTGATCCTCAATCACCTGTCGAGGGACAACCTGAATCGACTGAGGAACGTCGCGCAAGGGTGTATCGGTTCGCGTGGCGGTTGTGGCGTCGATGACTCTATATCCGCCTTCTTGCTGACCCGTCACTACTATTTCAATTTCTTCTGGCTCTTCAACTGAAGCATCTGCATCTGGTTGGGTTTCGTCACCAGGTTCAGCCTCTGAAGGGGTCTGGGGCGACTCAGAAGGCTCAAAGTCAGCCGTCTCTGGCGTTTGGCTAGGAGGGGAAGCCTCTGCTGTTTCGGAGGCGGTTGTTAAGCTGAGTACCACTCCTTGCGGACTCGGCACGACTTCTGCGACTGGCAGTTCTGCGACGCCTTTGATCGTTACCCGAACACTGTTGCCATACAAGCGGTTTACGGTTAAAGAAGTTATGCCGAAAGCTGGGTTGTCCTGAGTAAACGTATCCCCTTCTGGAAGGCTTAGCTGGGCGTTAAGCAGGTCAATGAGCAGGGTTTGGTCATAGCTGGATGTGACCACTTGGGGCGCTGCTCCATTTGTCGTCTGCAAAATCACTTGTAAGCCGTCGGGTGTTGAGTTGAGTTGCACACCTGTTACTACGACATCAGCCCGTACTGGCTGAGCCACTGTCATGACAACTGAGCCTGCGAGCAACAAGCCAGGAAGTAATTGCTGTAGTTTCATTCCGTTTCCACACACCTAATTTATGCACCCAGGTCTTGGTTAACAAGCCTGATTTTTATTGCAAGTAATTATCATTAGTGTGGTTAAGATAAAACGACGCCTGTGCAAAAGTCAAGTGAAAAAATTTAGAGGCATCGCCTACGAGAAAGATTGACAAATGGCTAGTTTTGGGCATTTGTTCTTCAGTAATTGGCTCAAGCTTAACTTCTTTAAACATTGGTTAAAGAAGTTAAGCAAGCGAATAATTGACAAAACCTCATAAAAGTGTTTTCTCTAATTAAGAAAGTTATTCAAGAAAGGCGAATTTAATCCACCAGCAGGCTGGTATAGAGTGGAGAACGATTGCTTTTCGCCTTGTTAATCGATCCGATGGCTACAAAATATTGAGTCTTAGAGAAATCACGAGGGCGATCGCAGCCAATCTCTACACGCGCCAACTCTACACGCGAAACTAGAGTGTCTGAAAAATCAGCGAAAAAACCCTAACACACTTAGTGACTCCTGAAGCGCGACTCCTGAAGCGGCGGCGCAGGTCAAAAATCTATCACATCAAATTCAAAAAAACGCTGAGAGGCTGAGCGTCGCTCAGCCTCTCGATTCAGGCTATGGCTGAAGTTTTTTGATCAGCGCCAGTGCTTCTTTGGACTCATCTGGCTTGCCTTGCTCAGCGAAGAGTTCAGAGGCTTTCTGAAGGTCTTCAATCGCTTTATTATCTTCCTCTAGCTGAGCATAAGCGATTCCTCGCTGATAGTAAGCTTCTGCTTGATCGGGCTTTAGTTTGATAACTTCGCTGTAATCAGCGATCGCTCCGGCGTCGTCTTCTAACTCAGTCCGAGCTAGTCCTCGATTCAAATAAGCTTCATCATCCTTGGGATCGAGTTGCAACACTTTGCTGTAATCAGCGATCGCTTTCTCGTAGTCCTCTAGCTCAACAAGAGCTACGGCTCGGTTATAGTAAGCTTCCGTATCATTGGGATTTACTTCTAGCACCTTCGACAACAGATCGACGGCTGCCTTGTAGTCTCCCGCATCAAGTTTGTCCAAACCCTGTTGGAGCAGCGCCTCAGGATTCCCTTGGAGGCGGGGACTGCTGGGAGCAGGCGGTTTAATTTGAGGACTAGTAGACGCAGGCGGTTTAATTTGAGGACTGGTAGGCGCAGACGGTTTAATTTGAGGACTGGTAGGCGCAGACGGTTTAATTTGGGGACTAGTAGGAGCGGGGGATGGTTTGATTTGAGGACTGGTAGGAGTGGGGGATGGTTTAGTTTGGGCACGAACTACAGGGTTCACTCCACCCACTCCGATAACAACTCCTAGAATTGCGATCGCTGTCTTGATGTTCATAAATCTACTTAGTGACGAGTGATTGGGTATTCAACAATCAGTTCAAGAGTCTATACCCACTCTGGTTGAGAGGCAATTATTCATTGTTCGTAGTAGCTGAACCCGATGATTCTGCTGAGGAAGGTGCAGCTCTCCGCCGCCGCGCCCGTGGAGCTTGTTGTGCCTGACTTGCTGAACCGGCTTCCAGACGCCGCTGCCGCCGCGCCCGTGGGGCTTGCCGTGACGGTCTAGAGGTCGAACTAGAGGCAGATTCCACCCGCCGCCGCCGTGCCCGTGGGGCTTGCTGGGACGGACTGGCAGCCGCAGATTCGACCCGCCGCCGAGAACGACGCGGCGTTTCTGAGGCACTCCTGGAAGAAGATGCTGTTTCCAGACGCCGTCGCCGACTAATCCGGCGTGTTTCTGAGGCACTCCTGGAAGAAGAAGCTGTTTCCAGACGCCGTCGCCGACTAATCCGGCGTGTTTCCGAGGCACTCGTGGAAGAAGAAGCTGTTTCCAGACGCCGTCGCCGACTAATCCGGCGTGTTTCCGAGGCACTCGTGGAAGAAGAAGCCGTTTCCAAACGCCGCCGCCGACTAATCCGGCGTGTTTCCGAGGCACTCGTGGAAGAAGAAGCTGTTTCCAAACGCCGCCGCCGCCGGGGAGTCGATGACTCCGAGCTACGGCTGGAAGATGCCGATTCTGTGCGACGACGTTCGCGAGAACGACGCGATCGCTCCGATCCTTCTAGCTGAAAATCAACTGAAGCCACAACCCCCTGTCGTCTACCAGAGGAAGAATCGAACTTCCAATTTCTGGCGGCTCTCACGGCAGCTTCATCAAGTTCGCTGCTACCGCTGGAACGCGACAGCCGAACATTAGTAACATTTCCTTTGTCGTCAACATCAACACTGACTTTGGATGCGCCTTCGACGCCTTGCCGTCTCGCATTGCTTGGATAGTCGGGCTTGTCACATTTAACGCAACCGATTCGGCTTGATCCCGATCTTCTCGAAGGACGTTCTTCATCCCTGTCTCTTGGCTCAGTTCTTGGCTCGGTTCTCGGTTTGAAATTTTCTGGAACTATCGCTACATCCCTTCCGCTTCCCGGTTCTTTGCTGGTGCCAGTGCCTCTACCAGAGCCACTGCCGGTACCTAAGCCATTGCCGGTACCTGAGCCATTGCCCGAACCATTGCCTGTACCCGTACCCAAGCCATTGCCTCTACCAGAGCCATTGCCGGTACCCAAGCCATTGCCGGTACCCAAGCCATTGCCGGTACCCAAGCCATTGCCGGTACCGCTTCCTTGTCCTGAGCCTTGAGTGCTGCTGCCCGTCCCAGAACCACTGCCTAGCAGGCTTCCCAATCCGCTTGCAACAGTAGATCCGCCGACAGCACTGCTTTTATCAGTTTGACTGCCACTATTTCCTGCACTTTCTTGAGTTTGTCTGGAGCCAGTGATTCCTCTAACCAAATCTCTAAATCTTTCAGATGTTTGTTGCTGGAAAGATGGACTCGCTTGTGTTGGCGCTGCTGGCTTGTCATTTTGTGAAGACGGCGCAACGGCAACCGATCTAGGCTGGGGAATCGGCTGCGAGTTACTTGTTCGATTGGGTTCGTCAGTGCGTTCCAAAGACGTCTTTTCTACTGGTGTGGGTGGCACGCTTGCCACTCGATCGGGATCGACTCGTTGCTCGACTCGTTTGGGCTTTTGAGCGGGTCGGAACGGAGGTAAATTTACTGCAAGCGGCTGTCGCACTGGCTGCGGTACCACTTCAGGGCGTGTAGGCGCGGGTTGCGACGCTACTAGTGGAGAGCGAGCGATCGCTTTTGGTTCCGTACGAGGTTGAGATGTTGGCGCAGCAGCACTGGTATCGGGTGTACTGCTTTGACTCGAACTCTCTGCTGCAACTGAACCTTCTTCCGATTCCTGCCTAGAACCCGTAAGTATGCGAGAGCCTCCGGCTGCAACTGAACTTGCTGACGATGGCGTCTGCTCTTGTTGATCTTCTTTTGGTGTATCTTCCTCTGGTTCCAAAGCTTCAAGATTCTCAGGATCGAGAACCACAACTTCCATTGGCTCTTGTGCAATGATGTCAGATGTTTTCACCCAACGATTGCTCGTCGCCAACGCCCCTATATGGAGTGCTAGGGAACCGATAAGGCTATAGGCAATAAAAGACCTCAGAGCCTCTTCTTCTTTTTCTCGCTGCTGAACAGCAACAGTTGACAAGCCCATATATTATTGCAAGTTATTTGCACTTGTTTGGTCAAGGTAAGATGCACTGAAGTAAATGTCAAGAGGGAGAACCAGTAAAATGGGCTGCTATCACCTTAGCCAAACCCTCTCCAAACCTTTCGTTGATAGGCTTCTCAACCTTTTCAACGGTTCTATTAAAATTACTCAACAAAAATCATTATTCCCCAAGTTGTGGAGAACTGCTTGACATAGATTCTCATTAGGTTTAATTTCTCTTGAGAACTTCTATCAGCTTTAAGACTCAAGAAAGCTGGTAGGCTAAGCCTTGTTGAGTGCCCTAGAGAAACTTAGATGGGAATTAGTAATCTTTTTGCGGCGGGCGGCGTGGTCATGTGGCCACTCCTAGCATTTTCTATATTAGCGATCGCTCTCGTAATAGAGCGTTCAAGATTTTGGTATCGCATTAACCGACGGCAAGGTCGGGTTGTCCGAGATGTGATGAAGCTTTATCAGCACGATCCCGAAGCTGCTGTGCATCGGCTAAAGCAGAATGTTGACTTGCCGATTGCGCGAATCTTTTTGGCAGCATTGGAACTGGAACAACCCAATCCAGAAGAATTTCGATTAGCGTTGGAAAGTGAAGCGCAAGCAGAGTTACCGGGATTGAAGCGATTCAATGTGGTGTTTGAAACGATTATCGCCCTTTCCCCTCTGTTGGGGTTGCTGGGAACGGTTTTGGGATTGATTACCTCCTTTGCCTCACTGACGCTAGGGAGCGTAGGAGGCAGCCAGACAGTCGGTGTTACAGCAGGGATTAGCGAGGCGTTAGTTTCCACCGCCAGCGGGTTAATTGTGGCGATCTTTGTCCTCGTGTTTTCAAATGCCTTTCGCGGCTTCTATCAGAGGCAGTCAGCGCACATTCAAGAGTACGGCGGTCAGTTAGAACTGTTATACCGTCGCCGTTATGAAAAAGGAGAGCCTTCCTATGCGACTACCCGATGAGCCGGATATCCCAGTCCAGATTAACATCGTGCCGATGATCGATGTAATCTTCGCCATTTTGACCTTTTTCATCATGTCCACGCTATTTTTGACCCGTTCAGAAGGACTATCGGTAAATTTGCCGAAAGCAGCGACCGGACAAGCTCAAAAATCGACACCCGTTACAGTGTCAATTGACGAGGAGGGAGAAATCGCACTCAACCGCCAGCCCATTGATTTAGAGGAACTGGAAACAGGAGTGCGATCGCTAATTCCATCTGAGCAAGAAACCCTTGTCGTGCTAAATGCTGATGAAGGAGTTAATCACGGTCAAGTCGTGGCGGTGATGGATCAGTTGCGTAAAGTTAAAGGTGCAAAATTAGCAATCGCTACGAAGAAATAATCCGTCCATTGGGTAAAAGATTATTTGTTATCAGTCGATAGTCATTAGTTTGTTCCTACTAACTAATGACTTATCACCAATGACAATTACTAATTACCCTTAACCCCAATCTTGAGCAGCTTGTGCTTCTGCTTGGATAAAGCGATCGCGTAAATTAGTCCAGTCTATCTGTGCTGCTGAGACATCCTCAAGCAACTGCCCATCCTGCAAATACAAAACCCGATTGCAAAACATTTGAGCTAAATCTAACTGGTGATTGACCATCACCACTGTCGTTTTTCCCTCGTTGCACAATTGTGTCAATACTTGCAGGACGTAAGCAGCACGACCCGCATCTAGGGCAGATGTCGGTTCATCAAATAATAAAATTTTAGGTTCAATCATCAAGGCGCGAGCTATTCCAACCAATTGCCGCTGTCCTTGCGACAGTTGAACTTCCATTCGCCCTAACCAATCTTCTGGGATGTGTAGTTGCTCGATCCATTTGAGCAATTGTTGCTGAATTACCTGTTTTGTGACTCCTTGCAAAACTAGAGGATAAGCTAAGGCATCTCTGACCGTCATTCCCAAAAGTTTTGGTTCTTGAGAAACCAACATTACCTGCCGCCGTAACGGGATAATCGGAAGCTTTCGGTAATCTTGATTTTCTAGGTAAATTGTGCCAGCAGTGGGTTCTAATAGCCGGTTTAATAGTCGCAACAGCGAGGTTTTTCCGGCACCAGAAGGGCCAATTAAACACAAGCGATCGCCCGGAAATACCTCAAACGAAATCTCCTTCAATAAATACTGCGAACCAACTGGCGCTGCAAGGCTTACCCGTTCCAGCCGCAGCAAATTTTTTTGTGCTTTCGTGTCTTCGTAGTTCAAAAAATTATGTCAATTGTCCTTGTGTAGTCGCCATCCAAATTGTCCACGCATCTGTAACAAAAAGCAGCAGCGAGAACACTAACAAAATTAGATACATCCAAGGCTGAGACAAAGGACGAACATCAGTTGTATCAATTCCCGTCTTGTCTTCCACCAGTTTAACTAACCGAGCAAAGCCAACGACCCGCATCGGTAGCAAATAAGCTTTTTGCTCTGACTTACTTATAAAGTAATAAACGATTCCACCTTGCCCTGTCGAGCGAAATTTTAAATCTTTGACTTCTGCCCAAGCTAACGACCAACCCTTGCGGAAGAAACCGGGAACCCAGCGAGGATAAGTGACCTGGATTTTTTCATCATCCACAATCACTCGTTCGCTGAGGACGCCAGATAACGGGACTAACCCTAAGGCAATTCCCAACCACAGCAACCAAGGCGGTACGGGTGACGCAGATGCCTGTGACAAAAACGGTAGCGGAATCGTCAGTGCCAGGTAAAGTGCCATCAAGGTGATGCGAATCAGGGGGGAAATGCGAAAAACGAAATGACTGGGTTGCGCTGATTCCGACTGGGCTGATTCCGACTGTAAATCAAGATTTTGTGACACGCTTTTAACTCAAAATCTAAAATTTAAAACTGAAATTGTTTATTGTTGCCGCGTCCAAACCGTTTGAGTGCCTTGTCCCCAAAATCCATCAAATTTGGTTACTTTGACATCTCCTAAAACCTGGGTTTGACAAGCTAAGCGACGGTTTGCCGTGGGAGAATGAGGAGGAAGCGATCGCCTGGTTTTATCTTTCCAGTTGGCTTCGGAAACGTTTCCTTCTACTGCCACTGCACAGGTGCCACAGGTGCCAATCCCCTGGCAATTAATGATTTTTGCCTTGCCATTGTAGAGGTCGATGCCATTTTCCAGTAGCACTTTACGCAGGTTAGCACCCGTACTCCACTCAAACGTTTTTCCTTGAGCTGTTACCTTTGGCATAATGATGGATTCAACGAGCCTCTTGAGTGACAATTTATCTTCACTTTATTTTTACAGTTCTTTACAAAATTAGCTGTTAAATTTTCTCCCTCGGCGACAACTTCCCATGCACTCAGATCAAACAAACCGAATTTGGATTTACGACACGACATTGCGCGACGGTGCCCAACGCGAAGGGCTATCGCTGTCACTCGAAGACAAGTTGCGAATTGCCCGAAAGCTAGATAAATTAGGCGTTCCGTTCATTGAAGGCGGTTGGCCTGGGGCGAATCCCAAAGATGTACAATTTTTTTGGCAATTGAAAGAAGAACCGCTTTCCTCCGCGGAAGTTGTCGCTTTTTGTTCTACTCGCCGTCCAAATACAACTGCGGCAGAAGATCCGATGTTGCAGCCCATTCTCGCGGCGGGGACGCGCTGGGTGACGATTTTTGGCAAATCGTGGGATTTACAAGTTACAGAAGGTCTGAAGACCAGCTTAGAAGAAAATCTGGCGATGATCGGAGATACGATTGAATATCTCCGCAGTCAGGGGCGGCGGGTAATTTACGATGCCGAACACTGGTTTGATGGCTATAAGCACAATCGGGATTATGCGCTCAAGACCTTAGATAGTGCGATCGCAGCCGGTGCAGAATGGCTCGTTTTCTGCGACACCAATGGCGGCACGCTTCCCCACGAAATTAGCCAAATTGTCCGGGATGTTGCCAGTGTAATCGGAATCAGCGCTCAGCAGTCAGAAGCCAACAGTGAGTTCAAAACTCAAAACCTCCCCCTGCTCGGCATTCACACGCACAATGATTCTGATACAGCAGTGGCGAATGCTTTAGCCGCTGTCATGGAAGGAGTCAAAATGGTGCAAGGCACCATCAACGGCTACGGCGAACGCTGCGGTAATGCTAACCTTTGCTCTTTGATTCCCAATTTGCAACTCAAACTGGGATATGACTGTATTCAAGACGAACAACTGCTACATCTGACAGCAGCCAGTCGTTCAATTAGCGAAGTCGTCAATCTTGCTCCCGATGAACACGCACCGTTTGTGGGTCGCTCTGCATTTGCTCACAAAGGCGGTGTCCACGTTTCAGCGGTTGAGCGCAACCCGTTGACTTACGAACATATTCAGCCAGAACAAGTCGGCAACGAGCGTCGAATTGTGATTTCCGACCAAGCTGGATTAAGTAATATTTTGGCAAAGGCTCGCAGCTTTGGCATTGACCTAGATAAGCAAGATCCCGCCTGTCGCCAACTTTTACGCCGCCTCAAGGAACTAGAGAATGAAGGCTATCAGTTTGAAGCAGCAGAAGCAAGTTTCGATTTGCTGATGCGCGAGGCATTGGGGCAGCGACAGCAAATGTTTGAACTCAAAGGCTTTCAAGTCCACTGCGATATTGTCAGGAATGCAAACGCCCTTGCCACGGTGAAAGTCGCTGTCAATGGCAAAGATATTTTGGAAGCTGCGGAAGCAAATGGTCCCGTTTCGGCGTTGGATGCTGCATTACGCAAAGCTTTAGTCAATTTCTATCCAGAAATTGCTGTATTTCACTTGACCGACTACAAAGTGCGGATTCTCGACAGTGGTGCGGGGACTTCAGCCAAAACTCGCGTTCTCGTGGAATCCAGCAACGGTCATCAGCGCTGGGCAACTGTGGGGGTTTCTAGCAATATTCTGGAAGCTTCTTATCAGGCAGTCGTCGAGGGAATTGAGTACGGTTTGCTGTTGCAATCTTCAGCAAGTCGGACGACAGAAGTTGCAACGACACAATTGTAGAAACCAGAGTAACTTACGTCTTTCTCGATAAGTTTTGATGGCGATCGCGTGATGAGAAAATCCTCAGGCGCGATCGCTTTCTCATCCGCCACAATAAAGCTAAACCAGTGCGAGGGAGAGAAGATGACTTTAACTGCCCAGCAACTAGATGCGATGATGCCTGATGCCAGTCAACTGTACAGTGATGAGCCAGAAATGGAAAGTTCTTTACACTATATGCAACTGCTGTTGCTTGTCACTTGTCTGGAATGGCTGTGGCGCGAAAGAGAGGATTTTTTTATCGGTGCCAATCTCACGATTTATTTTAGTCGGCAACAACTGAGAAATCGTGATTTTCGGGGTCCCGATTTCTTCTTAGTCAAGCAAACTCAAAAACATCCTCGCAATGCTTGGGTGGTGTGGGAAGAAGATGGCAAGTATCCCAATTTGATTATCGAATTGCTATCAACTTCTACCGCTACGACAGACCGCAGTTTGAAGAAAGACTTGTATCAAGACCGCTTCCGCACGCCGGAATATTTCTGGTTTTCCCCAGATACGCTGGAATTTCAAGGTTTTCGATTGATGGGAAATCAATATCAGGAAATTGCCCCAAATGAAAAGGGCTGGCGTTGGAGTGAGGAGCTAGGCTTGTATCTGGGCGTAGAACAGGGACAGCTACACTACTTTACTCCAGAAGGCGATCGCGTCCCGACTCCGGAGGAAGCCGCTCAACAGGCAGTAGAACGCGCTCAGCAAGCACAATCGCAAGCTCAACAGGCTCAATCCCAACTCGAACAAGCACAATCGCAAGCTCAACAGGCTCAATCCCAACTCGAACAAGAACGACAACGCGCCGAACGATTGGCTGAACGACTGCGATCGCTCGGTATCGATCTAGAGTAAGCGATCGCTCTTACCCTATCTATCTACCTTTTGCTAGATGAAGGCACAAAAACCGATAGAACTTGCGGAATCACCCGAAATCGGGCTGGCGTCTCCGTTGTTCTTTCCCCATCGGTATTAATTGGATAAGGTTTTCGAGTATATAACTCAATGTCTTTACCCTGGATGGTACGCACCCCCCTACCTATCGCAGATTTTCCCCGCAAAGCAGCAAATACCAACGGCAGGGTTTCCCACCAATGCTGAATTTCCAAACTATGCAGATCCAGCCTTTGGTCGTCAATGGTGGCATCATCCGCAATCACTAAGCCACTGCCGTAATAGCGACCATTCCCCACCGTAATCTGCAAAGTTTTGACTTCGATAGACTGACCTTCCCAGTGGATATCAACCCAAAACGGTCGCACAGTCGAAATAACTTGCACTGCTGTAGCAATATAAGCAAAAACGCCCCAATGCCGCTTCAATCTTTTGGAGACTCTGCGGTTTACTTCTGCACTCAGTCCCAGACTGGCAATATTGAAAAAATACTGTCCGTTCACCCAGCCCAAGTCAATCCGTTGAATTTGACCATTGGCAATGATTTGACAAGCTTCTGGCAGCGACTGGGGAATATTTAGGGTTCTTGCCAGATTATTGGCGGTGCCTAAAGGCAAAATTGCCAAAGGTAAGTCAGTATCTAGCAATCCTTCGACTGCTGCATTGACACTGCCATCTCCACCCCCAATGATGACCAAATCAACCTGTTGGCAGTGTTTCCGAATAAGTTCAGAAAACTGCTTGGGATTTTCACTCTTTTCCTCTACTAGTTCAAAACCCAGTTGTTGCAATTGTTCAACTGCTTGCCGTCTGGCGTCTTGACCTCGTCGAGCATTCGGATTCACTAATAGCAGTGCCCGCTGACTCATTTGCATTGTTTTGAGGGAAATCGGTCATTGGTATAAAGAAATTACCCCAATCCTCCCAGCCTCAAGTATATGCTTCCGATTGCAGCCTGCGATACTGTCTAGTTGTGTTGCAAAGGAGCTTCCAATCGCTCTTAAGGGATGCGACGGTAGTAATTTCCGTACAAAACTTGTCAAAACACTTGCCAGAACACCCTAATATACGCTACAAGGATAAAGGATTGCTTCCCTAGCGCATAGAATTCTACGCATTAAATCTCAGAAGCGGGAAGCTTTTTTACTTCGTAGTATTTACAAAACTGATTTCTAGACCCTATGACTCAGCAAGTAATTCACCCAATGGTGAAAATGCAGCGTCAAATGCATTCACTTGTAACATCGAATATTATCAAGCCCACAGATAAACTCTGGAAAATCGCTCTCCTCTATGGAGATGAGTGGTCTTACTGGAAAAAAGAACTGTTGGAATTTGGATTTACCATGCAAGATCCAGTCAGCGAACTGCTGGCGGTTGAAGCTTGGGAAGACGAGGATTAAAGGCAGGCGGTTAAAGCATGGGAAAGTTCCCATGCTGATTGATAGCGATCGCTCGGTCGGGGTTCTGTCACTTTCTCTATCACTATCCGCAGTTGGGGTGTAATTGTCGGCATCCCTTCGACATTGAATCTGTAACCCATCCCCTTTCGTTTATAAAACTTTTGGGGGCTTTCACCACTTAATAGAAAAATTAGGGTCGGCCCGATTGCATATAAATCTGATTGTGTCACTGGCTGACCCCGATCTTGTTCTGGGGCGCTATAATCTGGGGCACCAATGCGTGTGCCTGGTGGCGTGCCAATTTCTTTGACTGCCCCGAAATCCAAAACAACCACCTGATTGTCCCGAAAGCGCACCATCAAATTTGCCGGTTTAATGTCCCGGTGAATGAGGGGCGGATCTTGACTGTGGATATAGCCCAAGATGTCACAGGCTTGAATCATCCACTCAATCGCCTGTTTGAGATGTACTGGTCCCTTTAGATAGGTGCGCTTTTCTAAATCCTCGCCTTGGATCAGCTCCATTGCCAGGTATTTCTTGCCAGCCTCTACAAAAAAGTCATAATACTGCGGAATCCCTGAATGATGCAGTGTCTTGAGGGTACGAGCCTCTCGTTCAAAGAGTTCTCTGGCTTTAGAATTTTGTGCCATATCGGCATTCATTTCCTTTAACACCACGAGAGCCTCCCCGCGCAAACGTTCAGGGTCCCAGGCAAGGTAAGTGGTGCCCATTCCTCCTTGTCCTAGCGTCCGCAACACCTGATACTGACGGATGTGGCGATGTATCTTTACTAGAGGTTGCCCGCAGTGGATGCAGAACAAATTCCCCGGCGGATTTCCGGCGTGAGAACAAGCTGCTTCAGAACTGACTGCTGGCTGTGGGATTGGAATACTGCGTGCCCTTTCTCCAGACTTCTGAGAGAGGGTTGCTGGCTCTTCTTTGCTGCTGAGTTGAAATTTCAGTACCGGGCCTCCTCGCGCCAGTTGAATGAGGGAATCATCTGATACCATCCCCTGAGAAATCAGGATGCCATTGACAAAGGTGCCGTTCGTGCCTTGATTGACCAACAACCATTGGACGGATGGGGTGCCTCCGTTGCTACTAGATGAGTTGCCTACTCTCCGAAGTTCTAGATGGTGCCTGGAAACCATGCCATCATTCAGAACTACGTCATTATCAGGAGCGCGACCAATCCGAATCGTGGAGGCTCTTTGGAAGTTCCACTGCTGCGGAGAGGTAGACGATGGATCGAGAAGGGTCAGCGTAACCATAATAGTTTTGAGTTATTAGTTTTAAGTTTTGAGTTTTAAGTTTGAATTCAAAACTCAAAACTCAAAATTCAAAACTTTTAAAACATCTGATGTTGATCCAGGTTTGGTCGCACTTTCGCTCGGATAACCACCGCTGTGATGTTATCGTGACCGTTGTGCTGATTGGCGAGGTCAATGAGTTGCAAAAGACCCTGATCTAAGTTGGCTCTAGAACTTAAGAGAGGCAAAAGGTGAGTTTGCCAGTGAGTTTCTATGAGGTCGTTGTCTGATAAACCATCGGAACACAGAAGCAATAAAGTATCTTCATTGAGTTCCAAAAATTGGACATCAGGACGGACAAAATTCTCGTCTCGCGGTCCCAAAGCTTGGGTCAGCTGGTAAGCATCAGGTCGATCGTAGGCGATGGCAGGGTCTACCCCGCGCTGGATTTCCCGTTGACCCACTTCGTGGTCGATTGTAATTTGTTCTAAACCGCGTTTGCGGCTGAGACGATACAGGCGGCTATCCCCAACATGAGCGATCGCTACCTTCGTATCCTCAATCAAAACCATGACAAGGGTCGTCCCCATTCGTCCAGAGCCAGAGCGTTCTTGCTGTTGGTTAATATCAAAAATCGCTTTATTGGCTAAAAGCACTGCCTCTCGAATGCGGTCTTCTGTTGGTAAACGGTTTTGCCAATTGTCTTGGAAATAGCGCCTGACGGTGTCCACCGCCATCACACTTGCCACTTCGCCCCCAGCGTGTCCTCCCATTCCATCGCAGAGAATATACAGCCCCCGCGCTTGGACGGTTCGACCTATTGGAGTTTCCTGCTTTTTAACTTCTGTGTTGATGCCGAAGTTGTCTTCATTGTGTTCGCGTTGCCGCCCGATATCCGTGGTACCCGCATCGTCGAGACTGAGCAACTGCATCGGCAGGATGATGGTGGGCATATCATCGCCCTCGCTGGTGTCAGGAACGCGATCTTCTGAGGTGAGGGGTGGCTGAATCCGAGTTTTTGAGGTTTGTGAATCTTCTTGTTCTTGAGCGATCGCTTGTAGCTGCGCTCTCAGCTCTAAGGGGGTTTGAATCTTACCGCTTTGTAGGTTAACCAAAAGTTGATCCAGAGAATCTAATTGCGATCGCCCTGATAGTTCAAATAATTTTTGCCACACTTGCCCCAAATTTTCGAGTGACAGGGTTGCGTTGGCTGGCTCTTTATACAAGCGTTGCAGGCACAGTGTCTGATCTTCATCCACCCGCAGATTTGATAGCTCCAGCAGACTCTGACGCATTTGCCAGGGTTCTAGTGCTACCCACAATTTCGTCATTTCATCTAGCCAGTACAAAATCTGCAACAGCGGAATTTGAGCATCATTGTCCAAGTCATTCAGGAGAGGCCACTGGGAACGGTCTTCTAACAGCACAACGGAAGTTCTGTCCTGCTGCCATGCATCGTGAATCGCTGGCAGGGTCGGGGACAACTTATTCTGTAAATCCAAATAGGCTTGTGCAATATTGGGAATACTTTTGGCGGCTAAAGAATTTACATTCAGCGTCTGGTCAATAAAATTACGGTTTTTGACCGATTCCGCCGAAGAAGACATCGATTCTGAGTTACTTGCAGCATTTGCTGCTTCAGCACCTTGTAGCTGCTCCATAATGGCGGTCAGCGGAGCTTTTTGGAACGGCTGGCAATCCAAAACTCTCACCATCACCTCAGCGCTGTCCGAATTGGTCGGTAGGGAGTCTAGCAATTGATAACGCTGTTGAGGGTCTAAATATACAACCTGTGGCGTTAATTGAGTCTCCCCGCTACTGCTATTTTCAGGGGTTGTCTGTGTGGAAATGTCCGCAGCCGAACTTGAGGCGGTTAATTCGTTCTCCGCCATTGGAGTCTGAGCATCTGTTGATGAAACAGATGCGGAGGGTGACATTGTAGAAGCTGAAGAATTTGCGAATAAAGTGTTTTCCTCTAGTGAAGAGGTTGCCTGCAACTCCCCGGCCCCTGAAGCGTTTGACACAGATACAGTTGCCCCGTCTGGCTCAGATGTAACGTCTGCTGGCATTGTATCCGTGTCTGAAGCCGCAGCCGTTAACGGCTGTGTTATTTCAGCAGATGGAGCGATTGTAACTTCCATATTCCCGCTAGAATGAGCTGCTGCCGCTTCCGGCGCAAGCGTAGGAGAGGCGACTGCGGCGACTTGCGAGTTTGAATCTTTCGAGAGAATCGCCCACCACACCGTTCCCGTCGTAGCACCACAATTGGGACACTCTACGAGATTAAATGGCACTTGAGTGGTGCATTCAGGGCAAACTTTGTGAGTTAGGGAAGTTCCACATTTTTGACAAAACTTGTTGGTATTTGGATTTTCAAACTGACACTGGGGACAGACAAGCATGGCTGGAACTTCCTCAATTCCCGTGTGATGTGTTTACTTAAGGGAGACAAAGTAACTGCGATCTAGTTTGCCACGTCACAATCGAAGCTTCCAACCTCAACAGGTAGAAGTCTTAAGGTCAGCGTTAGCAGACGGGGATGCCATACGCACGTCTTGCACCCTCAATGATTCGTGCTACGTCTACATTACGCGATCGCTCAGTGGATAGCGATCGCAACTCATCACTACTGAATGCGGCTAGCATCAGTTTGACACAGCTTCTTTAATAGTTCTAACTCAATTGAAGTTAGATCGCGCCACTGTCCGGGTTCTAGACCCACAAGAGACAAGTGAGCGATCGCAACTCGCACCAGCCGCAGCGTCGGAAACCCTACCGCTGCCGTCATCCGTCGTACTTGCCGGTTCCGTCCCTCTGTCAAAGTCATTTCCACCCATGCTGTCGGCACATTCTTGCGAAAGCGAATCGGTGGATCGCGAGGCGGTAGTTGTGGTTCATCGGGTAACAACTGCACCAATGCCTTTCGCGTCCGGTAATCTTGAATGACTAAGCCTTCGCGCAAATGTCTCAGCGCCTCTTCATCCGGAATGCGTTCCACCTGCACCCAGTAAGTCCGGGGATGCCCAAATCGAGGATTGCTCAACCGATGCTGCATTCGCCCATCATTCGTCAACAGCAACAATCCTTCACTATCCCAATCCAAACGACCTACTGGATAAACCGAGGGAACGGGAATGTAATCTTTCAGCGTGTTGCGTTTCTGCTCAGTTGGACTGTTATCCGTAAACTGAGTTAAGACGCCATAAGGCTTGTAAAAAATTAGATATCGGTACACAAATCAGGCGGTTGAGAATTGGGAATTGGTAATATTTCATTGCGATCGCCGATGACCGCTTACCACAACTTATTAGTTGATTTTGACCCGGAAACGAATAAAGCCAAAATTACTACCAGCCTTGTTGGAAATAGTACCTAAATTTAGGATAACTGCCCCGTCAGGATTCGTTTGGTTAGAGCAAGCATTCCCCGCCGGTAATGGAGCTAGCGGCGAGAAAAATGTCCCAGCGTCTGTATCTGAAGCATTCGTTTGATCCGTCACTATTCCCGCTTGATTCGCTGAAATCCCGCTACCTGACCCAAAACTATCGGCGATAAACATTGTCCCAGATGGAATCGCATCGCAGAATCTAACATTATTGACTGGAGCAGTTCCATCAGAGAGGAAATAGATAGTGTAGTCCACCTCATTACCGCTTGCCAAAAGCGTTTCTGACCCCAACCTACTTACTCCCACGGGCGACAATTGAGAAAAGCCCGGAGCATCATCATTCGGGTCATTTGGGTCAGCGACAAAGCTACCAAAATTAATCCCGCTAATCGGAACGCCATTTCTCGTCGCATTGGTAATTCGCTTCACCAAACGCAGACGCGGTACTCCAGAAGCAGCTACTGTCAACACAGTTGGGTCATCATCCCCAGTATCTCCCAGGTTGCCCTGATTAATCTCATCATCCAACTCCTGCGGCAAATCATTAGGCCCTGTAACCGCATCTGTCACCGAGTTATTAACTGTGCCACCTGTCGATGTGGCACGGGCTTGGTTGATAATCTGGACGCCAGTTGTCGCCGTCACCGTAGCACGGAACTTAATCGTCACCTTGCCACCGCCTGCACCCAGTTGACCTTTAGTGGTGGGATTGGTAAGGTTCGTGTCGGTGGTGCCGTTATAGCTAGAGTTCCCCGTAATCGTTGTTCCAGTTCCAGAAAAAGTAAAGCTATAACTGCCTGCGACAAAACTCAACTTGCTAGTGTCGATGCTGTCGGTAGCCAAGAAGTTGCTGACGCTGTTGGGAGCAGTGTTGATGTAGGTGATGGTGTATTCAATTACATCACCTGTCGTCACAGTGCCGCTGTTATCGGTGTCGGTAAACAGACGGACAGACTTAGCACCGCTGGGTGAGACAGGATTGACAAAGTTAAGAATGTTGGGGTCAGCACCGCTTTGATTAGGTTGGTTCACATTGCCGCCAGAGCCAATATTACCGGGATTGCCGGGATTATTGCCAGAACCGGGTTGCGTGGGGTTTGTCGAGTCACTGGCATCTGTGAGTACAGGATCGCCGTTATCTCCGGCAAAGTTCACTCTCCCTTGGTTAGTAATTGGATTAGCCGCCCCTGGTCTGAGACGGGCGTTAAACTTGAGGGTAACGGTGGCACCAGCGGCTAGGGTTCCTGGTTGGGTGAAAGGGACAGGAGTGCCCGTACCGTTGAAGTCACTGCCAGGGAGACTAGCGGCAAGGGTAAAATCACCGTCTATGGTAACGGTATTCCGCAGCACCAGCAACTGTATGGGAATAACGTCACTGATGACTAAGTTATTAATCGGACTTGATGTGGGATTGCTGACAATGATCGTGTACTGAACGTCATCACCGATGGTAAGTGTGGTGCTACCGTCGTTGTCGGTCACAAAGCGGACGGATTTGGTGGCGGTAGGGACGGGGACGGGTACTAAGCCAATGGTCAATCCAGTTTTGTCGGCAGGGCCAGTATCGCCGTAGGGCGTTTGGCTAATGCTGCCAGATGGAGTAGTAGCATCGGTAGGTACTCCTGCGGGTGGGAAGCCAGGCGTGGTAGAAGTAGCAGTAGCTTGGTTAAATAGGTTGCCACTGACTCCGCTGCCAACAGTGGCATCTACGGTGACGGTGATGGTGCCATTGGATGCTAGCACGGCTCCGGCGGCTAGGAGAGTATTTGTGCCAGCACCATTATAAGCTGGATTAACAGCAGCACTGGTGCCCGGCCCGGCGACAGTGACGGTGGGTATTGCAGCTAGAGTCAGTCCGGTAGGTAAGGCGTCTGTAATCTGGAACTCGTTGGCAGCACCAGACTCCGTATTTGTATAGCTAATTGTATAGCGGACGCGATCGCCCGCTGTCACCGAACCTGACCCATCCGCATCTGTTGCCAGAGCAACGGATTTTGTACCAGTGACGACAGGTGGAATGGGGATTGTAGTCGTTTTGGTAACGAACTGCTCTCTGGTTTGGTAACTATTCGGAGCGACCTTCCTATCCATAAAAGAGGTTGCCCCAATTTGGCTAACATCGGGCGCAGTCGCTCCTTGGCCTGGCGTCACGCACAGATTATAAAATTTAGTTTGTCCTGGGTTTAAAATTCCCGTATCAAGTAACCCATCCTTGTCGGTATCCTCTAGAGGAAGGCCTGTAACAGCATCTCGAAATTGCGCTACGTAATTAGGGTTTGTTCCTGTAAGGTTTAAATTAATTATGTCAGTTGTAAAAAAGTTATTGGTAACAGTAAATGGGTGACAAACTTCGTTGCCAATTGTAGTTGCTAGTGTAGTGCTGGGCGTAATCACAAAGTTACCCGCTCTAGTTGGAGGGTTATCGAAAAGAGGTAAGGTACCTAAATTTCCTGCCGCTTGAAAGAGCGTTTGGTTGTTATTTGTAAAGTTTGCAACTGTCAAACCCCATATCCCAGCATCACCACCAGTAGCAGTCAGGGCTGATACCGTAAATTTGTCGCCAGTGGCAGCTGTTGGGTTTAGAGTATTACTAACATTCCATATTGCATCACTCGATGCCGTGCCTGTGATTGTCCCGCCAGTAGGACGAGTATAGGAGATGGTTCCACCATTATCTAGATCAAAATTCCGCAAGGACAGACTAATTGTTCCTGGATCGACAAGAAAATAGAGCGGTACAGTTAAGGAACTCCCAGTGTTTTGCTGAACCGTACCTTGGAACTGACCAATTAATGCTTGTTGGCCTTGGGGAAGACCAAAAGTTGGAACGCTAATTGAGAAGCCATTATCGTCGTCGTTGAGGTTAGGAGTATCATCCCCAAATATTGGGCCTGCACCAGTTACGCTGGTAACTTGGTACGTGCCAGGTTGAGTAACAGTAAAAGTGACAGGCGTGTTGTTAGCCGCGTTATTTCCATTAGGCCCCCCTACTGTTTTAGTTTCGAGAACTGTTACCCCATTTAAGGTGCGTAGCTCAAAACGAGTTGGGTCACAAGTGCTAGGTAAAGTTGTACAAGTAACGGTTCCTATAGGACTATTAGTAACGTTAGGACTATCATTGATTTCATCTAATGCTCCATTACTCTCTGCATCGTTGATAGTAATGGTGACGCTGCCGCCTCCGGCAGTAATCATGGCTTGCGTGATGTCAACAGCGAAGCGATGAAGCCGGTCAGGGCTATTACTTTTCGCCGTAGTGTACCAATCACCAACACCAGCAGCGCGAGACGGGCCACTGGTTTGAAAGTTGAGTCCTGATGAAGATGGGAGTGTGGTGGTCTGCGCTTGGGCAGCAGTAGAGTAACAGACTAAAGCTGCAACTAAAGTAATGCTTGGGAAGAGAAATGAAAGAGAGTCATAGAAGGAAGAGAAGTTTCTTTTATCCTCTATTTTCCGTCCTTGCGCTTCCTGAGAGTCCTTGAAGAACATCTGCATTATAGTTTTTACGAATAAATTACTTGGAAATACAGAATTATTGCATTAATGACGTAAATATTTCTATAGGTAGATGTGTGGTTGAGCAGAGATGACGATTGCTCGTTCGCCTTAGCTACTCCCCCTTGTTTAAATAGTTGACAAGCGTTGCAAAAAGTGATTTATTTCAGTATTCCGCCGAACGAGCAGGTTGCGCCTCAAGTGTGGAAAGTCACAGAATGATTTATTAAGGGCGAGATAGCGATCGTTATCTCGCCAAAGCTGTTGCCACAAAAGCAGTTTCCAAATGCTCTTCAAGTCATCAAAACACCCATTTTCTCAAAAAGTAGTGCCATTTATGTTACAGAAAAAGGCATGATCCTAGGCAGGTAAGTACGCTATTTGTCATACTTCGTTCTCATTTTTACTGCTGTTAAATTAACTTGATTGAAACATCGTCAGGCTTGCTATAAACGCAGTCAATAAAGATTAGTTTATTTTGACGCGGAAGCGGGTAAAACCATAATTACTACCCGTTGCATTAGAAATATTACCCAAATTTACAGTTACCGCTCCATCAGCATTATTTTGGTTAGGACAACCATTGCCCGCAGGTAAAGGAGCAAGTGGCGAAAGAAATGTCCCTTCATCTGCATCTGAAGCATTCGTCCGGTTGGCAATTGTTCCAGAGCGATTCACCGAAATTCCCGCACCCGAACCAAAGCTGTCAGGAAGAAATGTTGTCCCGGTGGGAATCGGATCGCAAAATCTGACATTGTTAGCTGGAGCAGTTCCATCAGAGAGAAAATAAATCGTGTACTCGACTTGGTCGCCGCTTCTCAAAGCTGTTTCAGCGGCTATGGTGGAAACTCCTATGGGCGACAGTTGCGACCACCCAGATGCATTGTCATTATCGCTGTTTGGGTCATCTACAAAACTATTGAAGTTAATCCCACTCAGCAGCACACCGTTTCTAGTCACAGATGTAATTCGCTTCACCAAACGCAGATTCCCATTCCCAGGTGAAGCGACCGTTAGTACAGTCGGGTCATCATCCCCAGTATTGGCAAGGTTTCCTTGATTAATTCCATCATCTACAATTTGAGGCAAGTCGCCATTCCCTTGAATGGCATCTGTAACCGACGAGTTAACGGTGCCACCTGTTGATGTGGCAACAGCTTGGTTGCTAATTTGCACCCCAGCAGCCGCCGTAATAATTGCCTGAAACTTGATGACCACCCGACCACCATTTCCACTTAATGTGCCCAAAGCTGTCGGATTGGTAAGGTTCGGGTCAATCGTACCGTTGTAGTTGGGATTCTGTGTCACCGTTGTCCCAGTACCAGAGGCTGTAAAGCTATAACTACCAGCAACAAAACTCAACTTAGTGGCATCAATGCTGTCACTCGCTAGGAAGTTAGTGACGGAGGTAGGGGCGTTATTAACATAGGTAATCGTGAATTCAACCGTATCTCCAGTGGTGACAGAAGCGCTAGCATCTGCGTCTGTGACCAGACGAACTGATTTGATGCCAGTGGGCGTAACTGGGTTCGGTTGAATAGTAGTTGTAGTGCTTGATGTGTTGTTGTTGGGATTGGGGTCGGTTACATCCTTCGGTCGCGTGACCGTTGCTGTGTTGCTTAATTCTCCAGATGGAGTTATGGGAGAGATGGCACCTGTAACGGTATAGGTAGCAACAGCTCCGCTATTTAGATTTACTGTTGTGTTGATAGCATTTCCCGTGCCGCTAGCTTGTCCGCAACTACCAGTCCCAGTTGTAATCGCGCAAGTCCAAGTGACTCCAGTAATCTGAGAGGGGACGTTGTCTGTCACCGTTGCTCCAGTTACATTAGAGGGGCCGTTGTTCGTAACGGTGAGAGTGTACGTAACAGGGCTGCCTGCAACCACTGGACTCGTCACCAGCGTTTTTTGAATCTGCAAATCGGCTTCGGATATGGTGATGCCTTGCTCAAGATTGGTGAGTGTAGATGGGTAGTATGTCCAAGTATCAATACCTCTGTTATTACCAAAACCTTCCTCACCAACGCCTTGAAACGCATGGGCACCATTGCTGCTGGAAATCCCTGCTAGGGCGCTCAGAGGGTTAGGTGCTTCTGGGGGAGGTGGGTTTTCTACTAAAGGAGCGTCATTATAGTAGACCCTATCAGGAGGCGGTGCCGGATTACTTGCCGGACTGGGATTATTAAGCCGCAGGATTTTCAAGCCATTCGGGTTGCTTTCAGGATCTAGAAATGGAAAATGAATTTCACCGGCACTAAGTACGATTTGGGCACCGTAAGCGATATTACTAGGAGGGATAGTCGCTCCATTCGCATCTAAGCCATCCCAAGGTACAGTGTTGATCCCAACATCTGCGGTTCCTACTAGTATGCGATCGTTTCCAGTACCGTATTTTTTGTCTTGGTTGAGATCAAGAATAATCTGGTAGCTGCCCGATGCCGGGGTGTTAAAGCTAAAATTTCCTCCCAATGGAGTAGTTGTACCCGCCTGACCGTTAGTTCCCTCTGTGCCTGTAAATTTAAAATCAGTGGGAGTAGGAGGTGCCACGGCTGGTGTCAGTAGCCATGTCTGACCACCACTGGCTGGAGTTATGGGTGCTTGCAGCGGCAGGGTAGAACTGGGTTGATTAAAGAAGATTTTATAGGTGACATCCGTCCCGAAATCTGGCTGATCCGGGTTATATACGTTACTTCCTATAAGCGGAACAGATTGGTAAATCGGACTGCCGTTTGGATTTGCCGTAAAACCTTTGTTATTGGCAAAAAAGATAAATCCAAAGGGGTCGAGACCATTTAAATCGATTTGGTACTGATAGCCTTCATCAGTCAAAACAAAGGCTTTGGAACGGAGACTTCGCCCATTGGCTCCCAAGTTGAGAGAAAAATAATTTGCATAGGCTCGACCGGGGATAGGTTGATTTCCGTTGGCGACTGTGACATCCCAAGCTAAAACCCAAGGAACATCATTCAGCTGATCTGTTGCTGTCCAGCTATAGCTGTTTTGTATTTGAGGCGCATTGGCGCTATTTTCGTACGGATTGTTATCGCTTTGAGGATCTGGGCTGACAAAGTCGATTTCCCAAATGCCATCTCCAGCAGATGAAGTTTGAGCCGCCGTAATTGTGCAGGGGCTGTAGCCTTGGGGATTGACAGGTAGAGGGCCTGCTTCCTCTTGCGCTCGGTTTTCGATCTTACCGATACCTGCACCACAAGAAGTAAAAGCATTGCTATTAGGCGGTCTATATTGGATCTCGCCATCTCCAACACCGACGGCACTGGAACCAAGATAGATTGTTTCTCCTGCATTCGCGTAAACCCGAATTCTGGTTCGACGCGGTATATCAGTCGTCTCAAAATTAGCGTTTCGATATTCTAGAAATGGGCGATTGCCTGGGTTATTGGTCAGTTCCCGACTGCCTTCAGCATATGCAACTTCACTACCAGCACTAATGGCACAGATGGCAAGGGCAAGGCTACCGCAAAGGCGACTCCAGCAGCTAAAGGGAGTTTGATTCGTTGGGGGATGCGGGTAAAATTTCAACATCAAACTAACAGTCTCCTCGCACTTTGTCTGGCAATATCATCAAAAAGTAAAAGGCTCTCATCAAGAATTATTTTTTTCTTTTCCCTGAGAGCATGAGAGCCTTTTTCCTACTCCAACTGCAAATCCTCTTCTTGGACAAATAGCTCGATGCCTCTGGCATCTTGGAAGATAAATTCGACCCGACGATTCCGGGCATAATCTAGACGGTTTCTTCCGGTTACTCGCGGCTGAGATTCACCCAAGGCACGAATTGTCATGCGTTCTGGGGCAATGCCTTGACGCAATAAATAATTTCTCACTGCGATCGCTCGCCGATTTGACAAGTCAAGATTATAAGCATCGCTAGCACGAGGGTCGGTGTGACCTCGAAGCTCAATCACAATCGGGGGATTTGCTTGTAAAACTTCGGCAATTCGATCCAGAACTCTGGCACTTTCTGGACTAATCGTGGCTTTGTCGAGGGCAAAGTGGACGTTGGTTGGCACCTGGATGCGGATGGGTTCTGGCGGCGGTTCTTCCGGCGGCACTTGTACTACTGGCGGAGCGGGTGCGGTGGTACATTGAGGAATTGTCCGCAGTCTGCTTCGCAATATATTCGTGCTGGTAAAGTTGGTGGTAGAAGAGACGTTTACCCGGTCGCCGACGGGTGACACAATTTCAGCATTGGCAGCCGGTTCAGAGGTGCCGTATTTTGGGATGGTAGCGATCGCGCTGACTCGATCTCCGGGTTGTAAATTATCGAGCGTGAGGCTAAATTTTCCCTCGTCATCTGCTTCACCCGTTGTCAGCGGTTCTCTTAAAGGGGCATAGGGCGTCTCGCTATTCTCCTCCACTCGATAAATTGTCACTTGAGAACCCGGATCGGCAGTTCCAGACAGATTGGTTTTATTGCCTAGTACAAAAAATTCGCGGCTAATGAATTGGGGGGCATTAATCGCTGAGTTAGCCGTATCCAAACGACGATTGGGCGAATTCCGGGGTGGATTGGGGCCATCTCCCCGTTGATACTCTTGGACACCCGTGTTTTGTTGAGCAATTAAGTCGATGCTCAAACCGTCTAAATCGAAGTAACGATTGGATTGAATGAGATTGCGATCGCTCTTGGGATACGATGCAACCACGACACCCGGTCCGGTTTGATGACCGATTTGGTTCTCGATCACCTGATGATCGTTCCCCATTAAGTAAACGGCTGCCCGACGCAAGCGACGACCATTATAAATAATTTGGTTATTATTAATCTGCGCCGCGCCTTGGGGTTTAAATAAAAAGACACCACTACCATCGTTGCCGCAAATCAAATTAGCGCTAACCTGCGTGTTATCAATCCTTCCTTCTAAGCGAATCGCATCGGGCATTCCCGCAATCCCGTTGCCAACAATAATGTTTTCTGTCACCTGCAAATTCTCAGCTTGGACAGAGGTAATAATCCCGCTACCATCGTGGTTGGCAATTCGGTTGCGTTGAATCGTTGTTCCTAAGCTGTTAAAGACAAATACCCCAAATGCCGAAGTTTGCTGCGGCACACTTTGATCGGGCAAAATCCCTAACCAGTTGTTTTCAATTACTACATTTTTGGGGGAATTGGAAATTGGTGATGGTTCGCCTTCCCGATTCTCCATTAACTTTTGACCGTTCGCAGCTCCTTTAATCGCAGCAGACTGAGGATTATCGATAAAAATATCTGCGGGTGGCAAGGTAGCCGTGGCGCGATGGCGAGAGGTGAAACCATAGAGGCTTAATCCTCGAATCGTCACCCCATCCGCAACAACTGTTAAGCCACGGAAGACTTCTCGATTGGCAGCGGGAGCGATCGCGACTACCGGAATCGGAATTGCAATCTCGGCAGTTGCAGATCCTTCGGGGTCATACTCTGGTTGAGTTGTACCATCAACAATTAATCCCGGACGAGCTAATGGTGGCAACACCTCAACGAGGCGGATGGTGGTATCTGCTGACGGCAAATTAAAAGCAATCAGCGTCGTACCAACATTACTTGAAACCAGACTTTGTTCGGCACTACTAAGACGATCTAAAGGTAATGTCCCATTAACAATCTCAATCGCTTCCCTCAGCGTTAAGGCATCATCTGGATTAACGGCTCCATCCTGGTTGCTATTAACAACAATTTTTAAATTTTCTGTCTGAGCAGTTGCAGAAACAGGCAACAGTAAAAAAACAAAAGGTAAGAGAAACTTTTTAGCGTTCATTTGTAGTCATTCGTGATTAGCGATCAGCGATTGATAATTGGTTATTCTTTACCGATTACCCATTACCAATTACCCCTTTCTCATTCCCCATTACCTCTCTACCGCGACTGGTTGCACCTGGGACTCTTGCTGCTGTGGCGGTGATACTTTTTGTCGCCCGAAGCCGCCGAGTAATTCATTTACCTTCAGCGTTAAGCCAAAATAAACGCCACCCTCTGACCGATAGCCGCTAAAATCGCGGTCATCTACACTGCCAAAGCTATATCCCAGCGAAGCTCGCAAGTCTGGCGTCACATAATAACCCGCCTCTAAAGCGAAGCCAGTTTCATTAAAATTTGTATCGGGTTGTCCAATCCAACGAGCTTCCCCCGCGACATCCCAGCGATATCCCAGCCGGTACATCGTCCGGAACTGTGCCAGAAACACAGTCGAAGAGTTGCTGAAGTTATTCGCTAAATCGGTAGTGCTGTTTCGCATGGCATATTTGCCATAAAATTCCCACCGCCAGGAAGGAGCATAAATCGCCTCCGCAGCGATGATGTGATCTCTGTAACCCGTGCCACTCCCTAGTAGCAATGTCTCTGGGATTGTGGAGGGGTTGCGGCGATATTCATAACTCAACAAACCATTCCACTTGTCAGAGTTGGGATTGCGGTAAGCCATGCCCAGCTTGACATTCATCGTGTCTCCCAAGGCATATAACAACTGGTTAGAAGCACTTGCTTGTTGATAGCGCACCAAGGCAGTCACGGCAGGAGAAAGTTTACCGGCAGCAGCGCCAGAAATCACGGTGTTACTGCCGCCAGAGCCGGTACGATGCTCGAATCGGGCGGATGCTTGGAAATTGGGATTGTCGGTATATTCCACCCCAACACTGTAAGCGTCGCCGCCGCTGAGTCCTAAGGAGGAAGCACTTTGTCCAGTAGCGTAGGGCTGTTCAAATCGCGGTCCGGCGGCGGTGCGGCTAAATAGGTCGCTGAAGATATGCTCGTAACCCAAATGGACTCGCAATCCAGGGGCAACAACCCAACGGTGGTTTAACCCGACCGCCCCTTGCCCGGTGATGGTGTTGAAGCCGCTGATAATCGAGTAGCGACCTGTAATGGAGGTGTTTTCGCCGAGTTTTTGTTCTACCAGTGTGTCCAGGCTAGTGATGGAATTGCGACCAAAGACTCTAGTGTCTACAAATTGGTGGGCGAGTCGCAAAGCTACTCCTTCCATCACTGCCCAATCCAGCCCAAAGGTAGTACGGTCGGGATAAAGGGCATCGCTGCCGTTTCCCAAGTTCAGTTCATTTTGTGCCCGAAAGGTTAGGGCATCATTTAAAGCAACGTTGAGGCGAGAGACAATTTGGCTGGCGTTGCTGTCGAAGGTGTCGCCGATACGGTCGTCGCGGGAGCGATTGACGTATTCTAGGCTGAGGTCTGAAGCCCCAAACTTTTGCAGAATTCCGGCGCGAACCGTGGTTAGAGAATTATCGACTTTTTCACCGGGTGTCGGTTGGGGTTGAGGGTTAAAAATATCAAAGAATTCAACCCGTTCTAAGGGTGCCGTACCGAAATTTACCTCGTGGTCGTAGCTAGCAGTCAGCGAAGTGGTTTGGCTAAGCTGGGCAGCAATATTTGCGCCGTATCTCGTTTGACCGGGGGTAAAACTGGTTGTCGCATTATTGGAGAAATTTTCCTCGACAGAACGGTAATAAGCGCGAGCGAGAATGCTTTTAGCGATCGCACCATACGCTTCTAGTCGATAAGCATTGCCGTTCACATCTCCGTTAAAGGGAGAATTATGAGCTGAGCGGGCATATTCCCCAACAATTTGACCGCTATTCCCTAAAGGGAACAGGAAATCCGCACCCAATAGCTCAAAATCCTGCAATCCCTCGTCTTGCCGAAAATAGCTACCTCCCACCCAAGCTTGCTGATTCAAGTCCTGAGAGAAGTTATACTGCGCTCGTCCCGCATAAATATTTGTCTCTTCGCTATCAACCCCTTCATGCTGGTAAGTGACGACAATTCGCTGCACCTGAGTCACGCCAAACGGGTCAAATCGCGTGGCAAAGATGGGACGACGGAATAGCAGCGTGCCCCGGTCGTAGTCAATTTCGTAGTCAGGCCCGCGAACCAGGGGTTTGCGCGATGTCACCGTTCCCGGACGATTAATTTCTTCGGTTTCTAGGAAAACACTTTCACTACCGGGGACAAGCAGACGACGGGACAGAAAGTAATAGCCGCTGGTGCCATTGGGAGCAACAGTATCTCGCTGGAATCCTTCGACATCCGGGCTATAGAGGGCAGTGATTTGCAGATTGCCCAGGTTATAGTTGCCCTTAAACCCGTGTAGCTGGCGTGAAGTGGCGCTAAATAGCTGGGAGGCGCGGGAGAATTCGGTGGTGTTGTAATCTCCCCACATTACATAGTCTGGTTCGGCACCAAAAACCGGGGAAGTGCGTTCCAGACGGAAATACAGGCTATCTTTTGAAGGGGTTAGATAATCAACGGTGGAGCTATCGCCATAGACGGGATATTGTTGCTCGCAGAATTGCGGTCCCCGGAACAGGGTAGTGATGCCATCGCAAGTTTGGTTGAGCGGACGAGCGCTATTATATGCCCCCGTGAGCAGCCACTCCCCCACTTTACCCGTAGCGAAAACAGCAGCACTCAAATCGATATTGGTGCCCTCGTCGATCGTATCTGGATTCAGAAACTCCCGGCGCGGTCCCCAGAAATTTGTTCCTTTAGGGCCAATTCGCAGATTCACCACGCCCGAAACCAAGGAAGGACGCAGATTGGTAATGAATTCTACCTGCGTATAAGTTTCTAGGGTGTTAGCGGATAGGGTGTTAGCGGATATTTCATCTTGGGTATAAGCGACGGGGTTATCAGTCGGGGGTACTGGCGGGTATTGGGTATTCGAGGGGATGGGATATTGCTGGAGATTGGGAGATAGGGGATTAGCGTTTGGGGATTGGTTAATTGGGGTAGGATGAGCGTCTTTCCCAACCCGAATTCCCTCTAACCGATTCCCCTCTGTAGCAGCTCGAATGCGGACTTTCTGCGCTTCCAAACTAGATTGCAGTTGGGCGGTAAATTGTCCTCCTCTGGCAATCACCTGAAATCCGGCTCGATCTTTGTCCTCGTCAGCACCAACAAACTTACCGGCGCTCGTCGTTAAAGTGACAACTGTATCTTCGCGGATTAATTCCCCATTCTCATTGGTGATTCTCCCTGCTAGGGGCAATAGCGATCGCCCATCCGCAGGAATCCGAGCATCGCTCACCGGAGCAATTTCTAAGGTTTGGGCAGTTGTCCTTTTTACAGTTAGCTTGACACTTGCCGAGGTGCCGTTATTCGCTTGCACTGTAATTGTGTTCTCTCCCTTCTCTAGAGGGACGTTGTACCAAACCTGAGTAATGATATTTTGGGCTTCGTCTCGCTCTATCTGGGTGGATGTTTTGGCATCCAGTGGTTTTCTATTGACGCTGACTTGTACCTGAGCTTGGGTGTGGTACTGGACGACGAGACTCGTAGAAGCCTCCCCCAATACTCCACTTCCAGGGGTCAAAATCCGAACTTCGGTAGGTGCCAAAATTCCATCGGAAGTTTGCTGAGAGGTTTGCTGGGCATTTGTTTGAGGGATCGACTGTTTCAGCTCGCTGGCGGTTGGTACGAGCGTTGCCGAGTTCTCAGGCGCTGTCCCAACCTCTTCTCGAAGTTCGGGAAGGGGTGAAGCCGTCGGTGCGGTATTTTCAGGCGCTACGAGGCTGGGCGCTGCTGTTGCTGGTTTTGCCGATTCCTCTACCGTTACCGTCTCTACTGAAGGGAGGGGTGAATCCGTCGGTGCAGTATTTTGAGCTAAATCTAGAATTTCTGCTGAATCTTGGACGGCGAATTCAGAATTTGTGCCCAAGACTTCTGAATTCTCTGGTGTCCTCTCTAGGGCAGCCGCCTGCTCGATTGCAGGGAGAGTGGTGGAATTTTTAATTGCAAACTCAGAATCTTCTGCAAGTCCACCTTGAGGGGGTGCAGACAGTTCATTTGCCTTCGCGGAGCGAGGAAGTAAGAAATAAAAAGTAAACAGTAAAAAGAACGAGAAATACGCCAAAATCCCATCTTTTGGCGGCTGCTTTTTGCCTTTTGCCTGGTTCATCACTGCTTGCCCTCCCGATAGGTGGGTGTCACCCCGAAATTCATCCGTACTAATCCTCCCGGTTCGAGTTGCACCAGGCGGGACTGACTATTGCGCTCAATAAATTTTTGATTGGGAGCCAAAGTGTAGCCCGGTAGACTGGTCAAATCCAGCGTGCCGGTGCGATAGCCAGAGATGACATTGGCAAGTGAGAATAAACCGTTGGGATCGGTCGTGATGCGGTTGCCGTCATCCATAAAAATTACGGCATTGGGAACTCCTGGCTCTCCTGGCTGCTGTTCGCCATCAAAGTTTTTATCGACAAATACTCGCCCAATCAGGGTGCCGCAGTCTGACAAAATGCCGGGTCGAATCCGCAACTGATGGCTGGCGATGTTGCTCCGCGTTTCTTGTGCTTGATTTCTCCCGTTACCGCGAATGGCGTCTGGCGTTACCACGGCGGCATAAACCACGTTCAGGGTTTGGTTCGGCTCAAGTTTGGGAAAATTAAAGGTAACTGTCCGGTTGGACGTAGTAGCGGGTTGTATAGTGGTTTGGGCAGTACTGGAGCCAGTGGTCAGCGAGGCTTCCAAGGACTCCGGCACATACCGTAAGCCCACAGGTAGGGTGTCTGTAATGCTGATATTGCTGGCAGTGGCTGTGCCGGTATTTTTCAACGCCAAGCGATAAACAACCGTGTCGCCCGGTTCTGCTGCGGCGCGATCGCCTGTTTTGATTAGTTCTAGAGTCGCTTGACCCGCTGTGACTGAAGTTTCATTGGATTTCACGCCTTCTGGAGGGAGATTGTCACCGGCAGCAGAGGCGGAATTTAAAATGTCTATTGCGCTAACGGGCAGAGACTGAAAGGCAAAAGCAAACGAACACGTTAGGATAGCTGTTAGACGCAGGTAGGTACGCCCCAACAGAGGTTGCAGGGATTTCATTCTTCAGAGATTAACTAAACAAAACACCCCATTGCTGGACTGTTAAAGAGATAAAGAAATTGTGGTGGTAGACTCCCTGATGCTCCCTGAGGGGTATAGACCCTGATTAGGTGAAACTTACACTACCAGGTTTCTACGATCTACGACAATACCTGTATCTGAGTCGCTTCCGCAAGAGAATTTTCTAAGGAATATTGCTAGAGGAAGAGTTTCCTTTGTAGCCTTAATAGTTTTTTTATAACTTTTGATAGATGAAATTAATTAAAAATTATTAGTGTTAGTTTTTTGCTTTTGCATCAGCCGGTTCTTGAGCGCGAAATTATCAAGAAATTGCCAATTCCACTCAAAATCTGAATTTTCTAAATTTAGAGCAAATTTGAGCAGCGTTGACTACTTTGACGCCATGTGATGGTGAAGAATCTATACTAATTGCTCATCATAAAAGAACCCCACCCCGCAAGCAGGGAGGGGAACTGGAAGCATAGGGGATGGCAGGGTGGAGGAAAGAGCGTAGGCTCTTAGCCGAGCCGAAGCGATCGCTTTTTGCGCTCTAAAATTTACCTTCTAAGGCGGGAATGCAACGTTCGCACAGCAGGGGATGCTCAGCAGAGTCGCCCACATGAACCGAGTAGTTCCAGCAACGATCGCATTTTTTCCCGTCTGCTTTAACTACTATGCATGGATTTGCCGACCTACCCTCCCCTGTTGTGCCGAAGACAGCCACAGTTTGCCGCTCGTTGTTTTCACCTGGCAAAACTTCACCCACAGATTCACCCAAATTACTAGCCAAAGCTTTATGCAGAGGTTTATTCAAAGCTTCAAGAGAATCTACCAGTTCTACTTGAGAGACAATAAATAAGTATCGCAGCACATCCCCATCCTTACGGACACTAGGATCTAAGGCTTGCAGCTCATCCACATCCTTACTGACACGAGGAGCTAAGGCTTTCAATAATAAAGAGCGGAACTCAGGATCAGGAATACAGAGCAGTAGCTTGGCTTCCAGAGAAGAACCAATCATTTTTTCTACCCTTTCTCCCTCCATCACCTTATTCACCTCAGTGCGGATTTGTCGCAATTGTTGCCAAACTCCTGCTCGTTTTGGATCGTGCCAATGCTCCTCTAACTTCACCCACCCCGCTTCAAACACAGATTTGTAAGGTGTGGGATAGGGGATATATTGCCAGATATCTTCTGCTGTATGACAGAGAACAGGCGCGATCGCTCGTGCTAAATTTTCTAATGCGATCGCCAAAACTGTCTGACAACTACGGCGACGGAAGCTATCTGGGGCGCTGATGTAAAGCCTATCTTTGGCAATATCCAGATAAAAATTAGACAAGTCAACAACGCAGAAATTCTGCACTGTTTGGAAAAAGCGGAAGAACTGGAAACTCTCAAATGCTTGCGTGACTTCCCCGAAGACTTCTGTCATCCGGTGCAACATATAGCGGTCGAGTTCCGGCAGTTTATCGTAAGACACCGCATCTTTAGTTGGGTCAAAATCGTGTAGATTTCCTAACAAGAACCGCGCCGTATTGCGAATCTTGTTTCTAACATCTCCCATCTGTTTGAGGATGTTCTTGCTGATGGGGACATCTGAAGAATAATCCACCGAAGAAACCCACAAGCGCAAAACGTCAGCACCGTAGGGTGGCTCTTCTTTTTGATTTTTGCCCCCATTGATGACAATCGAGGGGTCGATGACATTCCCCAGAGATTTACTCATCTTGCGTCCCTGCTCATCCAAGGTAAAGCCGTGGGTCAAGACAGTTTTGTAGGGCGCGATGTCGTTCGTTGCCACACTCGTGAGCAAACTCGATTGGAACCAACCCCGGTGCTGATCGGAGCCTTCTAAATAGATATCTGCTGGATATTCCAATTCTGGTCGCTGTTTCGCTACCGCCGCCCAAGAGGAGCCAGAGTCAAACCAGACATCCATCGTATCCGTGCCTTTGCGGTAGCTGCGACCGTTATGGCGATAACTTTCTGGCAAGAGTTCCTCGACCGACCTTTCCCACCAGACATCCGAACCCTTTTCAGCAATGATTGCCTGGACGTGGGCGATGGTTTCCTCGTTTAGTAGCGGTTCGTTGGTTTCTAGGTCGTAGAAAACGGGAATTGGCACGCCCCAGTTGCGCTGACGGGAGATACACCAATCGGAACGATCCGCGACCATTGCCGTGATCCGATTTTCACCTTGAGCAGGAATCCAGTTCACGGAAGCGATCGCTTTTAGCGCCTCTTCTCTAAATCCCTCCACCGATGCGAACCACTGTTCTGTGGCTCGATAAATGGTCGGTTTTTTCGTACGCCAGTCGTAAGGATATTTGTGAACGTAGGGTTCCTCTTTCAGTAGCGATCGCGCTTGGCTTAGGGCGTCAATCACTGCCTGATTTCCCTCACCCAGGACGTTCAACCCGGCAAACTGCCCTGCTTCTTGCGTGAAGTTGCCATCGGCATCTACTGGCGACAGCAGAGGTAAACCGTAGCGTTGACCGACTTTGTAATCCTCATCCCCATGACCGGGAGCCGTGTGAACTAATCCCGTACCGGAATCGGTGGTGACATAATCGCCCCCAATCACAATCGGACTCTCGCGGTCGAAGAGTGGGTGTCGGTAAGTGCTGTGTTCCAAATCTTTACCCGGTACTGTCGCTTTTACCGTGAGATTAGTCGAGAGCGTCGTTGACAAGCGTTCTACCAAATCGGCAGCTACTAACAGGTATTTGGTTGAAATTGGTAGAGAATCCCCCTCCACTTCCACCACTGCATAGGTCAGGTCTGGATTCAGGCTCACTGCTAGGTTGGCGGGAATTGTCCAAGGCGTCGTCGTCCAAATCGCCACACCCAGATCGGGCAAGAATGGTTGCAATTGCGATCGCACGGCTGGCCCCAGATTCGTCATCTGGAAAGCTGCATAAAGGCTGCGCGAGGTATGAGCTGGGCGACCTTCAGAATCTTCGGGATACTCTAACTCTGCCTCAGCCAGCGCCGTTTTAGAACTAGGACTCCAGTGAACTGGCTTTAAACCGCGATAAATATATCCCTTTAGCACCATCTCACCGAAGACGCCAATTTGAGCGGCTTCGTACTCTGGTTTTAAAGTCAGATACGGATGCTCCCAGTCGCCCCAGACACCGTAACGTTGGAAGCTTTGGCGCTGCTCGTCTACTGTATGAAGCGCAAAATCTCTGGCTTTGTGGCGGAGATCCAGAGGTGTCAGATTTTGCCGCTCTGCTGGCTTCATTTGCTGAAGGACTTTCAACTCAATCGGCAAGCCGTGACAATCCCAACCCGGAACGTAGCGAACTTTGCGCCCTTGCAGGAGCTGGTAGCGGTTGATGATGTCTTTGAGGATTTTATTTAAAGCATGACCAATGTGGAGCGAACCATTGGCATAGGGCGGCCCATCATGCAAAACAAAAATTTCGCCGGGATTGTTCTGCGACAGTCGCTCGTAAATTTGCTGGTCTGCCCAAAATTTTTGCAGTTCCGGTTCCCGCTTAATAGCGTTCGCCCGCATATCAAATTGGGTTTTGGGCAGATTAACGGTGTCTTTGTAGTTCCCTGTTTCTGTCACAGTTTAATGCCGAGAAATGATTGAGTTGCTTTCAATCATTATCGGTTACAAATCGCAATCTCTTCAAGTTGCAGCGGAAAAATGAACCGCAAAGATGCACAGAACACAAAGCAAGAAAATGGAATAAGCAGCGATCGCAATCTAATTTTAGTTGAGAGATACCAGCCCTTGAGATCCCCAACTTCTGTCTGGAAGTCGGGGATCTCGCCTTCACAAAGCGTTAGGACTGCTATCCCTTCCGCTGCTTTCTTGGCACCATACAACGGCTTTGCGGCTCATTCTCCTCCTAACCTTTATTTTCAAGTTGGGTTGGGTGGATTTTCTAACGGCTGATTTGCCTGCTCTGTTCCACTCACTGAGTCACTCGTTTCTTCATGGGCTGGTTCTGGAGGTGAAGCCGGAATATGCTTTTCTTCAGCATCTTCTAGAGCAGCTTCTACCAGTTCGGGGTCGGGGGGGTTCGGGCGAACGGGTTCGGGCACATTTTCTGGGTTAGCTTCTGGGTTAGCCTCCACCTCTGAAGGTGAGGATGGGGCAGTCTCTGGTGTTATGACTGTTTCTTCCGTAGTTGCTTCTACAGATGCTGGGGGTTCCAAGTCATCCAAGTCTGTGTCTTGGACACTTTCTTCAGATGGAACGGATATTACTTCCATCTGAGATTCCGTCTGGGATTCCGGCTTTGAGGGTGCGGATGGAACGGGTGGTTGATTGAGTAACACCGTTTCATCCTCATCTTCATCCGTCCGGTTATCCAGCACGGTAACACGGGGTTTTTCGGTGTCGGTAGCTGCTGGCGCAGGCGCTGTCGTCTTAGATGCCCCTGGTTGGGTCGTTCCAGTGCCCGGTTTGCTCTGAGTAACTTTACTTGCCGTCTGCTGAGCTTTGTCCTTGAGATTGGTAAATAGACCTGTTATGCGCTGCGGTAGGGATAAGTTGGTCAATTTTTCCTGCAATGCTTCGGGACTTGGAATCTCAGTTTGCTGAGCTGCGGGGGTGAGACTGCGTCGTAATGTCAGGGTTTCCCAACCTAACCAACCGACTAGCGCTACGCTAGCGATTTGACCTAGCAGCACACCGCCGGTGATGCGTCCAGCACACACCCATAAAACCAGGGCATAGAACAATCCCACCCCACTCCAGATAAAATCACTCTTTCGGTGTACTTCGGGGAAAAAGAAAGCCGCCATGTAAAGGGCGAAGCTACCAACTGCAACAGCGATCGCTAGGATATATGCCAGCATTTCGTGGATGCTCCAAAACTTGTGTCTATGTTTCAATTCTGCTTGAGATTGTTGACTTAGATACAAATAAAAACTAAATCTGCTGTTTCAATTGTTGATTCTTCGCCGAAGGAGGCGGTACTACTTTTGCGACTCTTAATATCTTCTTTAGGGAAAACTCTCAGGATATCGGGCTACTCTGAAGGAAAAGCAACTGTTCAAAAGCATTGCAGAGTTGAACATTGAATCTTATGACACAGCAGAGCTTTGGTGTGATTGGTTTGGCGGTCATGGGCGAGAACTTGGCGCTGAATGTGGAGCGTAATGGGTTCCCCATTTCCGTCTATAATCGCACTCCAGAAAAAACGGATGCCTTTATGGCTGAGCGAGCGCAGGGCAAAAATGTCTATGCTGCTTATTCCATTGAAGATTTTGTCCAATCCTTAGAACGCCCTCGCAAAATCCTCATTATGGTGAAAGCGGGTGCGCCGGTAGATGCGGTGATTAACCAGCTCAAACCGTTACTGGATGAGGGTGACATCATTATTGATGGTGGCAACTCCTTATTTGACGATACCGCTCGTCGCACCCGCGAATTAGAGCCATCTGGGTTCAGATTTATCGGGATGGGCGTCAGTGGAGGTGAAGAAGGAGCGCTGAATGGCCCTAGTCTGATGCCGGGAGGTACGAAAAGCTCCTATGAGTATCTGGAACCAATTTTGACGAAAATTGCGGCTCAGGTGGATGATGGCCCCTGTGTCACCTACATCGGCCCTGCGGGTGCCGGTCACTACGTCAAGATGGTACACAATGGCATTGAGTACGGCGATATGCAGCTGATTGCAGAGGCATACGACTTGCTCAAGAATGCGTTGGGGCTAGACGCGAACCAACTACACCAAGTATTCGCCGAATGGAATACGACTGATGAACTCAATTCTTATTTGATTGAGATTACAGCTGATATTTTCAATTACCGAGACCCCGACACTCGTCAGCCTCTGGTCGATGTGATTCTCGATGCGGCTGGGCAGAAAGGGACGGGTCGCTGGACGGTGCAGAGTGCGCTGGAGCTGGGGATCGCTATTCCAACGATGACGGCGGCGGTGAATGCCCGGATCATGTCTGCCTTTAAGAAGGAACGGGTGGCTGCTTCGGAGATATTAACGGGTCCTAGTGGCAAGTATGAGGGAGACGCCAAAACCTTCATTAACCAAATCCGTGATGCTCTGTATTGCTCGAAGATTTGCTCTTACGCCCAAGGGATGGCGCTATTGAGTTCGGCGTCGAAGGCTTATTCCTATGACCTGAATTTGAGCGAAACTGCCCGGATTTGGAAGGGTGGTTGCATTATTCGAGCCGGATTCTTGAATAAGATTAAATCTGCTTTCAAGGACAATCCAGAGTTGCCGAATTTGCTCTTGGCTCCTGAGTTTAAGCAGACCATTTTGGATCGCCAGGATGCTTGGCGGGAAGTATTAGCGCAGTCGGCGAAGCTGGGGATTCCAGTTCCGGCATTCAGCGCGTCGCTAGATTACTTCGATAGTTACCGACGCGATCGCTTGCCGCAAAATCTTACCCAAGCTCAGCGCGACTACTTTGGTGCTCATACCTACGAGCGCATTGACAAAGCAGGCTTCTTCCATACCGAGTGGACTCAAGTCGATGAGGAAAGCGTTCAAACCTCTACGCCTGAGCCACTGCAAGCCCAAGACCCTGCGGAAGCTGTACGCACAACGATTACATAAATAGGAGTAGTCGGGCGGGCAATCCCCGCCCGACCGTCGTTGTCGCGATTTCAACAGCTTTTGGCTCCGGACGCCAAAAATTTAGGAAATTTCCAGATGGAGGGTCGTTATTCTTCTGGGTAGACGCTGCGCGATCGCGTCTTTCCCCATCGTTTTCGGGTGAAAATTGAAGGCAACTCCTCAGATCCTTTTTCTTTGCGATTCATGAGCCAGATTTTTCTAATAAAGAACTTTGCCTACACGAATTCATGCACAAACTGGATTTGGGGTATTTGCATCCAGCATCCAGGGAGCAGAGAATAGCGATCGCTATTCTGAGAAACAGTTAGGAATTTGAATTGATGCAAAATCCTTTACAAACGCCTCACAGTGGCTACCAGTGGGACGGCACCAGTCAGCGTTTCTTTGAAGGTTGGTACTACCGCGTCACCTTACCAGATTGCGGACATACCTTTGCTTTCATGTACTCCCTCGAAGATCCCCTGGGCAATCAACCCCACAGCGGCGGTGCTGCCCAAATTCTGGGTCCCGAAGATAGTTACCTTTGCCGGACTTTCCCAGATGTCAACAAATTCTGGGCATCGCGGGACGTTTTAGCCTTGGGACACTGGGGCAAAACCGATTTATCCACCAAACCCGCCTACCTCCCTCCAGAGGCTTTTGAGCGTCACGTTCAGGATGGCTATCAAGCCACCGCTACTTGGCATCAGGGAGCTTTACACGATCCGGGCACGGGTTCTCAAGCGCGTTGGCAGTATGAAATTAAACCTGTATATGGATGGGGAAATCTAAATCAGCCACAACAATCAACAGCCGGATGGTTGTCTTCTTTCCCGATTTTTGAACCGGGATGGCAAATTTTGATGGCTCACGGGCTAGCAACTGGCTGGATTGAGTGGAATGGAAAACGCTACGACTTCACCAATGCCCCTGCCTACGGTGAAAAAAACTGGGGGCGCTCTTTTCCTCAAAAATGGTTCTGGCTGAATTGCAATGGTTTTGATGAGTCTCCAGATATCGCCTTAACGGCTGGTGGAGGCAGACGCGGGGTGCTGTGGTGGATGGAATCGGTAGCGATGATTGGCTTGCACTATCAAGGCAAATTTTATGAATTTGTACCGTGGAACTCGAAAGTAAGTTGGAATATTGAGCCTTGGGGCAGCTGGCAAATGCAAGCCCATAACTCCGAATTTGAAGTTGAGTTAACCGCTACTACAAATCTACCGGGGACTCTCCTGCGTGCCCCCACGGAAAAGGGTTTAATCTTTTGTTGTCGCGACACGATGAACGGTCAAGTTGACCTGGAACTGCGCCAACGGGGTGACAAATCTAAAATCATCCTGAAAGCTGGCAGTTCTCTATGTGGATTGGAAACAGGCGGTGGCCCTTGGGAAGAAACCTGGCGGTCTACTTAAATTCAACTGGGTAATGCTGCCCTTAGGCTGCTATGATCGCCTTAGAATTGGGGCTGTAGCTCAGTTGGATAGAGCGAGCGCCTCCTAAGCGCTAGGTCGCCGGTTCGAGCCTGGCCAGTCCCGTTGTCTGCTACTCTCTAAAACAGTTAGTCGCCCAGTGGAGTGTATCTACGTGGACGCTAGCTAGGATAGGGAATTTTAACCAGTTAGCGATCGCGCTTCGTGCGTATCGCTTCCCATGTAAACACGGCTTTTTCAATTGATTGATGATCCTGAAAATTGGTGCTAGCCGACAAAAACACTTGTCTTCCAAGCCCTCGCGCTCTAAAAGTAGATATTCTCGGCTGCTAATGCTCGCTCTACCCGTGGCGCTGTGGTTTGGTTACAAGGAAGTTAAAAAAAGCCTGGTCAAACCCCAGGCAATGTTAGTTTTGGGTGGCTCTACCTCAGCCTTGGAGCGGGAGAAGTTGGCAGCAAGGATGGCTCGTCAGCATTCAGATTTGCCCATCTGGGTTTCTTCAGGTAGCACTAACAAAGCTTACGTTAAACGGGTTTTTGCCAAAGCTGGGGTTGCCCCTAGTCGCCTGCATTTGGACTATCAGGCGGTGGATACGGTTACGAACTTTACGACGCTGGTTGATGAGTTGCAGAGTCTTGGGATCACCAGCATCTATTTAATTACCTCTGACTATCATATGCGCCGCGCCAGAGTCATTGGAGAGATTGTTTTAGGCAGTCGGGGCATTACTCTAAAGCCCGTGATCGTGCCTTCGGACATACCGCAGGAGCCGATTGAGAAATCAATTCGGGATGGAGCCAGAGCCATTCTTTGGGTGACTACCGGCTATACGGGAGCCACCCTCGGTCAGTCATCAAATCAGATTAAGCAGGAATCGTTGCCGTTTCTTTCACCAAGACATAAGGCGACACAATCAGAGCGCTGAATCGCTTGTTTTTGTTGTCGTTCCAATCTTGTTTCTGAGCTTCGGAGGGCTTGTAAATCAATTGTTCGCTAATCCAGTGCTGCACAGAGGAAACATCATCATTAGCGATCGCTACCCCAACATCTAGCAAGTCCAGCTCTTGAGCTACGATAACCACAGCCTCCCGTTCCGCATGAGGCATCAGCCAGTTCCACTCAGCCTCATCTAGCAATTCTGCTAATTCTTCTCTTAAACCCTGCATTTTTACTTGTTTTGATTCCAGTAAATTTTATTTTAATCCATTTTATAGAAGCTGCTACTCTTCATGTCATTCCTCTAAGATTCTGCTTTCATTTCGTCAATTTCAAATAAACTGACAATGACTCCAGTAATCGGAATTGCAATAAAAATTCCGAGTAATCCTGCTACTCTAGCACCTACTAGTAAGGCGAAAAATACAACAACTGGATTAATATTAAGCGAATTTTGCATAATCCGGGGCGTGATGAAATTGTCTTGTACTTGCTGAATTATGATACAAACAACAACTACTTGAACGGCTAACCAAACACTCTGAGACAATAAAATAAGAAAAACAATACCCACCCCTAAAGTAGCTCCAATCCCAGGGATTAAATCGAATAATCCAGCAATAATTGCCAAAAGTAAGGGAAATGGTACATTTAAAATTAAAAAAACCAAAAAAGTAGTCGTAGTCAGAAATAAACATAAAACCATCTGTCCTCGAAAAAATCCGAGAAACTTGCGTTGAATGACAATGGTAAATCTATTTTGTAAATGTGCAGGAACAAGCTTAAGAATAAGCTTCCAAAGCTTTTCTCCATCTAGCAACATAAAAAAAGAAATAACGGAAATTAATATCAAATTAAGAAAATTGGCAAAAAATACTTGTATAGTCGTTAAGCTATAACCGATTCCTAACCCCAGCGATGAGACGATTTGATTCTGAAATTGTTCTTGAATTATGCTCAAATTTACTTGAACATTGAATCTTAAAAGGAATTTTTCTATTTGATAAGCCAAAGGAATTAAAGAATTTAAAAAGGTTGTTAAGCTAGAAATTAATTGTTGCCCTTGCGATACAACTGTTAAACCAACTGTGACAGTAAGACTAGCAATCACGATCATGCCTAGAATAAAGACCACGGTAACAGCAACACCGTGAGGCACAAAACGAGTTAGCGATCGCACGGGATAACTCAGTAGAAAAGCGACAATAGCTGCAAATGTAAAAATGACAATAACTGTTTCAAAGTAAGCTAAAACTTTTACAAACGCCCAGCCAGAAGCAACGAAAAGCAAAAATCTAACCAATGCCAAATTGTTCAGTCGCTGCAAAAGATACTTGGCAGAAGGTTCGCTCATTTCTTTTTGGGATGGTGATTTAATCCAGAATCCCGGTGATTGACTCATTTCTTTATTGAATGAACCAATAGCCGGATATCCAGACAGATTTGGAATAACCTAATCCTACTGAAAGCGCAACTGTCAGGACATCATCCCAACGTTTTAATTTCGCCGAGAAAATCTTGTCTTTTGAAATTCTTTAACGGCCTAAATCGTGTAAAGCATGAATCGCTGTGGCGCATTTTTGCGTTACCGCCTGTAACTCATCCCGGTCTGTTGAATTAGGAGGCTCAATTACCTGACCAATCCGCACCGTTACTGGCACCGGACGCGGAACCAGCGAACCTTTCTTAAAAATCGCTTCCGTACCCCACAAACTAACGGGCAGCAACGGCACCTTCGCCTTGGCGGCAATCAGCGCAGCACCTAGCTTTGGGTCTGAAATTCTGGCGTCTGGCGTCCGCGTTCCTTGTAAAAAGACACCGACTGCCCACCCTTCCTCTAGGAGAGACAGCGCCGAACGAATCGCACTCCGGTCTGCGGAACCCCGCTTGACGGGGTAAGCACCATACAACTTAATTGCCTGCTTCAAAACAGGGACTCGAAACAGTTCTTCTTTTGCCATATACGCTACGGGTCGTCGCACGCAGCAGGACAAAATCGGCGGATCAAAATCACTGGCATGATTGCTAACCACTAGAAGTGGTCCAATCGGAGGAACGTGTTCGCATCCATAAATCCGACCTCGCAGGTAGGCATGAAGCACGGGGCTGACCACCGACCACTTAAACAGGTGGTATAGAACTAAACTCGAAACAGGCTCGCGGCTTCTGCCCAGATTAGATAATTCGCTATCCACCGTACTCTCGCTGTAAACCTTTAACCACCTTGTCTGATTTTTCTCGTTCCCTGGCTGATGAGGGAAGGAGGGAATTTTTCCATTCTCTCACTCGCACGCGCTGTTGTGGTCGCCGGACTTTATTCTGCATTCGGCAACTCTGCAACACTACCCACGTTTTCCAAAGTTAAATCGGGGCAAGTACGTTTAATTAAACCCGTAAGGACTTTCCCTGGACCAATTTCCACAACCTGCGAAATTCCTTGTACTGGCAATTGTAGAGAAATTTCTCGCCACCGCACCGAGCCGGTCATCTGACGGATGAGGCGCTCTTTTAAAATATCAGCGTCCACAGATGGGACAGGTTCCACATTTGACAGCACTGGCACTTGAGCAGAATTAAATGGAACTGACTCCAAAACTACCTGGAACTCGGCGGCAGCTTCCGCCATTAAGGGAGAGTGAAAGGCTCCTGAGACATTCAAGCGGACAACACGCTTAACCTTTACTTGACTTAGCACTCCCTCCACCGCTTCTGGCGTTCCAGAGATGACGACTTGGGCGGAACTGTTGTCGTTGGCTAATACAACGTCGGGGGTCTGCTGAATTTGTTGTTCTAGCTGTTCGCGGTCGAAGCCAATCAGCGCTGCCATCATGCCATCGGACGCACTATCCATAAATTCTGCCCGACGTTTCACTAGGCGCAACCCCGCCTCAAAGTCAAAGACACCGGCGACGTAGAGAGCAACGTATTCTCCCAGACTGTGACCGGCAACGAGGTTAGGTTGATGTCTCCCAGCTTGCATTCGATCCGCTAAAATGCTTTCTACCACATACAGGCTGGGCTGGGTATAAAGAGTGCGGGATAATTTATCTTCCTGACTCTGACAGATTTCTGGTACAGACCAGCCTAAAATTTGCTCGGCTTGCTCAAATTTAGCCTTTGCCTCTGGCAACTCTAATAAATCCACTCCCATTCCGATTGCCTGAGAACCTTGCCCAGGAAACACCCATGCGGTCTTTGTCATTGGTCATTGGTAATTGGTAATTCGTAATTGGCAATTAGCAATAGGTAATTGGAGAAAAGTTTTCAGTTTTAGAGGCGCAATTGATCGCGTCTGAGTTTTGACTTCAAGAATTTCTTTCTTGCCTTAAAACTCAATCCTTAACACTCCTAACTTTCATTACCCATTACCGATCCACCTATCGAAAATTATTGGAGGCAGAGAATCTCCGATCTCCGCAAAATTAAAAATCTAAAATTGATTTATCTGCCCCATTGGAAAATCGCTGCGCCCCACGTTAGACCCGCGCCAAAGCCGGAAGTTGCAATCATGTCTCCTGGTTTAATTTTGCCTTCTCGCACAGCTTCATCCAGCGCTAAGGGAATGGAAGCAGCAGAAGTATTGCCGTAGTTAGCAAGATTGCTAATGACTTTTTCAGCAGGAATCTTTAAGCGTTGGGCGACGGCATCAAGAATTCGCTGATTGGCTTGATGTAAAAGCAACCAGTCAATTTGTTCAATACTGATACTTGCGCGAAACATGGCTTTTTCCAGCACTTCCGGCACTTTTTGCACGGCAAAGCGATAAACTTCCTTGCCGTTCATGGTGATGGGGTGGTAAGTGCCAGCTTGGACGTTGATCCCAGGAACCAGTTCTTTAGGCTGTGCCGTGTAGGCTAGGCTGAGGGATTTGTGCTGGGTTCCATCACTGCGGAGTTCAAATCCCAGCAGGCGATCGCGATCGCTCGCCTGCATGACAATGGCACCAGCACCATCCCCAAATAACACGCAGGTTCCCCGATCTGACCAATCTACCCAGCGCGACAGAATATCAGCCCCAATTAGCAAGACATTTTGATAGACGCCGGTGCGGATAAACTGCGATGCCGTAACTAGACCAAAGACAAATCCAGAGCAAGCGGCTGTTAAATCAAAAGCTACCGCCCTAGATGCTCCCAGTTGAAACTGAATTGCTGAGGCACTCCCGAACAAATCATCGGCAGTTGAGGTTGCCAGAATAATTAAATCCAGGTCTTCTGGGGCGATCCCAGCCATTGCGATCGCTCTTTGTGCCGCGAGTGTGGCGATCGAACATAAGGACTCCTCACCCGCCAGCCGTCGCTGACAAATCCCGGTGCGGCTGGCAATCCAATCATCGGAAGTATCTACCAGCTGAGTGAGTCCATGATTATCCAGAGAACCTGAGGGGATCGCAGAGCCGCTTCCGGTAATGGCGACGCCGACGCCTGTTTGTTGCAACATTGCTCTCCATGCTTGCTGGGGTCTTTAGGTATCAGCTATCAGCATTTTAGCTTTTAGCTAAATCGATTAATTCTAAACGATCGACGCTGGAATGTCACATTTTACACTTCATCCTTCATACTTGTTGCTATTCGCCGATTGCCGATTGTTTAGTACTGATATCTTGAGACTGAATCCGCTCCAGTACCTGGTTATCAACAGCTTCTTTCGCTATGCGAATCGCGTTAAAAATTGAGGGAGCCTGGGAGCTACCGTGGCTAATAATACAAATGCCTCCTACCCCCAACAACAAGCAACCGCCATGTTCTGCGTGGTCTACCCGCTGCTTTATTCGCCGCAAGTTTGGTTTCAACAGAGCCGTGCCGACTTGCCCGCGCAGTCCTTGAGGTAACTCTTCCTGGAGGATTTGCAATACTGCCTCGCCAACGGCTTCAGCAAATTTCAACAAAACATTCCCGGCAAAACCATCGCAAACGACCACATCAAAATTACCCGTCAGGACATCTCGCCCTTCGGCATTGCCAGCAAAGCAAATTTGCGAATTCTCTTGCAGCCTTTGGTAAGTACGAACCGCTAGATCGTTCCCCTTACATTCTTCTTCACCAATGTTGAGCAACCCGACTTTAGGAACGTCTACACCCAGCACATACTGGCTGTAAATCGATCCCATCAGTGCGAACTGCTCCAAAAATTTAGGACGACAATCGACATTTGCGCCGACATCGAGAATTAGCACTGATTTACTAGCTACCATCGTTGGCAAAACTGCTCCGATGGCCGGGCGGTCAATCCCCCGAAGGCGTCCCAGTCGCAGCAGAGCAGATGCCATAGCGGCTCCTGAATGACCCGCTGACACTACTGCTTGGGCTTGTTTTTGTTTTACCAAATCCATTGCTACGTTGATCGAAGCCTTGGGCTTGCGTTTTAAACCACTTAGAGGCTCCTCGTGCATTTCAATTGTGCCCTCAGAAGGCACAATTTGAGGAAGATGAGAACTGGTGTGTTGCCCTAGGGAAGCTTCAATCTGATGAGGATCGCCCACCAGCAAAACCTCTACGTCTAATTCTTCCTGTGCCCTAAGCGCTCCAGCAACGATTTCGGCGGGGGCGTGGTCGCCACCCATAGCGTCAATTGCGATCCGTGCGCGAGTCGATCCCATTGATCAAAGTGATATAAACCTTAAAAATTCTACCAGTACCCGATGACTCGTGGAGAAACCGGGGTCAATCCGGGAGGATGAAACAGGACGCAGGAAGGATAAATAAAAGAATGCTGAAAAAAATGGTACTCCTAAATAGGTAAAGATAGAGAACTAGTTGTCCCACGGGAGAGTTTATCCATTTTCGCTTGCTCACCGATTACTCATTCCTTGTCCCTGATTGTGCTTTACCTATACGCGAACTCCCGAAAAAATATCTTCATTCTGGCGGAAGCAATTTCCGCCTTGGGCTTTTTTTATAGCTTGCACATCCGGCAGGCTCTTTGTTTAGTGAATAAAGGAAAGTGAGGAATGTTGCAATTATTTGGCTCTGGATTGGTAGCGCTGTGGATGAATATGGCTGGGGTAAAAACAACAGAGATAGATACTACCCAACTGGCTGCGTGGCGGGGAGTTCCTTTGTTTTCCCTATCGATGGCGACCGATCCGGTAGCTGAAAACACCATGCGGCAATATTTGAAGGGCTGGAGCGCTAAAGGCATGGGGGAGGCGGCTCAAGGGGTGTGGATTCAGTCGGGTTCTATGCCCTTGGCAACTCATCAGGGAAATATTCCCTTACCGGCAGCTTCTTTGACCAAGATTGCGACTTCTGCTGCTGCGTTGGAGACTTGGGGTCCAGGCCATCAGTTTGAAACCTCAATTGGCACGACCGGACCTGTGAGAAATGGAATTTTGCAGGGAGATTTGGTGATTAATGGCAGTGGCGATCCCTTTTTTGTGTGGGAAGAAGCGATCGCTCTGGGGAATGCTTTAAATAAACGGGGCATCCGTCGCATAAACGGCAATTTGGTGATTGTGGGCGATTTTTACATGAATTACCAATCCCACCCTTATATGGCGGGTCAGATGCTCAAACAAGCATTTAACCCCACCTCGTGGCCCAGAGATGCCCAATATCTATACAACTTAATGCCCCCAGGAACGCCAAAACCACAAATTGCGATCGCGGGTTCGGTCAAAGTTTCATCAATTGCAATTCCCAAGCAAATTTTGTTGTTGCGTCATCGCTCAATGTCCTTGGCACAAATCCTCAAGGAAATGAACATTTACAGCAACAACGACATGGCGGAGATGCTGGCAAAAGCCCTTGGGGGGGCATCCGCTGTCGCTCAGTTGGGGGCTACGTCTGCCGGTGTCCCCCAACAGGAAGTTCAGCTGGTAAATGGCTCTGGTTTGGGGGTGGAAAATCGCATCTCGCCCCGCGCTGTTTGCGGAATGCTGACGGCGATCGAAAGTTATTTACAACCCCATCAGCTTACGGTAGCCGACCTCTTCCCGATATCGGGACGCGATCGCCGGGGAACGATGGTATCCCGCCACATCCCTTCAGGCACGATTATCAAAACTGGTACCCTGCGCGATGTCAGTGCCCTGGCTGGGGTAATGCCAACACGCGATCGCGGTCTGGTTTGCTTTGCGATCATCAACCGGGGTGGTGATGTCGATGGTTTTAGAAAACAGCAAGACCAAATACTTCAAAAACTGGTGCAACGATGGGGCGTTCCCCCCACTCTACCAGCAGCGATTCTTCCTAGCACTGGGCGAGCTGATATTGCTGGATTTCTCGGTGACGCCAGTCGCAATGAAATTCTCTCAGATTTTCAAGCGCGACGATAATATCGCACAGCACTCCTAATGATTCGTGAAGGCGAGATCCCCGACTTTCCAAGAAGCCGGGAATCTCAATCACTGGCATTTCACAACTCAAATAGGATTGCTATACCATTTTGGTTATTATGACCCTCGCTTACCGATTCAAGGAATAATTTCCGTCACCACCCGGCTACTACCACCGCTAGCACCACCGCCACCCGTGACAACAACCGTTTGACCTTGAAACTTACCGACTGCTCTGGAACCCGTCAGGTGCAGCGGCGGGTCAACTTGTTGATGATAAATTACATTGCCTTGAGCATCGAATTCTTCAGTTGGAATATTCCAAGTCACCTGATTGGCGTAAAGTTGGGATTTATTCCGGCTGCCAACGCCTTGGACGCCACCAACTAGACGAGCCACTTTTCCCTTCAGATCCACCTGACCCCGGTTCCCCGTCAGCGTCACTTGCTGCTGCTGATGCACCACTTTCACAGGTTGGTCTGATGTAACCATTTGTGTGTTTAAGTTCCAGGTAACAGAATTCCCAGCGATTTGCACTGGCGGCTCTAAAGAAGTCATTTGAACATTCTTTGTCAGCGTTGCCATCTTCGTTTTCAGGTTTACCTGACCAGAATCTCCTGCCGCTTGCTCTGTCACGCGATTGCCTGTGTAGCGGTCAATCTGGATGCGGCGATCGCCAACTACCATCTGCTGGGGAATTTGCCACACTAAATGCTCGGTTCTCATTTGTACCGCTGGGTCTTTCGATGTTGCGACAATTTGACCCAATAATTCCATATGCTGCGACCGACTAAAATATCGTCCTTCCTTCGCTGTTGCCACCATCTTTTGATGGGTGCCGACGAGATTTTGACGCACGATCACAACGTCTTCCTTTGGTCGCCACTCTAATTCATTCCCTTTTAAAACTGCCCCATTCCGAGGGTCTGTGGCAACAATCTGACCCTTCAGAAAGATTTTTTTACCATCCTCTTGAACTTCGCCACTATCTGCGGTGATTTGCATAATCATTTTTCCATCTTGGAACAAATCCCCGCTAGGATTTTGGATGCGAGCAGCTTTCTTATCTTTGGTATAAACTGCCTGCTTTGCTTTCACTTTCCACAAAGGTCGTCCCTGCTCATCTGCCTGATCCAGGGTCACATTTTGGAATACTAAACTCCCCTCGAAATCCGTCACGGAGGCAGTATCTTTCTGCAATTTTTTTTCCGTGCGTTTTTCAGTATTACAAGCACTAACTAAAAAAGTGAATAGTAAAAAATAAATAGGCAAAAGAAATAATTTTTTGCGAGAAGCTACTTTTTTCATTTCTTTTGCCTATTTATGTCTTTATTTCTTAGGTTGCGTTATCTATCTTCTTGGTCATCCATAAAGCCAATGCCCGACAACGGACGATAAGTATAATTTTGTCTGGGCGTCTTTTGGATATCTTCTTTGATGCTATCCAAGTCAATGTATCGATCTGATACATTGATTAAACTATCGCTAGTCATGGAGCGCAAACTGACCACTTCCACGCGGACACCCCGATAGCTAACGGCATCGACAGCGTAAGCTAAATCCCCATCCCCGCTGACGAGAACAGCGGTATCGTAAGACCCCACTAAAGCCATCATATCGACAGCAATTTCCACATCCAAGTTGGCTTTTTTCGAGCCATCCGGCAGCTGTACCAAGTCTTTGGCAATGACTCGGTATCCATTGCGCCGCATCCACAACAGGAAACCCTGTTGTTTTTCATTCGTGCGATCGACGCCGGTGTAAAAGAAAGAGCGTAACAAGCGAGATCCAGCGGTTAAGCGGCACAGCAACTTGGTGTAGTCAATTTCTATACCGAGCTGTAGTGCTGCATAAAATAGATTTGATCCATCGATAAAAATGGCTACACGACCGCGATTTTCTAAAACCTGTTCTGGCGTGAATACAGAGTCGTTACTGCTGAAATTATTCAACATGATTGTTATGCCTCGATTTTTTTATGAAAAAAGCAATTAGCGATTTTGATGAACTTTTAGCTTTTGAGAGAGCGGTCTGTACCAGAGTTTTTACTTTTGTATGTATCAGCACCCGATGGTCAATCCGCCAACAGCCAACAGCTATTAGCTACTAAGACGAAACTCTTCAGGGGAGTTCCAGCCTTGGAAAAACAGGTCTGGCTTCACCTAAAGCTTGTCTTGCAGTTAGTGTTCCCCAAGTGGCATGAGCGGAAAACGCAGCCGAAACATCTATTAACGTTTTGTTATTAAAGTCAATTGAAAAACCTAGCTGTTGGTAAATGTCACTACTGATGGTAGGAATAATCGGTGATAGCAGATAAGCTGCTAGTCTAACAGATTCTAGAACCGCATACAGGACTTGTTCGACGGCCTGTTGTTGCCCTTGCTTATATAAAGTCCAGGGAGCTTGCTCGTCAATAAATTTGTTGCTGGCTCGAATTAGAGTGAAAATATCTGCGATCGCATCACTAAACGCCAGAGATTCATAAGCTTGAGCAACGCGATCGCCTAAACTAAGGCCAATTGCTTTAATTGTGTTATCTGCGGGGATGTTTTCATCTGAGCAGTCAGGCACGATGCCATTGCAATATTTCTTTGCCATGTTCATCGTCCGATTGAGTAAATTGCCCAGATCGTTTGCTAAGTCAGCATTGAGGATATTGATAAACCGAGTTTCGTTGAAATCTCCGTCTTGCCCAAATTCAATCTCCTTGAGAAAATAGTAACGAATAGCCTCAGCTCCGTAACGTTCGACTAAAGCGATGGGATCGATCGTATTACCAACCGTTTTACTGATCTTTCGCCCGTCTTTTGTCAGGAAGCCATGTCCAAATATTCGAGCGGGTAGCGGCAGATCCGCTGACATTAACATGGCAGGCCAATAGACCGCGTGAAACCGCAGAATGTCTTTACCAATCAGGTGCATATTAATCGGCCACCACTTGGATAAAGCATTCTCTAGCGTCGGTTCGCTATCTGGTTCGAGCAACGCCGTGACATAGCCCAGCAAGGCATCAAACCAGACATAGATGGTGTGGCTAGGATCGACGGGTATAGGGAAGCCCCAGTCTAAATTCACTCGCGAAATGGAGAAATCTTGAAGCCCCTGACTGACAAAGCTCAAAACTTCATTGCGGCGAATTTCTGGCTGGATAAAATCTGGTTGCTGGCGATATAAGTCTTCCAGCTGGCTTTGGTACTTAGAGAGGCGAAAAAAGTAGTTTTGTTCATCCCGCCACTCGACTTCTTTGTTGGGGTGGAGGGGGCAGTGGTGTCCTTCTAGAAGGTCGCGTTCCTCTTTGAATTCCTCGCAGGAGACGCAATACCAGCCCTTTTGTTGCCCCAAATAAATGTCGTTTTTTTCCCAGACGCGCAGGAAAAACTCTTTAACAATGGCTTGATGGCGAGAGTTCGTCGTGCGGATAAACCGATCGTACTGGATATTGAGTTTTTGCCAAAGGACATCGAATCCAGCCGCAATTTCATCCGAGTGAGCTTGCGGTGAAAGCCCTTTGGTTTCTGCTGTGCGCTGAATTTTCTGCCCATGCTCATCCGTGCCGGTAATCAACAGCACAGACTTTCCCCGGAGCCGTTCAAACCGAGCCACCACATCCGCCGCCATTGTTGTATAAGCGCTGCCAATGTGGGGTACGTCGTTCACATAATACAGTGGTGTAGTAATTGCAAATGAATTTTTACTTGTATGATTAGCACTCATAAATATAAAAAACAACCCCTTTCTTGCTTTTGATCATATACTTCGGCCTGCAATTTTGTATCTTTTCGTTATCTTGTCTTGAGAGTTCCACTTAGCTCCGGGAAATATAAGTATAAAATGTTACTTTTTCTTGACAAAATTAAAATCGTAAAAAATCTTTACCAGCGATTTCTACCCTGAGAGATTCGTATAGGTGAGGAAGTTACGTTAATAATTGTATTAAGAAAAGTTAAGTTATGGGGCGATCGATCGCATCTGCTCAACGAATAAAGTCCAGGCTTGGTAAAAAGTGGAGAATGAACTCAAGAGTCAAGATTCAGTCTACCTCTAGACTCTAGCCATTTATAATCAAGGCGATTGCCTGTTGACTGTAGCGATCGCGCTTCCTGCAAGAAAGCCTATAGAAAGCATGTCTTCAGATAACCCATTACAGATTTCTCGCTTGCTGATGAAGGCATTGGGAACGCAGATGTATATATACCATCAGGATCGCGTTCCTCAAGAAGGTGGCGTTTTAGTGGTGAGCAATCATCGCAGCGTCATGGATGCGCCAATCCTGATGGCAGCTTTAAATCGTCCGATTCGCTTTGCCTGTCATCACTACATGGGACAAGTGCCCGTGATGCGGGAGATTGTCAATCAACTGGGTTGTTTCCCTTTGGAGACGCCAGAACACCGCCAGCAAGATTTCTTTAACAAGGCAATCAGCCTGTTGCAGTCCCAGCAGGTGGTTGGGATATTTCCCGAAGGTGCCCAGCCAATGGTAAGCCTAACCCAGCCGAATGAAATGAAAACCTTTCATCGGGGATTTGCTCATTTAGCTTTGCGAGCGCCGGTGCAAAATTTGGCAATTTTACCCGTGGCGATCGCATCCCAGGAAGAAACAAATAACTCGGCAATCCCTCTGCGATTATTAAGTTTATTTGACCCTTCCGAACCCCTATTTAAACAGGCAGGCTGGCATCCGATGGTCGTTTACCGTCGATCTAGCATCCTAATTGGGCGTCCCTGTTGGATTACGTCTCAAGTGCGGGAACAATATCAAGGAAAACAAGCCAAAACTGCTGTTGCCAGTCTTATCAATTACTGCCAGGAAGAAATTGCTGGTTTACTTCGTCAAGTTTGGTATTAGTTCGCAAGGATGGGAGTCTGCCATAGAATAAGAATTAATACCTACGTCTACAGGTAGATGGCTTAAGGGTAGGCAAATGGGCAAAGTCCGCTCTCAGTAACCTTCGCCTTCAAGAATTTAGACTTGCCTAGTTTTTCACCGAAGTGTCTTGAGTCCTCGAATCGTTCGCATCCGCCCCAAAGAAAGCAATAAATTTTTGACCTGTTGTTTTTAAATGGACATTACGAAATGCCAGACGTAAAAAGCCATCCTTGTTTTCTCACCCCCAGGCTGTTTAATCCAGACTGCCCGCTGTTCGTGTTCCTTCCAGGCATGGATGGCACGGGTCAATTGTTGCGAGCGCAGACAGAGGGGTTAGAAGCAGCCTTTGATATCCGTTGTTTGGTCATCCCAGCCGATGACTTAACCAGCTGGGAGGATCTAACCGATCAAGTGGTAGCGCTGATTGAAGCAGAAGTAGAAAAACAACCTAATCGGTCAGTTTATCTGTGCGGCGAGTCATTTGGGGGCTGTTTGGCGATGAAAGTAGCGTTGCGATCGCCCGAACTATTTGACCGAATTATTTTGATCAACCCCGCTTCTTCCTTTAATCAGCGACCTCTGCTAGCTTGGGGATCGCTGGTGAGCGGCTGGATACCGGAAGTCCTCTACCGAGTGGGATCGGTGTGGTTATTGCCGTTTTTAGCTCATTTAGAACGGGTTGCACCGCGCGATCGCCGCGCCCTTCTAGACGCTATCCACTCCGTACCCCCAAAAACTGTCCTTTGGCGATTGTCCCTCATCAGAGATTTTGATGTTGATGCTTCTCAATTACGTCGCATCACCCAACCTACCCTGGTGATTGCCGGAGGTACAGACCGACTACTGCCCTCTGTAAGTGAAGCTCAGCGCTTAGCTTCTTGCCTACCCGACGCGGAAATGGTCATACTGCCGAAGAGCGGTCATGCTTGTCTTTTAGAAGCTGATGTCAACCTCTACGCAATTATGAAAGCTGAAAATTTTTTAGAAAGTCGGGATAAAGTTTCCCTATTGGCGGTTTCTTAGCGATCCGTCGTTCAGCAGGAGATATGAATTGAATAAAAGCTTGTCATTTTGTATGGCGGGAACCGACCCCCGTGTATGATTGTTCTGCGCGTTAAGAGCCTGCTGTTTTAGGTCCCAAACTGAATACTCAAACGGGTTTGATGGGTAGAGCGGCAGGAAAACTTATCCTAAAAACAATTCAGTTCGTCTACTTTGTGATGAGTCATTTGCTTTTACCAAGGATTGCCAATCATTGTAAAAGCAGACCAGTAATAAGGATGGGAGAGGACTTGATTTCCGATTCCTAGCAATTGGGGTGGCAAAGAGATATCCCCATTGCGAGTCCGTAACTTTCCTCCCTCCAGTCGCACTTGCCCCCTGAGCATCGCTAACTGAGATTGACGTAACGCCTCTGCCTTAATCGGAGCTGTTTTTAGTTCCTCGTAGAATTCTGCCATCAGTCCTAGAGTTCCCTCATCGCTGACGTACCACAAACTTGCCAACGCCGATTTCACTCCTGCTTGCACCGCTAATCCCGCAAAGCCCAACTCTGCCTGCTCATTCCCCACTGCTGTGCGACAAGCACTCAGCACTAATAGCTCTACTGGTGGGTTGTCCCAACCCAGTTCCCGCCACTGATCGAGTCGCAATTTGGTGTCCCATAACTGAATGTAGGAGTTGCTGGGAGAACCTGAATTAAACTCTCCGTGAGTTGCCAGGTGTACAATCTCAAACGGCTGTTGTTGACGCTGCGCCTTCAGATTCTTTAGCGTAAAATCCTCATTGAGAAAGGACTTGCCTTTCCACAGATAGGGGACGATTGCTGATAATTCCCTTGGTACTGCTGGTAAAGGATTTTTATCCGTAAATTTTGAGATGCCCATTGCCAAAACTTGAGCATTTTTCAAACTCTGGTAGTGAGTATCGGTGAGGCTAAGGCTGGGCATCAAACCAACGCTGTAGCGCTCAAGGATAAACCCTTTACCATCGTGGAGAGCAGCGATGGGGATCGTGCGTAGACCCTCGTCCATGAGGAAGACAAGATTTTGAATATCGAGTCTTTGCAGATCTTTCTCTAGCGGTGCTAGCAGCCATTGATACATCTGCTGAGAGGATGCTAGGTAGCCACGAGCGCTTTTAAGGTTGGTCACTTGCGTCTGGAATTGGTTAGCAAGTTTGAGAACTTTTTGGCGGGTTGCGCCTGTGACTCTTTTCCGAATCGGTTGTCTATCTGCCGTCACTAGTATGAGTTCCAGCTGATCTTGATAATTTTCCGTTTTTTGCGGTTCTAGGCTGTCAGGATTAATGGAATGATCAATTGAGGAAGATGGGCTTTTTGCCTCATTTGCTACCGCAGTTGTGGGAGTAAAAACAGCGTAAATGAGTGCCGCTTTGATACCGCTAGATGCTTCAATGCTTTGCAGGGTACTACGGGCATCGGAAAGGCTCCTTGTGGGGGTATCGCTTACGCCTAGATATTGTTCATATTCCTGGGTGAAGGGTTCGTCAATTTGAGCCAACGCAGAATCAACTTCAACCAAGGACTGACTGGTATTGGCCGGAGGGGAAAGCGAAGTAGTCTCCTGCGGTTGTGATGCTTCTTGCTGTGGGATTTCGACGGGCAGTGAGGGGGTTTGAGCAGGGATAAAATCGGGAGTAGGGCTGAAGGTGATGATTTTAATGTTGCCCTGGATGTAAGTGTCCGGCGGTACGGGTACTGAAAAGATTGTGGCAATCGTATTAGTTGCCCCACTGGTTATCGATCCAGCTGTCCCGTTGATGGTGGCATTCCCAACGACGAAGGGAGTGGTCGTGCTGCCACTGTGACGGATGGTGATGTCACCGCCGTTGGTTCCACCAGCGGTCGAAATACTGGAATTTAGGCTATTGCGGTCTGTAAACGTGCCTGTAGCCCGAAAGAATTTACCAGCAGTAACATTAACAGTTCCGCCAGTGCCACTTCCCAGACTTTGGGCATTGATGGTACGGGTAGTAATGTTGCCGTTGTTAGCAGTTAAGCCGATCGCTCCCCCATTCCCACTCTGCGAGTAAGAAGACAACTTTTCAGTATCGATCGATCCCGTAGTGCTGTTGAGCGCGATCGCGCCCCCATTCCCACTCTGCGAGTAAGATTCTAGATTGCCGGTGGTGATGTCCCCGGTGGCAGAAAAGGTTATCGCACCCCCCGTAAAGGTTGTCGAGGCGTTAATGACCGATCCAGTGCTGATGCCTCCCGTTCCCGATCTCAGCGTGATGTCGCCGCCTTTGCCAAAACCACTATAAGATCTTGCATTCAAATTGCTGGTGGTAATGTCGCCCTTGGCAGAAAAGTTGAGCGCCCCTGCATCGCCATACTGAGAGTCAGAATACACCTCTAAAAGTGAAATTTCTCCAGTATTACTCGTGAGGGTGATGCCACCCCCCGTCCCGAAACCATAAGTACCAGAATCTAGAGTGCCAGTTGTGATGTCACTGTTGGTAGAAACAGCGATCGCTCCTCCATCGTTATCAACTGACCAAGATTCCACGTTACCTGTCGTAATATTGCCATTAGCTTCTAGGGTGACAGATCCCCCGTAGCCTTCAGAGGAGGTTGTATCTAACAACCCAGTATTAATGGCTCCCTGGTTACTGTAGATAGAGATATCACCGCCATCACCCTTCACTGACCAAGATTCCACCTTACTGGTGGTAATGTTGCCTTTTGCATCAAACGCGATCGCGCCCCCAAAACCTTCCAAGGAAGTTGCATCTAATGCCCCAGTTTGGATAGTTCCCTGGTCACTGTAAAGATAAATATCACCAGCATCCCCACTGTTTGAGAAAGCGTTCAAGTCAGCGGTAGTAATGTTGCCTTTTGCATCAAATGCGATCGCGCCCCCATCACCACCCTTTGAATTTGATCGTACTTGTTGGGTGTCGATCGTTCCTGTATAGCTTGTCAGAGAAATTTTTCCCCCATTGCCATACCCATTTGAAAAAGCATGAATGTAGCTGGTGTTAATGTTGCTACCAGCGGTAAGGGTGATGTTTCCCGTAATGCCTGCACTCAGACCATAAGAGCCTGTGTTGAGGATACCAGTGGTAATGTTGCCCTGAGGGGCAAATAAGTTAATCGAACCCGCATCATTAGTCTGGGAGTAGGAGAATAAGTTTCCACTTGTGATGCTTCCCCCACTGCTAATAACGGTGATGTCACCCCCAATCCCAGAATCATAGGAGCGAGAATCTAGACTGCCCGTGGTAATGTTTCCATTAGCAAATAGAGCAATCTCTCCAGAAAAACCATAATCCGACCACGATTCCAAGTCTTTTGTGGTAATTTCTCCAAAAGCCGTCAGCGCGATCGCACCGCCATTGCCGTCAAAAGTGGTTGCGTCTAAGATGCCAGTATTAATGCTTCCTGCTTTGCTAGAGAGGACAATATCCCCGCCATCGTCTTCAACTGACCAAGATTTCAAGTCACCAGTGGTAATATTGCCGAAAGCATTCAAGGCGATCGCGCCGCCGTTATCGCTATAAGCGCTAGTATCAAGCTTGCCTGCACTGGTATTGATACTGCCGAGGAAGCTGGTTAGCGTAATCTGACGACCGGAATTGATAATATTGCCAGTTGCGATATTTTGGTTGGCTAACAGGGTAAGCGTCGCGTTATCATCTCCGGCGAGAGTATAACCTGTCGTGGTTATAGAACCAGAACCTACGGGCGATCGCACGGTGACTGGATCGAAGAAGGTGGTGTTGCCAGCCAAAGTGATTGCACCGCTGCTATCTGCCCGTCCGATGATGATTTGAGAAAACCCATTTTCTAAAAAATTGAGTTCGCTGGTGTTGAGATTTAAGCGGTTGTCGTTGACTGTCCCGCCAATGGTAATACCCAAACTGGAAGTCAGAGGCTGCAATTGAAGCGTACCGCTGCCCTTAATTTGCGGGGTGCCAGGATTCGTGGAGTCAATAAAATTAATTTCATTAGCGGTAAGAGTGATATTACCGCTACCCCCAATTCCAGTCGGATTAATGCTGCTGTCTTGTAAGAGAATGCCTGCTGCATCAATCGCACCAGTGCCATTGAGGGTAATCGCCCCTGTCCCAACAGATTCCACGACGCTTTCAGAGACAATAATAATCTCGTAGCTGTCGCTGCCCGTTCCCTTGACAGTGCCAGACAGATTAATATTTCCAGCTTGCGATCGCACTCTGCCGCTTCCATAAACAGCCGTTCCATCCTGACTTCCCGCCCCAGTGCCGCTGGTGCCTGTCAGGGTAAGATTCCCGCTATTGGATTGCACGATGCTGCCAATCGTGCCAATCGAAATGCCGTCATTGTTGAAACCCTTTCCGTTACTGGTACCGATTAGGGTAACGTTCCCCGCCCCAGTGGATGCTACATTGCTACCTGTAGAGACCTGAATTCCATGATTGGCAGCACCAGTTCCGTTACCAGTACCCTGAATATTAATATTTCCATCCACGGAACTCACTTTAGAGTTTTGGATGATTTCTATGCCGTCATTTGCATTTGTTCCACTTCCAGGCAAACCCGTTAGGGTAATCGTTCCGGTTCCGGTTGATTGCACTGCACTGTTGTTTTGAAGCGAAATCCCGTTGTTGGTAGTACCAGTAACACTAAGAAATCCTGTGCCCGTCAGGTTAATATTGCCGCCTTGGACATTAATAATGCTGTTGTTGAGCAGAATGCCATTGGTGTAGGTGGCATTTCCTCGACCAACTCCTGTAAGATTGCCGCCGTTTGTACTAATCGTGGCATTGGTGAGGGCGATCGCGCCGCTACCGTTGGTGTCATTATCAGCAAAAAGATTGACATTCAACTTGCCGCTACTGGAAGCGATCGCTCCATTCAGAATAATGTTGTTGTTAGCTTGTAAAGTAAGCGCGGCATCTCCCCCAGATGTCTTGCTAATAAAAGCATTGCTATTTTGAGTAATATTCCCGGCACCTGGAGAACCAGAAGCAGTTGCCGTGTCGAGGATGACGCTAGTGCCTGTATTCAGGGCAGCATTAATATTGACAACATCCACCGTATTCGTGCCAATCGCACCACCGCCACTATTCACAATCGTGATATCGGTCGGGTCAATCAGCCAAGTACCACCGAGTCCCTGAGGCGCACTTGCATCCGGCGTACTGGTGAGATTGAGAAACTGTTTGCTAGAAGTTTCAATCAACCCACCATTTCCAGAATAAATGCCTCCCCTTGCCGTTAGTGTCCCGTAAATGCTAGCTGTATCATCTGCAAAAACAATGACTTTTCCACCATTCCGGTTGTGCAGTGCGTCGGCAGAAATCACCGAGTCGCTGCTAACCAATGTTTGTAAGGCATTTGGCACTTTGCCTTGACCCTGATAATCACCGCCAATCAGTACCGCACCGCCGCCATTGGTGCCCGAAGCGTTAATATTGCCACTAATGACACTCGCTTGGTTGCCCAAGACATAGACAGTGCCGCCGATTTGACCCGATACATTCAGGGTGCCAGAAGCAATCGCAGTACCCGGTTGTGTGCCAATTTCAGCACTAGAAGCAGTCAATCGTACCGTGCCATCGCTATTGACGGTTAATCCTGTGGCATTCGCGAGATTTCCGCCCGTTAGCAGCGAAGGCAGGGAAAGGGGAGTAAAGGGTAGCGCGGCTGTATTTGAGCTAGGTAGCGGTTGAATTTCTAAACTTAGAGGGCTGCCGGGTAGACTCAGCCGCACTAATTTCTCACCCGGTACACCGACTACAGCAATTTGCCCCCCAGTCGCCCTCATCTGCCCCGTAGTAACTGCCGTGCCACCTAACAGGGTTAAATTCCCCGATACTGCCAAATTCCCCGCATTGATAATGCTTCCAGGTTGAGGAGTGTTAAAAATAAACTGGTTGGGCGTTCCGACCAATGTAGCGTAGTCATTCGCCCCAATTGCATTAAACCAATTACTGCCAAAACCGATACCTGTGGCAGTGGTGACGGTAAATGAAGCAGGAACATTTAGGCTGGCATGAGAACCAAAAATAATGCCTGCTGGATTCATCAAGAACAGGTTGGAGTTTCCCCCTGTGACTTGGATTAATCCATTGATATAAGAAGCATTCCCACCTGTAACGCGCCCTAAGATATTTTGAATATTAGGGTTAGAAAGAAAGTTTGCAATTTCCCCAGAATTTAACTCTAGCTGCTCAAAGCTATGAAAAAGATTTGCTTTATCCTTTGAGAGCGTGCCGCCGCTAATGTTAAAACGGTTCCCCTCTGGAGTAACAATTGTGCCGGTGCCGTCAGCCGCTGGGGTAATCGGCTGTGCTTGTACTGGTTGAAGCGAGTTAGCGATCGCTGTTAGTGAAAACACTACCAGTAACAGCCTTATATTTCTAACGGCTGACATAGTTATGTACTTACCCTGTTGTCAATATCCCTAAAGTAACATTGACAGATTCAACGTGTTAGGAATGCTTTTATTTGTTTTAGCTCTTAAAAGCGATCGCCATCTGTAAATAAATAAAATTGTCTGGCTTCCAGATCGCTCAATATTGGGAAGCCAAACAATTTTGTATCTTCTCTATTCTATTGATTGTGCCGATTATGCGATCGCAGGTTTGAGTCCCCGATCACCCATCAACAACTTTTAACGGAAGTTGCCTGGATTTAGTCGAGGGTTGGCTCGATTCGAGCGCATAGGCACTCCGCCTTTCAACTGGGTGCCGGTGCCACCATCAGCTCGATCTAAGAAAGGTCGCAGGTTAACGCTTTGTGACCTACGGCTGGAGCGATTCGTGCTGCCGCCGAGGGAAGATAAGCCCAAGTTTAATAGATCGTTGAGCATCTGAGCATCCCGACCCCCAACAAAGGTATTGACGCCCTCTGTCACCTGTCCGCTGTCAGCAGTGCTGATATTTTGGAAAACGCGATCGCGGATTAACTGCGGATTTTCACCAGGAGGTACAGTAAGGACAATCCGACAGTCTGGATTTTTCTGAGTCGTGATGCAAACAACGTTGTAGTTATTTTCCACCGATGCCCGCATTTCCTGAAGACCATCGGGTCGATAAGATTCTAATCTGCGACTAATTTCGTTACAACGTCTCTCCGCAGTCCAACCACCGCCTAAAGGACTGGGAGTTGCCCAAGCATAAGCTTGATCGGGTTGACTTTTCGGGTGATACATCACCATATACTGACTGTTCGTTAGCTGGCAGGTAAACCGTGGCTTGTTAGCAGTTGTACTATTCTCTGATTCCGTTCCTGGGCTAGTGGTGCTATCTGGACTCCCATCGGTGTCTACCACAACATCCCCGTCCGAGGTCTGAGTATTCTCATCTTCTACACCCGGCAGTTGCGCTTGCTGAACAGAACCGGCAAAGGCAATACCGCTATTCAGTAGAATCGCTACACCGGCAGATAAAGCCACACTTTTGACCACTAAGGACTTTGCTTCAAACGCGAACCTAGACAGATGTGGTGACATATCAACAATCCTCCTGTATATTTTTTGACTATCGTTAGCATCATTTGAATTAAATGAGCTAATTTCATAAATCTTTATAAATCGGTCTTCGTAGCGTATACTACGAAAGCACGACTAGAATCCCCCGCTTCCCTGGTAGGAATAAGGGTAAGAAGTCAGGAAAATAGAGCGTGTTTTTCGAAAATTGTCAATCAGTGGGTACTGTTTATCGTGTATCCAATGTTGCACAACGTACCCCCCTAGATGCCATAGTGACGGGAAAACCGAAGCAAAGTTCCCGTAGAACCCTTAAATCATTCAAAAGGAGAAAACAATGTTGTTGGAGGCACAAAAGCCGCTGACAGTTCCCAGACATTTCCTGGAACCGCCTGCGTCCCTAAGCCCAACGCTACTCATGTTTCTAGCCGCCGTAGCGATGGTTGTGCTATCAAACTTTGGTTATTGGCTCTGGGAGTGGCCTCACTGGTGTTGCTTTATCACAAATACGATCGCCTTGCACATTTGTGGAACGGTGATTCATGATGCTTGTCATAATTCTGCCCATCGTAACCGAGTCATCAATGCCATCCTGGGACATGGCAGTGCGCTGATGTTAGTCTTTGCCTTCCCAGTATTTACTAGGGTTCATTTGCAGCATCATGCCCATGTCAATGACCCGGAAAACGATCCAGATCATTACGTTTCTACTGGCGGACCCCTGTGGTTAATTCCGGTGCGGTTTTTATACCACGAAGTATTTTTCTTTAAACGGCAGCTGTGGCGAAAATATGAACTTTTAGAATGGTTCTTAAGCCGCTTGTTTGTCGGGACGATTTTCTATATCTCAATTCAATACCAATTCTTAGGCTACATTCTCAATTTTTGGTTTATCCCTTCTGCCCTGGTAGGATTGGCGCTGGGATTGTTTTTTGATTATCTGCCACATCGCCCTCATCAAGAACGCGATCGCTGGAAAAATGCCAGAGTCTACCCCAACCCCATTCTCAATTTGCTGATCATGGGGCAAAATTACCACCTCATTCATCATTTGTGGCCTTCCATTCCCTGGTATCACTACCAGGATGCCTATTACGCCACCAAGCCCCTCTTAGATGAAAAAGGGTGCTATCAAACTCTGGGAATCTGGCAAGGAAAAAATTTCTGGAGCTTTTTATATGACGTTTTTTTAGGAATCCGTTTTCACAACAAATCACCTAAAAACCTAGAAAATAGCTAATAAATGTCATTAGTGATCCGTCAATGACTAGGGACGAATCACTAACGACAAAAAGCATCAGCGATGAAACGACTGAATCGTTGACTGCGAGGATAAGCTAACCTGAGACAAACTCCAATCCGGTCTTAGGCTTTTAGCTCCCCGCAGATAAGGATGGTAAATCGGTGGATGGGAAGCTGGCAAATTGACGTGAATTAAGAAGCGGATGCAATGCTCCAGCCCTCCCTCCACGTGCATTTGCTGAACATCAAGCAGAGGGACATTGTCCCAGTGGGGACGAGAGCGAGCGATCGCAGCGGGAAAGATCGCATCCAGATCCCGCGTCACCGAGAACGTGGCACTAATAATTAGATCGGGATGTAGTTGATTGTGTACTTCTAATTCATCGAGTAGTTCCGCTACCACTTCTCGAATTGCCTCAGCCGTGTTTTGTGAGGCAGTTGTTGCCCCGCGAATCGCTCGAACTCGCCACTCCACGCAAGCATCCTCCATTTTATAATTGAGATTTTGAATTTTAGATTTTGGATTTCAGAATCATCTAAATCATCTATAATCTAAAATCTAAACTTCAGACTAGGGTCGGTAAAGCCACAACGGCTGACCACTGGTAGAAAGTTCAAATTCTAACCAGTCTATCCCAGCTGATAGACTAGATGCCCCCTGAACTCTGCTTGATACCACACGATTCCAGAAAGGTTTGCGTTCTTCCAGGGTGTAACACTTCGTTTTTTCGGGATCGAGACCGACCAGTTCCGCAGCCCAACGGCGCGCATCTTCCTCAGTGCCGAGCCGGTCAACAACCCCCAGTTCTAACGCTTGTTGACCTGTGAAAATGCGACCATCGGCAAAACTTTTAACCGTTTCGGTTGTCAGCTTCCGTGCCTCAGCAACTGTTTGCACAAATTGCTGATAACTGATATCAATCAGGTCTTGGAGAATATTCTTTTCCGGCTCGGTGAGTTCCCGGTCAAAAGCCAGAATATCTTTATAGGGACCGGATTTGATCACCTTGAAAGAAACGCCAATCTTTTCTAGCAAGCGTTCCAGGTTGTTTCCCCGGAGAATTACACCGATACTGCCGGTAATTGTGCCTGGGTTGGAAACAATGTGTTCGGCTCCCATCCCGATATAGACTCCTCCAGATGCGGAGATATTGCCAAAGCTGGCAACAATTTTCACCTTTTTTTGCAGGCGAGTCAGGGCTTCATAGATTTCTTGAGAATCCCCGACCGTACCACCAGGACTATCAATGCGTAGCAGTAAAGCTGGAAACTTTCGTTCTTCAACCGTTTTCAGGCTTTCTAGAACTTGTTTTCGGGTAGTACTGCCAATCGCACCAGTCACTTCAATCCGAGCAATTTGTTTACGAAACTTAGGCTGAAAAGGCCAGATCATGAGCAGGCAAGCGATGAATCGTGAATGAATGAGCGAATTAGAGAAGGAAGCAAATCCTGTAAAACAGTAAGTGTTTCCCTAGGAATGCTGGCTCTTTCTCTAGTTTGCACGATCCGCATCGGTTTCGTTGGGTTGCGGGTGAAGCCTGAAAGCTTACCAGAAAGAAGGTTTTCCCTAGCTCCCCGAATTTAACGGGTACTTACAGGTAAAAACTTCCCCTTTTGTCGGCATCCCAACAATTTGCTAAAGCGCCTTAACAGAACTACATATTAAGTACAATTAAGTAAATAAACGCGCAACCAGCCAGAAAAAGAGCAAGAAACTGGAAAAATTTTTAATAAATTCAGTTGCGACTTCTGGAAGGGCAGCTCGTTATGACCTGCTTCAAGAGTGCTGGCTTGGCTCTATCATGTACGCCCACAAAGAACTTTTATGCAGCTAAAACTCACAGAATCCAAAATTCCGTTGGCACCCTTGCTGCTGATTGCCCCCTTTTTCTTGTGGGGAACGGCGATGGTGGCAATGAAGGGTGTTATCCCAAACACGACACCCCTGTTTATGGCTGGTGTCCGGTTGGTGCCTGCTGGGGTATTGGTATTAGTTGCTGCCTTTTTGATGGGGAAACCTCAACCGAAAGGCATTCGGGCGTGGCTGTGGATTAGTTTGTTTGCTTTGGTTGATGGCGCTTTGTTTCAAGGCTTTTTAGCCTTTGGATTAGTGCGAACGGGTGCCGGGTTGGGTTCGGTGATGATTGACTCTCAACCCCTGGCAGTGGCTTTGCTGTCCTGTTGGTTGTTTGGAGAAACCATCGGGTTGTGGGGCTGGCTGGGGTTGGCATTGGGAGTGCTGGGGATTAGTTTGATTGGCTTGCCGGATGATTGGATTATCAATCTTTTCCACGGCAACGCGATCGCTGGCTCGTTTAGCTTCACGCACTTGTTTGAAAGTGGGGAATGGCTGATGCTGCTGGCGGCGCTGTCGATGGCTGTCGGAACAGTGCTGATTCGTTTCGTTTGCCAGTATGCCGATCCGGTGGTGGCGACTGGCTGGCACATGATTTTGGGCGGATTGCCTTTGTTTGCACTCTCCCAAGTGTGGGAATCTGACCAGTGGGTGCATCTAAATACGTCTGGCTGGATAGCATTGAGCTACGCAGCCGTATTTGGGAGCGCGATCGCCTATGGTTTATTCTTCTACTTTGCCTCTAGCGGCAATCTTACCAGTCTTAGTTCCCTCACCTTTTTGACACCCGTGTTTGCCCTCTTTTTTGGCAATCTACTTTTGGCTGAAGTTCTCAGCCCTCTTCAATGGCTGGGAGTGAGTCTAACCCTTGCCAGTATCTATCTAATTAATCAGCGCGAGAAGATAGCCGAACAAGTGCGTTTGCAAAGCCTGCGCTTCGGGCAACCCTCTACATCTGTTGAAACCAAGGTGACACAAGAAGAAAGCAAAACCGAGCAAATTTCTCTCTTAGAGCCATCCGAGCCATTACCCTATCAATCACTGCCAATACAAGCGAAAGAATCCGAAACCGAGATTTGGCAAAATCGGTAGAAATGAATAGGATGACAGACAAGTTAGCCGCTAAGATTTGAGAGCGAGTTGAAACTTTCTGTTATGATCAGCCCAATATTCACACTAGCTCCCAGAGCTGCTCGCCCAAAACATAGGGATGAATTGCTCGCTAACTATTTAGAACGAATAACTTCATGCTGGTACTAGAAGCTAAGCAGAAAATTATCAGCAAAGGATCTTGTCTGGTTGTATTCACTTAGACAGGTTTCCCCAAAACTATGTTCTACCGCTCCACATGGCTTCTAGTTACCTGGATTATCTGTCTGGGCTTTATCCCCAGTTCGGGTGAGAATTCCACAGGATTGCCGTCAGCGATCGCCACTTCCCCCCCCAGTTTACCCGTCTCCCTAGAACTGGCTCAGGCGAGTTCCCCAAACCCTAAAAACGATTTGCCTATCCTTCAAGTAGGCTCTCAAGGCTTTGAAGTCGCAGAACTGCAAAAGTCACTAAAGCGTTTGGGACACTACAATGGGCCAGTAGATGGCGTTTATGGCCGAACGACAGCAGTTGCTATCTCTAAATTTCAAACATCTGTCGGGTTAACGCCTGATGGAGTTGCTGGTTCCACGACTCAAGAGCGCCTTCAGGCAGCCGAAGCCGCAAAATCTTCACCGGCTCCCACCCCAAAACCCAAGGCGGCTAAACCGAGTTCTGAAGGGAATCGCCTCTGGTGGTTATTAGGTCTAGCAGCAGCATCAGCTGGGGTCGGATTAGGAGTTTACTTCTTGCTGAAATGGTTAGGCAACCTCAACAGAGAGGAAGAGCCGGAGTCTGGAGCTGAGGAATCGGATGAAAGCCGCTACGAAGACCCTAAAGATGCCAATCATCCCGCAGATATCCATTCTCGCCCGATAGAAAATGACAATGGCAATAACGGCTATCATGCCTCTGCTTTGACCCTTTCAGAAACAAGCAATTTAGAAAAAAGCAATTTAGACGGGAGAACAACCGCACAAAAGCCAACAGAAGCAGTTAGCGAAGCGAAGCCGTTAGCACGGCTGCGAAGCAACGAGGCAAAAGCGATGGGAGAAACCACTCGCCTCCCCAAAATTGATATTGTTAATGAATTAATTAAAGATTTACAGGGAGCCGATCCGACAAAACGACGCAAGGCGATCTGGGAACTGGCACAATGCGGCGACTCCAGAGCAATTCAGCCCTTGGTGGATCTGATGATCGACTCGGATTCTCAACAGCGCGGCTTAATCTTAGAGGCGCTGTCGCAAATTGGCACCCGCACCCTCAAACCGATGAACCGGGCACTCGCGATCTCGTTGCAAGATGAAAACCCTGATGTTCGCAAAAATGCAATTCGGGATTTGACAAGAATTTATGACACGATCGGTCAAGTCAGCAATTTATTGCGTCACGCTGCTGAAGATCGGGATTCCGAGGTTCAGGAAACAGCGCGGTGGGCGATAGGGCAGTTAAATCGGCTTCGCTTGAATCCTGGCACGGATAATAATTTGCCCGCTTTGCCAAATTCCCAAAATTCCTCTAATCATCCGCCAGAGGAGTCAGAAAACCGCTAAATTGGCGTCTTGACAAGAGTTTAAATTTATTGTTTATCGTTTAGAGTCCAAAAGTTGTCCATCTTGCATCGTCCATTGAACCTGTTGTTGCTCTCAACCTCGGTGGGCGCTCTCGGTACGGGGTTGGGGGGTGGCGTAGAACTAACCCTGCTCAACGTTGCCCAAGAGCTGCTCCGGCGGGGACATACCCTAAAAATTGTGGCTCCCCAAGGCTCTGTGCTGGGAGATATTCCAATTGTCGAAATTGCTGGAGAACTCCAGACAACTGCTCAGACCCAAGGACGGAGTGCCCCGATTGTCATGCCGGAGAATTCTGTGTTGGGCAATATGTGGGATTATGCGCGGCAAGTCCAAGCTGAGTACGATCTGATTTTCAACATTGCCTATGATTGGCTACCGTTCTATCTAACGCCATTTTTTAATCGAGCGATCGCCCATTTCGTGAGTATGGGTTCTCTCTCGACCGCGATGGATCGCATCGTGGAACAGATCTCCGTCCAGTTTCCTGGTACGGTTGGCGTCTACACATTGACACAGGCAGAAACATTTCCCAGTCCGTCGCAATATCGGATTCTCGGAAGTGGTCTGGATTTATCGCTTTATCAATTTTGCTCAGAACCTTCCTCCGCCTTGGCTTGGGTGGGTCGGATTGCTCCAGAAAAAGGTCTAGAGGATGCCGTTGCCGCTGCCAAAATCACCGGCATTCCCCTAAAAATTCTTGGCAAAATGCAAGACGATGCATATTGGAAGCAGATTTGTCAAGATTATCCCGATGCTCCTGTAGAATATGCAGGATTTTTCTCCACATCCGAACTGCAACAGCATTTAGGCAATTGTCGGGCGTTGTTGATGACACCTCGCTGGGTGGAAGCGTTTGGCAATGTGGTGATTGAGGCGCTTGCTTGTGGAGTCCCCGTCATTTCTTATTCCAGAGGTGGCCCGACTGAAATTATTCAGGATGGGAAGACGGGCTTTTTAGTGGAGTCGGATAGCGTGGCGGGGTTGGTTGAGGCAATTGGACGCATCGATCAACTTGACCGCTATACTTGCCGCCAACAAGCCGAAGCGGAATATTCCCTGGAAGCACTGGGCGATCGCATGGAAGAATGGTTTCGGGATATCTTGCAAAATTAAAACTTAAACCAGAAGAATTTTGGATTTTTCCGCGTACCAACTACCCCCGCCTTTACAAACTGGCGACTTGCTGCGAGTCATTGCTCCCAGCGGTGCCTTGCGAGAACAGGAAGCGTTCCACAAAGGTGTGGAAATATGGCGATCGCGCGGCTACCGAGTCGAAATTAGCAGCGGCGTAGAGGAACGGTGGGGCTACCTTGCTGGTCGCGATGACAGCCGCCGCCAACACCTCGCAGACGCTTGGAAAAACCCTAAATGTAAAGGCATTCTCTGTGCCAGAGGCGGTTATGGTAGCGCCCGCTTACTAGAAGATTGGTCTTGGCAGGGTGGAGAACAGAAAAAGAAAATCGGAGATTTTTTACGCAGCACTCCCAAATGGCTGATCGGCTTTTCTGATGCCACTGGCTTGCTGTGGAGCCTCGGTAAAGTTGGCATTGCAGGGGTTCATGGCCCGTTGCTAACTACCCTTGCCGCAGAGCCAGAGTGGTCGATTCAGCGGCTGTTCGATTGCGTAGAAGGTCGCCCTCTAGAACCCTTAAAAGGAGTCGGCTGGGGCGGCAGTAAGGTCAGCGGCATCTTAATCCCCGGCAATCTGACTGTAGCCACGCATTTTCTGAACACGCCCGTACAGCCCCAGCTAGCGGGCGTCATTCTCGCCTTGGAAGATGTGACTGAGGCTCCCTACCGCATTGACCGAATGTTAACGCAGTGGCGGATGACAGGGGCTTTTCGGGAAGTCAAAGGGATTGCCTTGGGGCGCTTTAGCCGCTGCGAAGCTCCGCCGAACATTTCTAGCTTGACGGTGGAAGAAGTATTGCGCGATCGCTTGGGGAATCTTGGCATTCCCATTGTCTCCGATCTTCCCTTTGGTCACGATGGCCCTAATGCAGCTTTACCTTTAGGAATTTCTGCTCAATTAGATGCAGATCGCGGCAGTTTGAGTTTTTCCTCTACCGAGCAATAATACTTAGGTGCTTCTAGATTGCATCAGTTGAGCAAGCATTTTAAATCGGCTTTACACGTTTGAGGTGCCTGGACGATGGGAACTATGGATGGATATCATCTGTCCAAACAGAAGGAAGCAGTTCTTGTTTATAGGAAAACGGGTCTACCATGATGGGTCGTAAGTTTATTAATAGGGTTGCGGCAAGTGTCGCGATCGCCGGGATGATGTTTACGGGGATCTCCGATATCGCTGGAGCAGCAACCGCACTAAAAAATGGTGAAAACGTTAACGGGTTCATCCGTACTAACTCTCCCACCTTCACCTTTAAAAACCAATCTCTAAGGGGTACTCCTGTCCAGAAAGCCTATGGTGAGGAATTCCTGATTAATGCTAAGCAAGGTGATGCAATCGTTGCCGCTGTTGATGTAGAAGACGGTAGTACTCTTTTGCCTATTCTAGTTCTAGTTTCCTCACAGAGTGGGGCGCAGGTTGCCTACGATGACCGATCGGGTTTGGTGAGGTATCGAGTGCCAACGACTGGAGAATATAAACTTCGCGTGTTGGGTAAGAACAACACTAGGGGGAGATACACGCTTTCAATTTCTGGGATTAGCCAGACAACAACTTCCCAAAATCCACCGGCTCAAACTCCCGCGGGTCAAAAAGATGCGCGACAAAAATTTCTAGAAGATGAATATGGATTGAGAGTCCTAGAAAATTGTCCGGCGGTAAGGAGTAATGTTGTTGTTGTCACCTTCCCCGAATACGGTCAAAACTATACCTACTGCGCTAATCCTAACCGCAATATCAAGGCAGGCGAATATCGTTACGACGTTAGCAGCAATGATATCAAGCCAGGGGGTGCTGTTGCCCAAAATCCACCGGCTCAAACCCCAGCTCAAAATGACCCCCGGAAACAAGCTCTGCTCAATGAGTATGGGTTGAGGGTTCTGGATACCTGTCCGGAAGTAAAAACTTCTTTGGTTGTTGTCACGTTTACCGAATACGGTCAAACGTACAATTACTGCGCCAATCCTAACCGCCTTGTCAAAGCAGGAGCGTACACCTTTGACATTAGCAGTGGTGACTTAAAGCCGAAAACAACGACTTCCCAAAATCCGACTCAACCTACAGCTAACGATCAAAGAAGCCAACTGCTGCGAAATGAGTATGGCTTGACGGTTTTGGATAGTTGTCCTCCGGCAAAGAATTCTTTGGTGGTCGTGAACTTTACCGAAGCGGGTCAAACCTACACTTACTGCGCCAATCCCAACCGCGTTTTCAAGGCGGGGGAATACACCTATAACCCCACCACCCGCAACTTAGATACGGCTAAGAAACCGACGCGATGCACCGTTGAAATTAGTGGCATCTGCATTGTCAAATAACGTCAATAGGTAGTTAAAAAAGCACGCAACAGAAAAACCCGGTTGATTCAAGAAGCCGGGTTTTTCGCGTGTCGGAGAGTCACTCAGGCTCGCTGACTACTACTAGGGAAACGCACATTCCATGTCTCTAGGAGTTGATACCCTATCTAGAAGGGTTTAGCGTGGATTGCCTCTCTCATGGCGGGCAAACTCAAGAGAAGCGATCGCAAAACTAAACTTGGGGAATCCGACAATGATAAGCTAAACAAATGCCTTTAAATAAGTCTTTAGGTGAAGTGTAAATGACCGTTGCAACCCAAGTTCCGTATCTGCTGAGGGCAGCCCGTGGTGAAGTTTTAGACCGTCCGCCAGTGTGGATGATGCGGCAAGCGGGTAGATATATGAAAGCTTATCGAGATTTAAGAGATAAGTATCCTGCGTTTCGCGATCGCTCGGAAAAAGTAGAACTGGCAATCGAAATCTCCTTACAGCCGTTTCGCGCCTTTGAGCCAGATGGGGTAATTTTATTTTCTGATATTTTAACTCCGTTGCCGGGACTTGGCATTCCCTTTGATATCATCGAAAGCCGAGGACCAGTCATCGATCCGCCCATCCGCAGCCAAGAGCAAATTGATAAACTGCATCCTCTAGAACCTGGGGAATCGCTGCCTTTTATCGGGGAAATTTTGCAAACATTACGCCAAGAAGTCGGCAACAAAGCAACTGTCTTGGGTTTTGTGGGTGCCCCTTGGACGCTGGCAGCGTATGCGATTGAGGGCAAAAGCTCGAAAGACTACGCAATTATTAAAAGTATGGCTTTTTCAGAGCCAACGATGCTGCATCAATTTTTGGGTAAATTGGCAGATGCGATCGCAACTTACGTCCGCTACCAAATTGATAGCGGTGCCCAAGTCATTCAAATGTTCGATTCTTGGGCAGGACAACTGAGTCCGCAAGATTACGAGACATTTGCTCTACCGTATCAGCAGCGAGTTTTCAACCAGGTAAAACAGACGCATCCGGATACTCCCCTGATTCTCTACATCAATGGTAGTGCAGGCATTCTGGAGAGGATGGCACAATCCGGCGCGGATATCGTCAGCGTAGATTGGACGGTAGACATGGCAGAGGCAAGGACAAGACTTGGCTCAAACATCGGTGTACAGGGAAATATGGACCCCTGTGCCTTATTTGGCTCAAAAGAGTTCATCCGCGATCGCATTTATGACACGATCCGCAAAGCCGGAAACAAAGGTCATATCATGAATCTCGGTCATGGTGTTTTACCCAGTACCCCCGAAGAAAACGTAGCTTTCTTCTTTGAAACTGCCAAATCAGTCAAAAATCATTAGTCATTAGTCATTGAACTAAAGACGAATCATTCTTGACTAAGGACGAATGACCAACCCTTATGAACCCCAAGCGGATTTTGGTAACTGGTGCGAGTGGCTGCATTGGTCACTACATTAGCGAAAGCCTGATTCAAGAAACCGAACACGAGCTGTATCTGTTAGTCAGAAATCCAGACAAACTGCAAATTGACTACCAATCTCGACCGGGAATCACCGTTGTAAAAGCTGATTTGCGAGACATTGAACGAGTGGGAAATCTACTCAAGACAATCGATGTCGCGATATTAGCTGCAACCGCTTGGGGCGGCTCCCAAGCGGTATTTGACGTGAATGTGATTAAAACCATCCGGTTGCTAAACTTGCTCGACCCCGCAGTTTGCGAACAAGTCATTTACTTTTCTACCGCTAGCATCCTCGGACGCGACAACGAATTATTGAAAGAAGCGGGAGAACTAGGGACAGACTACATTCGTTCTAAGTATGACTGCTTGCAGCGCTTATCGAAATTAGCGATCGCACCCCGCATCACTACCCTCTTTCCGACCTTGGTTCTCGGAGGAGATGCCAACAAACCCTACTCCCATCTTTCTTCAGGATTGCCAGGGGTGGCAAAGTTGATTGACCTGATTCGCTTTTTTAAAGCTGACGGCAGTTTCCACTATATGCACGGGCGAGATATTGCCCAAGTGGTACGATTCCTAATCGAACATCCTCCTCGCCCCTCGGAACCTCGACAGCTGGTTTTGGGTCAAGCACCCATAACGGTCAACGAAGCCGTAAAAGAAGTTTGTGCTTATTTAGACAAGAAAATTTATTTTCGCGTGCCCCTGTCTCCCTGGCTAGCTGATTTCTTCATCCTCTTGTTCCGAATTCAGATGGCACCTTGGGATCGGTTCTGCTTGCGCTACCGTCATTTTACCTACCAAGATCCCGTCAATCCTGCTACCCTGGGTCTGCCGAATTACTGTGCCACATTCAGCGATGTGCTGAAAATAAGCGGAGTTCAAAAAAAGCAGCTGACAGCTAAGAACGAGTAGAAATTAGATTTAAAAGGTTGTTTTAACGCAAAGGTACGCAGAGGTTAGTGCAAAGGTACGCCAAGGAGGTTAGAGGCTGTCTTCAGAAGAGTTCCTTAGACATATCAAGACCTCTTACTGATTTTCTACGTACCTTTACGTCACCCTTGGCGTACCTTTGCGTTAAAAAAGCTATCAGACTTAACCTAAGCTTGCCAGATTCAGCTAGGCTCGTGTGCTATGTATTAGCTAATAGCTGAAATTTAAAAAGGTGTGAGGTTTTAAATTCAATGAAAGTTTTATTAGTTTATCCCCTGTTTCCTAAAACTTTTTGGTCTTACGAAAAAATTCTGGAATTAGTCAATCGCAAGGTTTTATTGCCGCCGCTGGGTTTAGTCACCGTGGCGGCAATTTTGCCTCAAGAGTGGGAATTCAAGCTGGTCGATCGAAATATCCGCACCGTTACAGAACAAGAGTGGGAATGGGCAGATGTTGTCATTCTCTCGGCAATGATTGTTCAGAAAGAGGATTTACTTGATCAAATCAAGGAAGCCAAGCGGCGCGGCAAACTGGTAGCGTGTGGTGGCCCTTACCCAACTTCTGTCCCGGAGGAAGCTCAAAAAGCGGGTGTAGATTATCTGATTTTAGATGAAGGGGAAATCACCCTGCCGATGTTTGTTGAGGCAGTTCAGCGGGGCGAAAAACAGGGGATTTTCCGTTCTAATGGGGAAAAACCGGATGTGACGACAACCCCGGTTCCTCGTTTTGATTTGCTGGAGTTTGATGCTTACGACTCAATGTCGGTACAGTTTTCGCGGGGTTGTCCTTTCCAGTGCGAATTTTGCGACATTATTGTTTTGTATGGTCGCAAACCCCGGACGAAAGCCCCAGAACAGCTATTAGCAGAGTTGGAGTATCTCTACCAATTGGGGTGGCGTCGTAGCGTTTTCATGGTGGATGATAACTTCATCGGCAATAAGCGCAACGTTAAGTTATTTCTCAAAGAGTTAAAAACCTGGCAAGCAGAACATCAATATCCCTTCCGGTTTAATACAGAAGCTTCAATTGATTTGGCACAAGACCAAGAACTGATGGATTTAATGGTGGAGTGCTATTTTGATGCGGTATTTCTGGGAATTGAAACGCCAGATGAAGAGAGTTTGTCGCTAACGAAAAAGTTCCAAAATACGCGCAGTTCTCTGGGTGAAGCGGTGGAGGCAATTACGCGAACCGGATTGCGCCCAATGGCTGGGTTTATTATTGGCTTTGATGGGGAGAAAGCTGGCGCAGGCAATCGCATTGTCCGATTTGCCGAGCAAACTGCCATTCCCACCACTACCTTTGCCATGCTGCAAGCCTTACCCAATACAGCGCTGTGGCATCGATTAGACAAGGAGGGCCGCCTACGGGGTAAAGATGGCAATATCAATCAAACTACCTTGATGAACTTTGTCCCCACACGACCCCTGCAAGATATTGCCAGAGAATACGTTGAGGCTTTCTGGACACTATACGATGCCGAAAAGTTTTTGGATCGGACTTATCGCTGTTTCTTGATGCTGGGTGCGCCCAAATGCAAGGCTCCTGCTAAATTACCAAATTTAGTGGATCTGCGAGCGCTGCTGATTGTGATGTGGCGTCAGGGTGTCAAACGCACTACTCGCTGGAAGTTCTGGCACCACTTATTGAGCATCCTCAAACGCAATCCTGGTGTTTTTGAGCATTACATCGCAGTCTGCGCTCATAATGAGCATTTTCTAGAGTACCGCCAGATTGTGCGGGACGAAATAGATGCCCAGTTAGCTGAGTTTCAGGCAGAAGAAGCAAAACTGCAACAGATAGAAGATATCTCATCGGCATCTGTAAAAGAAAAAAATCCCGTCGGTGTATAAGACAGGGTTGTTTCGGGATGGCTAACAGAACAGGGGCTTTTGCGATCGCTCTGAAATGAAAATGCTCGTTAACCGGCAGGAATCAAAATTACTGGTAGTGTCTGGGAGTAGGGAGGCAGAAAGTCCAGAGTCAGTAGGTGGATATCAGGTTCCCACTCCCCCTAAACCAACGGTTAACTACATTCGGCTACTGAGTTAGTTAGCATGGAATATCCATTCATCATTAGCGAAAACCTAGCGGCATATTGTATTCGATCAATTTAATGACTCCTTCATGAGCGATCGCACGTCGAAAGTGATAGAACAATTTGCCCCTGCTACGAATCACTAAAATTAGTCCGAGGTTGCCAATTCAATGCGAGTTTTACTGCTTTATCCTTTATTTCCTAAAACTTTTTGGTCTTTTGAGAAAGTCCTAGAATTAGTAAATCGCAAGGTTTTATTGCCGCCGCTAGGTTTAGTGACGGTTGCCGCAATTTTGCCTCAAGAATGGGAATTCAAACTGGTCGATCGAAACGTTCGCAGCGTCACAGAAGACGAGTGGGAGTGGGCAGATTTGGTCATTCTCTCGGCAATGATTGTTCAGAAAGAGGATTTACTTGATCAAATCAAGGAAGCCAAGCGGCGCGGTAAAGCGGTTGCGGTAGGTGGCCCTTATCCGACTTCTGTACCTGATGAAGCGACCAATGCTGGTGCAGATTATCTGATTTTGGATGAAGGGGAAATCACTTTACCGATGTTTATGGAAGCGATCGCGCGAGGTGACAAGGGCGGGATTTTCCGATCCAATGGGGAAAAACCCGATGTGACGACAACCCCGGTTCCTCGTTTCGATTTGCTAGAGTTCGATGCTTACGATACGATGTCGGTACAGTTTTCGCGGGGTTGTCCCTTCCAGTGCGAATTTTGCGACATTATTGTTTTGTATGGTCGCAAACCTCGGACGAAGGCACCAGAACAGCTATTAGCAGAGTTGGAATGTCTCTACCAACTGGGGTGGCGTCGCAGCGTTTTCATGGTGGATGATAACTTCATCGGCAATAAGCGCAACGTCAAGTTATTTCTCCAAGAATTAAAAACTTGGCAAGCGGAACACCAGTATCCCTTCAGCTTTAATACAGAAGCCTCGGTTGACTTGGCGCAAGACCAAGAACTGATGGATTTAATGGTGGAGTGCAATTTTAATGCGGTGTTCCTGGGAATTGAAACGCCGGATGAAGCCAGTTTGCAGATGACGAAGAAGTTTCAAAATAACCGAACTTCGCTTGCTGACTCGGTAGAAACCATCACGCGGGCGGGGTTGCGGGTGATGGCTGGTTTTATCATTGGCTTTGATGGAGAAAAATCAGGCGCAGGCGATCGCATTGTCCGCTTTGCCGAACAAACGGCGATTCCGACGACTATTTTCGGAATGCTACAAGCTTTACCCCACACTGCCCTCTGGTTCCGCCTAGAAAAAGAGGGGCGATTGCTGGATAGCGCATCGGGCAACCAGTTCAATGTGATGAATTTTATCCCGACCCGACCCGTAGAAGAGATTACCAGGGAATACATCAACGCCTTCTGGGATTTATACGATGCTGAAAAGTTTTTGGATCGGGCTTATCGCCATTTTCTGATGCTGGGCGCACCCAAAGTAAAAGTTCCTTTTAAAATGCCGGGTCTGATGGAGTTAAGGGCTTTGGCAATTGTGGCGTGGAGACAAGGCATTAAGCGTCACACTCGCTGGAAGTTCTGGCACCATCTGTTTAGTATCATCAAACACAACCCTGGTGTTTGGGATCATTACCTCACCGTCTGTGCCCACAACGAACATTTTCTCGAATATCGCCAGATTGTCCGCGACCAAATTGAGGTGCAGTTAGCTGAGTATCTAGCACAACAATCGAAACAGGAAGCTAAAGTTTCCCCTGTGAAAAACAGCGTCGGTGCGAGTGCGTGATATCAAGTGAAAAATGGGGAATTAGAAATTTTTTACCCATTTTTCATTCCTTCTCATCAATGACCAATTAAGCGTGAGGATTGTCAATTAATGCGAGTTTTACTTTTATATCCACTATTTCCGAAAAGTTTTTGGTCTTTTGAAAAAACTTTAGCCTTGCTAAATCGTAAGGCAATGTTACCTCCTTTGGGTTTAGTGACCGTTGCCGCAATTTTGCCCCAAGAATGGGAGTTTAAGCTAGTAGATCGAAATGTTACCCAAATAACTGAAGCTGAATGGGCGTGGGCAGATTTAGTAATTCTTTCGGCGATGATTGTCCAAAAAGAAGATTTGCTAGATCAAATCAAAGAAGCAAAGCGTCGGGGTAAGTTAGTCGCAGTCGGTGGACCTTATCCCACGGCTTTACCTCAAGAAGTAGAATCAGTCGGCGCAGATTATTTGATTTTGGATGAAGGGGAAATCACCCTGCCGATGTTTGTGGAGGCAGTGCAACGTGGCGAAACTTCAGGAACTTTTCGGGCGGGAGGAGAAAAGCCGGATGTCAGTTCCACACCCGTTCCCCGCTTTGATTTACTAGATTTCGATGCTTATTCAGAAATGTCAGTGCAGTTTTCGCGGGGATGCCCATTTCAATGCGAATTCTGCGACATTATTGTCCTTTACGGACGCAAACCGCGCACAAAAACGCCATCTCAATTACTAGCAGAATTAGAACGCCTTTATGAGTTGGGTTGGCGACGTAGCATCTTTATGGTGGATGATAATTTTATTGGGAATAAGCGGAATGTCAAGTTATTCCTGAAAGAGTTACAGCCGTGGATGGTAGAACATCAATATCCTTTCTCTTTTGCGACGGAAGCATCCGTAGATTTGGCAAAAGATCAAGAATTGATGGATATGATGGTTCAGTGTAATTTTGGGGCGGTGTTTTTAGGAATTGAAACACCCGACGAGGAGAGTTTAGCACTGACTCAGAAGTTCCAAAATACGCGAGATTCTTTAAGTGATTCCGTTCAAGCGATCGCGCGATCGGGATTGCGGGTGATGGCTGGGTTTATCGTCGGCTTTGATGGAGAAAAACCCGGTGCAGGCGATCGCATTGTCAACTTTGTCGAGAAAACGGCAATTCCCACCGCTTTATTTAGTATGTTGCAAGCTTTACCCGATACCGCCCTTTGGCATCGGTTAAAGAAAGAAGGGCGGCTGCGAGGCGAATCTGCCAACATCAATCAAACGACATTGATGAACTTTGTGCCCACACGTCCTCTAGAAGACATTGCCCGCGAATACATCGATGCATTTTGGACATTGTACGATCCGGAGCGTTTTCTAGACCGCACTTATCGTCACTTTCGCATATTAGGAGAAGCGACGTATCCGAATAAGGGCAAACGTGCGAAGAAAAAAATAGATTGGGTTGTGATTCGAGCCTTATTAATCATTTGTTGGCGACAAGGCGTACTTCGTAAAACTCGTTGGCAGTTCTGGCGCAACTTGTTTAGTATGTATCGACACAATCGAGGTGGAATCAGCAGTTATTTAGCAGTTTGCGCTCAAATTGAGCATTTCGTAGAGTATCGCCAGATTGTCAAAGAGCAAATTGAGGCGCAGTTGGCAGAGTTTATGGCAGAAGACGCGGTTCAACAGCCGCAAGAGGTGAAAACCCCAGTGAATGCGTAGGGTAGACGACACCTCAGATCCTCCAAACCCCTATTATTTAAGAGACTGACTTAATAATGGGGTTTGGAGAATCGCAGAATAGCGCCCATAAAGTGACTGAGGATGAGCAATTCCTTTATTTAAAACTGGTATATAGCAATCCTGTTTTAGTTGCGAGATGCCAGTGGTTTAAATCCCCAACTTATCCAAGAAGTCGGGAATCTTGCTTTCAGAAATCATTTAGGACTGGTATAGGTAGACAAACGTTTTTGCCGTCTGCGTCTTGTCCAAAAGTTGTTGGCAAAGTTGAGTATGTTTTTGTCGCGATGATCTCCTGAACCTGCAACAGTCCGCCTGTTGGCAAGCCAGCGATCGATGGAGTAAATATTGAAGCTGCTACCAGCTAGCAATATAAATAGCACAATCCCGTAGATAAGCATCGTTTGTGCTGCACCCCAGTTTTGTATGGATGTGACACCCATCATCAAGATGATCATCAGGATAAATGTTGCGATTAGGGCGCTGCGCGTTGCTAATCCAATGGAGATCAATACTCCCACGATTAATTCAACCGGGGGTACTAAGTAAGAATTGATCCTCACCAAAAATCCCGGAAAATAAGAATTTGCAAGTTGGTTGACAGTATTTTCAGCAAAACCGGGAATATTGCCGATGCGAGTAAAGCCGTGATTAAAGTAATTCACGCCGATCAGAATTCGCAGCAACAAATAGGCGATCGCAATATCCCTAGTTTTTAGACCAATATAGGGTCTATTTTCAGTCATTGCTATACCTCCAACTGTGTTACTTAAACTTTAATTGATTTTAACTGTAGAGATTTGAATTAATTAAAGTTTAATGAGAAATGAATTAGCCAAGCTAAACCTACCAACCCAAATAAGTCTGTTTTTTCTCTTTTTGAATAGCAGCCAACAAGCACTATTCTCCGAGTGTTGAATTTATAAGGTAAAATCCTGAGTTTAGTTATTTGTCAAGAGTAAGAATCGGCTTTATTCAATACAAGGCTCATCTATAATCGGGGCGGGTAGTGGAAATTCTTCTCCTCGTAGGTAGGCATCAAATTGTTCGTCAAAACGGCTCCAACTGGTAGCAATCGAACGCTGAATTCTACAGGTTGGAGCTTCGCGGAATAAAGGCAGCCGATGTTCGATTTGTTCTTTAATGGCTACAGGGATATCTTCAAATACATCAGTTTTATTGCCAGTGTAATTTAAGACTAAAAAGCCGGGTTTCCCCTTCATTTTCATCCACGGTTCCCACGGCCCCATGCGGTAATAAGAAAGTGTAACAGCGCGATTGTCGCTAGCACTGATGGGTTCGTCAGATAGTATTTTTGTCGGAAAAATAAATTTGTAGGAATCCGACGATTGGACATACTTCTCTGGCGAATAATCTGCAAACTTGGGGTTCGTTGATAACGGGTTAGGCAGTTTCATATTGAAATCTAATGAAACTGAGGATATTTCTGAAGTTATGTGAGCATCTATCTGTTGTGGAATCTGGAACTCCTGGTAGTCATAAGAACGGTGCATAATATTCAGTGTTTCACCTGACTAGGGGTTTTTCCAACTTTTTAGAATTTCTCCAGTTTTGGGATCGAGATAAAGTGTAATTTTACGACTTACAAGCGTCCAGCGGGATGTTGAATTATCTTGAATACAGCGCGAGATATCAACGCCTAAGAAATCAAACAGATGAACAGGTTGATCGTTATCTATCGGATGGGCATACATAGCACCTGTAGCCGGGAAATAGTGAGTTTTACTGTCACTGCTACAGCGTAGTTTGACAAACTGCTCATCGGTAATTGTTGATTTCGTTAAGGTCATAGTTTGCGCTTCCCCAAAGTATAGATTGAGCTAAGGATGAATACTTAACTAGTAATTTCTCGCCCTCCTGCTGATATCTTGATTCGGTCTTGCTGACGCTGCTGAATCTGTTCTAGACTGCCGGTAGGAATGGCGGCAATTAACTGGCGCGTGTATTCTTGCTTCGGTTCGCGGTAGAGATTTTCAGCGGAGCCAATTTCTTCGATTTTGCCTCGATTCATGACCATGATGCGATCGCTCATAAATTTCACCACGCTCAAGTCATGAGAAATAAAGATGTAAGTTAAGCCAAATTCGCTTTGGACTTCTTTGAGCAAATTCAGCACTTGCGCCTGCACGGACACATCTAGCGCCGAGACAGATTCGTCGCAGATGATGAATTTGGGATTGAGTGCCAAAGCACGAGCAATACAAACCCGCTGGCGCTGTCCGCCAGAAAACTCGTGGGGATAGCGATTCATCCAGCCAGGATTTAAACCTACACGCTCTAAGAGATAGGCTGCGCGATCGCGTCGTTCCTTAGAATTCTTACCATAGTGATGAATTTGTAGCGGTTCCATTACCGCATCTCCAATTTTTAGACGCGGATCGAGAGAACTAAAGGGATTTTGGAAGACAATTTGCATCTCGCGTCGCAATTGCCGCAGCCGCCGATTACTGACTTTTGTAATATCTTCCCCTTCAAACTCGATCTGCCCGCTTGTGGGTTCGATCAAACGCAGGATGGTACGCGCTAAGGTACTTTTGCCACAGCCGGATTCTCCCACCAATCCCAGCGTTTCGCCGGGATAAACATCAAATGAGATGCCATTCACCGCCATCAAATAGCGTTTGGTTTGACCAAACATTCCCTGGATTGGGAAGCCAACTTGGAGGTCGCGGACAGAGAGTAGAGCTTTTTCAGTGGTAAAGATGCGAGCTATCGCTTCTGGGTTTTGAGTGGAACCCAGAATTTCTTCTGACTCCTGACTCTTGACGCCTGTTTTTTCTCGAATCTCGATTTCGCCGCTGGGTGTTTTCACCACTTCCATAAAGTCAGCGACGGTCGGCAGGTATTTCAACCGGCGGTTAAGGCTGGGGCGACAGGCTAACAAACCTTTGGTATAAGGATGTTGAGGGTTAGAAAAGATTTGCTCAACTGAGCCGTATTCAACTATTTTGCCTTGATACATCACGGCGACAACGTCGGCAATTTCAGCAATTACCCCCAAGTCGTGACCGATAAACATCATCGACATCCCACGGGCGTCGCGTAACTCCCGCAATAGATCCAGAATCGTCGCTTGAACCGTTACATCCAAGGCGGTTGTCGGTTCGTCAGCAATCAATACCGCTGGATTGCAGGAAATAGCCATTGCAATCATCATCCGCTGCAATTGCCCGCCGGAGAGTTCGTGGGGGTAGCGATCCAGCATTGCCAATTTCTGCTGATTGACCTGCTGATTAATTTCCGCTTCGCTATCTCTTCTGGCTTCTGGTCTTTCTTCTAGATAGCGTTGTCGCATCTCTTCATCGCTAGCGAGGAGTTTGACTTCTTGGAGACGCGCGATCGCTTGCCGCCTCGCCTCGGCAGGGGTTACATTTTGATGCTGACGGATTGCCTCGACTAACTGAAACCCACAGGTAAAAACTGGGTTTAAGGAACTCATCGGTTCCTGGAAAATCATCGAAATTTGACCACCCCGATATTTCCGCAACTCCTCTGCACTCAGATCCCGCAGATTCACTACAGATCCGCCTCGTTCCTGTGAGTTTTGAAACCAAATTTCACCGCCGCTAATCCTGCCCGGAGTTGGCACCAGACCCATGACGGCGAGGGAAGTCACCGATTTACCCGATCCCGACTCTCCCACAATGCCCAAAGTCTGCCCGCGACTCAGTTTGAAGGAAATACCATCAACTGCCAGAATTTGCTTTTCATCAGTTAAAAATTGAACTTGCAGGTTGCGGATGTCTAAAACGGTGTCACTCATGGCAGTCAAGGCAAAAAATTTAACTGGATTTTAACAATCTATGCGATCGCGAGAGAATCAATCGGGTTGTTGATAGCGACGGCAGCCGATTACTGTAACAGACGCGAACCCGATGGACATTGAACTGCTGATGAGCCACTCTGCGGCGGTTTCGGCATCGCTGGAGCCGAGGTTGAGGGGCGCTGGGTTTCGCAAACCGCTACGAGGGTGGTGGCTTCACCGTTCTTTTTGGTGGCAAATACCGCACCTGTGTAGCTATGAATTTCAGCATTCTTGGCTTGGGCGGCGATCATCACGCTTTGGGCGTCCTTTCCGGGTGATACCAACCGATAGTTGTAATACACGCTGGCTGGCTCGCCTCCTAAACCTAAATCTTCAGTGTTTGTGGCAAATTTGCCTTTTTGCTGATAATAAGCCTGTTGCGCTTTGTTTACCATCGCGATATACAGTTTGGCTTCCGTTTGCGGTTTTGGGAGCTGCGAATCTTCGGATACCTGACTCTGTGCATTCTCCAGCTCAATTACTTTGGCGTCTTTGGGTAATGTCGCGCTATCGGAAATTTTCTCAAATATCGTTGCCTTGGGGGTAAAAGCATTGGGTCTGGGTTGTCCAGCTTGCCGTCCCTCTAATTCCAGACGTAGTTTACCGCGATCGATAAATTCAAAAATGCTCAGGATGCTCTCTTTTTTGCTAAAAACCAGGTCAAGTTGTCCCGGTTTAGCCTGGGAATTGACTTTGTACTTAATTCCGACAGCAACCGGAGGTCCATCAGACGTTGGAAATACAATGAATAATTTTCCCTCTGGCGCAAATATAAATGTGACCAACTCCCCGGTTTGCGGATCTTCGGCTTGCCATTGCCCTACAAATTGCTGGGTGGCGGTCGTTGCTGGTGTGGTTTTGGTTGGAGTCGCTGCGGGTGCGGGTTTGGCTGGGGTATTTGCCGATCTCCCTAGGATACCTGTCACCAGGATGCCGTTGATTGCGATTAATAAGCTAGATACAATCAACTTGTTGTTAACTGGGAGTTTCACTAGTTTGGCAAAGTTGATGATAAAGTGATTCATTACTTTTTGGTGTTTGCTTAATATTTTTTATCCAAATTTTGATGATTTTCCTGTGAAATGTCGGAGATTAAATTAGTAAGACATGAAATTGCAAATATAGTTTCCTTCAAGTTATAACATAGCCAAGCTATAGCAATTCTATTTGAGTGATGAGCTGGCTCTTCAGATCCCGATTTTTAGAGAAGTCGGTTTTTTTTCTTCATAAATCATTTAGAGCCGCTTTATAGCCTTTTGCAGGCTTCGATGTCACAGAAAAAATAGCGGTCGCGTTCTTTTGGTGCAGTGTTGATGGGAAATCTAGCGCAGGGGCTTTAAAAGACAAAAGTATGGTTAAGTTCTTAATTAACCATACTTTTGTAACAAGGCAACCTTATGTACTAATCATTTTTACATTAGTTGCCCAATTTTGGGGTATTCAATCATTTCAACCGGAGAATCTAAATATCTAGATCGTTGAGATTGAGACGAGGGCCATAGGTTTCGATAAATTCGCGGCGGGGTGCAACGCGATCGCCCATTAGAACGGTAAAGATGCGATCGGCTTCCGCCGCATCTTCAATTTCCACCCGTTTGAGAGTGCGAGTTTCCGGGTTCATGGTAGTATCCCACAACTGTTGCGGCATCATTTCACCCAAACCTTTGAATCGCTGGATGGTGTAGTTGGCATTAGCGGGAAACTCATGCTGAATCAGGTTTGCCATTTCGCGATCGCTATAGCAATAGTAATGATTGCGTCCGCGTTCTACCTTATAGAGTGGAGGACAAGCGATATAGATGTAACCCTGCTCGATTAGCGCCCGTTGATAGCGATAGAAGAACGTTAATAACAGCGTCCGAATGTGCGCCCCATCTACATCGGCGTCAGTCATAATCACGATGCAGTGATAGCGCAGCTGAGAAGCATCGAACTCCTCACCCTTAACACCCAATCCCAGTGCGGTGATTAGCGCCTGGATCTCCGTGTTTTTATAGATTTTGGCATCGTCGGTTTTCTCAATGTTGAGAATTTTACCGCGCAATGGGAGGATGGCTTGGTTGCGTCTGTCGCGTCCTTGTTTGGCACTTCCTCCGGCTGAGTCCCCTTCTACGATATAAATCTCAGATTCCGAGGGATCTCGCGTACTGCAATCGGCTAATTTACCCGGTAAAGGAGAAGATTCCAAAACCGATTTGCGGCGCACTAACTCTCGTGCGTGACGCGCTGCCTCGGCGGCTTTGAAAGCTTGAATTGCTTTCTCCAGAATCGAATCGGCAACGTTTGGGCGGAACTCTAAATATTCTGTGAGAACTTCGCCAACTAGGGAATCAACAATTCCCCGGACTTCGGTGTTACCGAGTTTGGTTTTAGTTTGTCCTTCAAATTCCGGATCGGGGACTTTGACGGAGATAACCCCCGTTAAACCCTCGCGGACATTCTCGCCGCCGAGGTTCGGTTCATTTTCTTTGATTTTATTGCGCTTGCGAGCGATCGTATTCAGCGTCCGCGTCAGCACCGCCTTCAACCCTTCCAGGTGAGTACCGCCGTCAACTGTGCGAATATTATTTGCAAACCCCAGCAGAGTATCTGTATAGGCATCGACGCACCACTGCAACGCCACCTCTACCTGTACATTGTTGCGTTCGCCGGATACATAAATAATTTCTTCGTGGAGAGCCTGTTTATCGCTATTCATATAGGCGATATACTCTTTAATACCTCCTTCATAACAGTAGGTTTCTACTCTTGGCTCTCCACCCTTAACTAATTCCAGGCGGTTGTCAGTAAACGTGATTTTGACACCCGCATTTAAGTAAGCCAGTTCCCGCAAACGACTCGCCAAGGTGGTGTAATCAAACTCAATGCCAGTCGTCACAAAAATCTGTAAATCTGGCTTGAAACTAATCGAGGTGCCTGTCCTCGCTTCTTTAATTGGCGTTGCCTTGAGTTCGGTGACAGGAATACCCCGCTCAAAGCGCATGATATGCTCCCGCTTCTCCCGCCAAACGGTTACTTCTACCCACTCAGACAAGGCATTGACTACGGAGATCCCGACACCGTGCAAACCACCAGAAACCTTGTAACCGCCGCCGCCAAACTTCCCTCCGGCGTGCAGCACCGTCATTACCGTTTCCAAAGCTGATTTGCCTGTAGTGGGATGAGTATCTGTGGGAATCCCTCGCCCATCGTCTGTCACCGTCACCGAACCATCGGCGTTTATGTCTATCTCCACATGGGTGCAATAGCCAGCCAGAGCCTCATCAATAGAGTTGTCCACCACCTCGTAAACTAGATGGTGGAGTCCCCTAGGGCCAGTCGAACCGATGTACATCCCCGGTCTTTTCCGGACTGGTTCAAGACCTTCTAGAACTTGAATCTGATCGGCACTGTAACTGCTCGTCATGAATAAGGATTCTCCAATAATGGCTTGGAAGCCCACCGGGACTTCAAAAATGTAAAAACACTCCAAAATTATAACACAAAAGGTTTCGGGGCGACCGTAGGGCAATTTCAAGAGATATTTGTTTAGGGGCTGTACCCAGTGAAAGGTAACAAAGTAGGAAAGCACGGTGGCACAAGGGAACGGGAGGCGAGAGAAACAGACACAGGGAGCAGCGGAAAATTACCTGTTCACTCAGTCCTTAACCCTCAATCCTCAGCCCTCTTCACTCAATCCTCAGCTAACCCTCAGTCTTCAGCTAACCCTCAGTCCTTAGCTAACCCTCAGTCCTCAGCCCTCAGTCCTCAGCCCTCAGCGTTGATTGTTATTTGTGGTGCTACCGCGACGGGAAAATCAGGACTGGCATTAGCATTGGCGCAGCGGCTGGGTTCTGTAATTCTTAGTGCTGATTCGCGTCAAGTGTACCGCGAATTTGATATCGGCACAGCTAAGCCAACAGATGCTGAGCGCAAGTTGGTACCGCACTACTTAATTGATATCTGCGATCCCACAGAAACTTTGACGGTGGCAGATTACCAGCAGCAGACGCAAGCTTTAATTGCTGCTTTGGGCAAGGAAACTCCGCCTCTTTTGGTGGGAGGGACGGGTTTATACATCCGTTCTATTGTGCAGGGGTTAAAAATTCCTAGAGTAGCGCCCCAAGAAGAATTGCGATCGCAACTGCAATCTCTCGGTCAAATCCAACTTTACGCTTTTCTACAACAAGTCGATCCCGTTGCCGCTCAGAAAATTCATCCTAACGATCCCGTGCGGACATTGCGAGCTTTAGAAGTATTTTATGTGACGGGTCGCCCCATTTCAGAGCAGCAAGGAGAGAATCCACCCGATTATCCCATTCTCCAAATTGGCTTAGATTGCCCGGACTCTAGCCACCTTACGCAACGCATTGAACAGCGAACCGAACAGATGTTAGCAGCAGGGTGGGAAGCGGAGGTAAAAATCCTTTGTGAGAAATACGGTTGCAATCTGCCGCTGCTGGATACGCTAGGTTATAGGGAAATGAAGCAATATTTAGCTGGAGAGATTTCTCTATCGGACGCCAAAGAGTTAACCGTTTTGCACACTCGTCAATTTGCCAAGCGACAACGCACTTGGTTTCGTGCTTATCCCCAAATTGAGTGGTTTGAGGCAAATCAACCCGATTTATTGGAGCGCGTGTGGCAACGAGTGCTAGAGTTCATTGCCGCAAGTTGTCAGGATGTGCCTCCTCAAGCTAGATGCTAACTTCCTGTCCAATTTTATACTCTTGTAACTAAACTTAACTTCGTACATTTTCGAGTTGTATGGAAGTGATTTCTTTGCTTTCTGCTACAAGGAGTTGAAGGATTCGTGTATAGCAGATTACCCAGGAAATGCAATGATAAACTTTTCTGCTATATTAAACCGCCATCAACCTTTAGAGAGATTTTATAGAATTTATATATGAATAGGAAAACCATTTAATAGACTATGAAAACAGCAAAACCGCCTTTTTTAATTCCTACGGGTACAAATAACCCTTAGCAGTTGCGATCGCATTTCCGGCACTGCGGTAAAAGGCTGGAGACCTTTAGTTTGAGCGAAAATGTGTAGAATTTAGCGATTTTCATGTAGATTTTCCTGGAAGTGTTAGTCCATTGAAGTGCCAGGGAACAATCTAGCTAGGGTTATCGGACGGAAAAGTTGATCGCTGAGACTTTCTCCTGCTTTTTCAGCATTGAGACATTTAGCGCGACAAGGCAGAACAAGCATTTTCAGATGATGGCTACCGAAATCCGGTCCAAGTAGGAATAAGTACTGATGAAAATTTTAGAGTCTAGTAAGGAAGCGGCGAGGCTAGAAGCTCTGCGCCGATATCGGATTCTTGATACAGAACCCGAAGAGGCATTCGACGATCTTGCCCATTTAGCGGCGCACGTTTGTGGAACCCCGATTGCGTTAATAAATTTTTTGGATAAAAACCGTCAGTGGTTTAAGTCAAAGGTGGGTTTAGAAGTATCAGAATTCCCCCGTGATAGCGGGTTCTGCCCCCTACTTGAGCAACACGAAATTTTAATGATTCCTGATACATTGGCTGATAAGAAGTTTGCCACTAATCCGGTCGTCATTGCTTGCCCCAGCGTCCGATTTTATGCGGGCGCACCGCTGATAACGCCTGAGGGACAGATAATTGGGACGATCTGTGTTGTTGATTATGTACCGCGAAACCTCAGTCCAGAACAAGTAGAGGCACTTAAAGCTTTAAGCCGCCAGGTAATTAGCCAACTAGAGCTACGGCGCAATTTAGCTGAAAAGGAACGCAGCATCGCTGCACGCGAACGAGCCGAGGAGGCGCTACAGCGAGCTGCTACCGAGAACCGGCACCTGGCACGGGCGATTACTTCAGCTTCTGAGGGAGTGATTATTACCGATCCGAACCAGCCAGACAACCCGATCGTTTACGCAAACCCAGCTTTCTCGCGGATCTCTGGGTATAAGCCAGAAGAAATTATGGGTCGCAACTGCCGTTTTCTGAAAGGTTCTGGCACAGATCCGCAAGCGATCGCTCAAATTCGCCAAGCGATCGCCGAACAAAAAGAGATTCAAACGACGCTGCTGAACTATCGAAAAGATGGTCAGCCATTCTGGAATGAATTAAGAATTTCGCCAGTATTTTCAGATAAGGGGAACTTACTCTACTTCGTAGGCTTGCAAACGGACATCTCCGCTCGTAAGCGGGCAGAGGAAGAGCGCGATCGCTTATTCACCCTCTCGTTGGATATGCTGTGTATTGCTAGTTTGGATGGCTATTTTAAGCGCGTAAACCCAGCTTTTGAGAAAACACTTGGGCTTACTCAAGAAGAACTTTGCTGTACGCTACTGTTTAACTTTGTTCATCCTGAAGACCAAGGAAAAACCCGTGACGAATTCCAGAAACTTGCCACGGGCGAACCAACCATCGACTTTGAGAACCGCTACATCTGTCAGGATGGTTCGTATAAATGGCTATCCTGGACAGCCTCTCCAGTCGTTGAAGAAGGCTTGATGTATGCGATCGCCCGCGACATTACCGAGCGCAAAGCTAACGAGGAGGCATGGCGTCAAAGCGAAGAGCGGTTTCGCAATTTAGTCGAAACCACTAGCGATTGGGTCTGGGAGGTGGATGAAAACGTTGTTTACACGTATGTCAGTCCGAAGCTCCGCGACATTTTGGGTTATGAACCAGAAGAAGTTCTGGGCAAAACTCCCTTCGAGCTCATGCCTCCGGAAGAAGCTTTTCGAGTTGCTAATATTTTTGGGCAAATGGCTGCCCTTGCACAACCCATTACGTGTCTTGAGAATACGACTGTTCACAAAGACGGTCATCTGGTTGTCCTAGAAACTAGTGCAGTTCCAGTTTGGAATTGTGATGGAAAATTCCAAGGTTATCGCGGCATGGATCGGGACATCACCGAGCGAAAGGAGGCAGAACAAAAAATCCGCAGACAAGCTGCCTTGCTAGATGTAACAACAGATGCAATTCTTGTGCGAAATCTAGAAGACAAAATCGTACTTTGGAGTAAAGGAGCTGAGTTACTGTACGGTTGGAAGGCGGAGGAAGTTCTGGGGAAAAATGTTTCGGAGATTTTGTACAACGATCCTTCGCCTCAACTCCTAGAAGCGCACAAGACTGTTAACAACAAAGGTGAATGGCAAGGTGAATTGTATAAAGTCACCAAAGAAGGCAAACAAATTGTCGTTGCCAGTCGTTGGAGTTTGGTGCGCGATGATGAAAATAACCCCAAATCAATCCTCTCTGTAGACACCGATATTACAGAGAAAAAACAACTTGAAGCACAGTTCCGCCGCGCCCAACGAATGGAGAGTATCGGTACTCTGGCTGGCGGCATTGCCCACGATCTAAACAATGTACTGACGCCAATTCTTGCCGCCATTCAAATCTTACAAATGGTAATTCCCGATCCGCGCAGTCAGCGGCTTTTGGATTTACTAGAAACCAATACTAAACGCGGTGCTGAGCTAATTAAGCAAGTCTTGTCATTTGCTCGAGGAGTTGAAGGTGAGCGAATGACCCTTCAAGTAGGGCACTTAATTGGGGAAATTCAGAAAATTGCCAAAGAGACCTTTCCTAAATCAATCGAAATCTATACAGATGTACGAATGATGGAACTTTGGCCTGTGTCTGGAGATGCCACTCAAGTACATCAGGTGTTGATGAATCTCTGCGTTAATGCCCGCGATGCGATGCCAGATGGTGGAGTCTTGAGTATCTCTGCCGAAAATCTTATCATCGATGAAAACTATGCCCGGATGAATATTGAGGCCAAAATGGGGCCTTATATCGTTATTACTATCTCGGATACTGGAAGTGGTATTCCTCCAGAAAGTTTAGAAAGAATTTTTGAACCATTTTTCACAACAAAAGAACTCGGTAAAGGCACAGGGCTAGGTCTGTCCACTGTGTTGGCAATCATTAAAGGTCATGACGGTTTTATCAATGTCTATAGCGAAGTAGGAAGAGGAACCCAATTTAAAGTTTATTTTCCAGCAACTAACACAACTACAACAGATCCAGAAGCTACGGAGCGTTATGAACTGCCCAGAGGTCACGGAGAATGGATTCTTGTGGTTGATGATGAACCAGCCATTCGAGAAGTGACTAAAACATCCCTAGAAGCCTATGACTATCGGGTACTCACTGCCAACGATGGGATTGAAGCGATCGCACTCTATGCCCAGCATCGCGCGGAAATCAATGTCGTGTTAATTGATATGATGATGCCTACGATGGATGGTCCAACCACCATCCGCGCCCTACAAAAAATGAACCCGCAGGTCAAAGTTATTGCCGTGAGCGGACTGGTTTCCAACCATAAGCTCCCAGCGATCGCAGGTGGCGTAGTTAAAAGATTTTTGTCGAAGCCCTACACCGCAGAAGATTTGTTGAAATCTATTCACGAGCTTCTAAGTTAGCGCTGTGATTCCAGCAGTCGATGCAATACGCGCTACGAGGTCAAGTATGCACGATTGGCACTCCCTCCCCTTTCTAGCACTAACTTTTGCCCTGTTTATCATCTTCCTCAAGATTTTAACGAACCAAAACTTTGTGCCTAATTTTTTCTTTAGATAAACTAAAAGTAAGCATACAAGGTGTTAGCGATGGATTACCAAAAGTTTGTTGAGCAACTGCCCAGCCTTTATGAAAATTGGGGACGCGAATCGGTTGTACCTAAATCAAAGCGGTTTCAGCAAGCACTTGACCAAGTTCAAGGGATGACTACTGCCAACGTAATGCAGTTGCTCAATTTTGCTGTGGAGTGCATGGAACCAGATGAAATATATTGCGAGATTGGCTGTTATCAAGGTTCTACTTTAATTGGCGCACTGCTCGATCATCCAGAACGAATGGCATACGCTGTAGATAACTTTTCTGAATTCGACCAATCCGGTGAGAATCTGGATAAATTAATTAATAATTTATCAAGTTTTGATATTCAAGATCGAGTTTATTTTTGCAATCAAGACTTTGAAGAATTTTTATTAGAGCTTCGAGAAATTAATCCAGATGACAAAATCGGGGTTTATTTATATGATGGTGCTCACGACTATCGGTCGCAATTATTAGGATTACTCCTAATCAAACCGTTTCTAGCAGAGAAGGCATTGATTATTATCGATGATAGCAATTGGGAAGCGGTGCGCCAAGCTAATTGGGATTTTATGGCTGCTAACCCAGAGTGCGAATTATTGCTGGAGTTGCTGACGCCAGGAGATGGCTATCACACTTTTTGGAATGGGATTCAGGTACTCAGTTGGGATGCAAATAAAAAAGCCAACTATTCCTGGAATACTTTTAGTAAGATGCGCCGGAAGTCAGTTATTCAAGCTATCTATGAATTACAGTTTATTGGAAAAAACGAAAGGGAGTTAGACAATCTGTATCAAGAAGCCTTATCGCTGCATGAAAAAGGACAGTTTTTAGCTGCTGAAAAAAAATATTGTGACTTTATACGAGCGAAAAACTGGGATACTAAAGCGTGGCTAAGCTTAGGAATTCTATATTACGAGGCAGAACAGTATCAAAAGTCCGTTGAAACAATTTTTAATTTACTAAAAATAGATTCATCTGTAGCTCAAGCATATTATATTCTTGGGTTGGCTTTCGAGAAAATCAATCAAAATCCTCAAGCGATTTCCGCTTACACAGAAGCGATCGCTCTTGAACCAAAACTAATTGAAGCTTACAACAATTTAGGAAATCTCCTCAGTCAGGCGGGTGAAAGCGAGCAGGCTGAAGCAGTCTACCGTCAAGCGATCGCAGCTAACCCCAGCCACTTTGGTAGCTACCTCAATTTGGGGAATTTGTTAATGGAACAGAATCAAATTGAGCAAGCAATTGAGGTGTATAAAACAGCTCTGACGCTAATTCCAGATAATCCTGATATATTAAATAACCTAGCGATGGCATTAGAAGCCCAAAAGAATCCTACTCAGGCTCTTCTAAATTTTACTAACAAACTTTACCAGCAAGAGAAGTATGAAGCAGCAATTAAGCAATATCAAAAATTGCTAGAAATTCAAACAGGAGATGCAGAGGTTTATTTTAACCTAAGTGATTGCTTTACACATCTAAATCGAGTAGAAGAAGCTATCAATACGCTTAAAGAAGGCATCTTCTTTTACCCAACAAGTGGTAAACTACATTTTTATTTTATAAAATTATTGCAGGAAAACGGACGGATTAAAGAAGCAATATCAAGTGCAGAAAAGGCATCTCAAATCCTGCCTAATGAATATGTATTTAAAATTTTTAAAAATTTAATATTACCCACTAATTATAATAGCGCCAATGAAATTAGCTTTTATCGTCAGCGATTTATCCAAGGCATACAAAGTTTAATTCTGGGGACATTCTTAGAAGAGCCTGAAGATAAAAAGAATGCTCTTGCCGGTATTAGTTGTGTAACAAACTTTTTTTTAGCGTATCAGGCTCATAACGATTTGGAATTGCAACGCCAGTATGGAAATTTAGTCCATCAAATTATGGCAGCCAACTATCCACAATGGGTTCAAGCTATATCCATGCCTCCGCTTAAGGAGAACAAAAAAATTCGTGTTGGTTATGTCTCAGCATTCTTACACGGTTGGAGTGGAACATTTTTATCACTAGGTTATCTGCGTTACTGCAATCAGCAAGATTTTGAATTTCACTGTTACTACACAGGGAATCAGCCAGATAATATCACTGAGTTGTTTCGTAATTATAGTGATGCATTTCATCATATTCCTAATAATCTCGAAGCAGTATGCGAACAAATTGTTGCCGATAAACTACATATACTTGTTTTCCCAGAAATTGGTATGGATGCAGCGACGATGCAACTTGCCGGTTTGCGTCTGGCTCCTGCTCAGTGCGTAGTATGGGGACACCCAGTAACTACTGGTTTACCGACCATTGATTACTTTTTATCCAGCGAGTTAATGGAGCCAGAAAATGCACAAGCACATTACTCTGAAACTCTGATCCGTCTGCCGAATGTTGGAGTTGCTTATCCTTCATTAGAGATTCCTCCGCTAACAAAGACACGAGCAGATTTTCAGCTAAGGGATGATGCTGTAGTTTACCTATCTTCTCAAGCTCCTTACAAGTATTTACCGCAACATGACTATATTTTTGCTGAAATCGCCCGTCGCGTGCCTCAAGCTCAGTTTATGTTTCTTCGTGCAGGTGTGCCCCAAGAACGCTTGGAACGCGCTTTTTCGGCAGTTGGTTTGAACAGTAAAGACTATTGTGTTTTTTCACCTGTTCTACCTCGCGCTGAGTATCTCATGCTTAATTTAGTTTCAGATATTTATCTAGATACTTTAAGCTGGTCTGGCGGTAACACGACACTAGATGCGATCGCTTGTAGTTTACCCGTTGTTACCTGTCCTGGCGAATTTATGCGAGGTCGTCACTCTTATGGATTTCTAAAAAGGCTTGAGGTGACAGACACAATTGCTCAAACCGAAACAGAATATATTGATATTGCTGTAAAGTTGGGTTTAGACCCAATTTGGCGGCACGACGTTTCAGAAAGAATCAAGGCTCGGCATGACTATCTTTATGATGACAAAAGTTGTGTAGCAGCTCTTGAAGATTTTTATAAACAGGTTGTCCAAAAGGGACTTACGCAGACATAGAGTTACCGATGATTACCCAAGACAAACAACAGCACAACTGGCAACCGATTATTAAGCAATTTGAGGCAGTTATCGGGAAAAATGGCGTCGTGCAGCGTCGTGAGGAGTTAATAACCTACGAGTGCGATGGTTTAACTAGCTACCGACAAAAACCTGCCCTCGTCGTACTGCCGCGCACCACAGAAGAAGTCGCAGCGGCAGTGAAGATATGCGACCAAAATCAAATTCCCTGGGTTGCACGCGGTGCTGGCACTGGACTTTCTGGTGGAGCCTTGCCTGTAGAAGATTGCGTGCTAATTGTTACTGCATTGATGCGAAAACTCTTGAGCATTGACTTAGAAAATCAGCGGGTTGTGGTGCAGCCAGGAGTAATTAATAACTGGGTAACGCAAGCCGTTAGCGGTGCCGGATTTTACTATGCGCCTGACCCTTCCAGCCAGATTGTATGCTCGATTGGCGGTAACGTTGCAGAAAATTCTGGAGGCGTCCATTGTCTTAAATATGGCGTCACCACCAACCACGTTTTAGGTTTAAAATTAGTTCTCCCCGATGGCTCTATTGTAGACGTGGGAGGACAAATTCCCGAAATGCCTGGTTACGATTTAACGGGTTTATTTGTTGGTTCTGAAGGCACGCTAGGTATCGCTACAGAAATTACTTTGAGAATTCTTAAGACCCCGGAATCTATTTGCGTTCTTTTAGCAGATTTTACCAGTGTCGAAGATGCTGGAGCCGCTGTATCAGATATTATCAGCGCTGGAATAATTCCAGGCGGTATGGAGATTATGGATAATATCAGCATCAACGCTGTCGAAGATGTTGTAGCAACAGGTTGTTATCCTAGAGATGCTGCCGCTATCTTGTTAGTTGAAATAGACGGCTTAGAAGTGGAAGTGGCGGCAAATAAACAGCGTATTGCGGAAATTTGCACCACCAATGGAGCGCGTAGCATCACCACGGCAAACGAGCCAGAAACCCGTCTAAAGCTCTGGAAAGGACGGAAAGCAGCCTTCGCAGCAGCAGGCAAACTCAGCCCTGATTATTATGTCCAAGATGGGGTAATTCCCCGGACTCAAATGCGATTTGTACTGCAAGAAATTGAAGCATTGAGTCAAAAGTACGGCTATCGTATTGCTAACGTCTTTCATGCTGGAGATGGCAATCTTCACCCACTCATTCTTTATGATAATTCAATTCCTGGAGCGTTGGAACAGGTGGAAGAATTAGGCGGGGAAATTCTTAAACTTTGCGTAGAAGTAGGCGGAAGCCTTTCTGGGGAACACGGGATTGGTGCGGATAAAAAATGCTATATGCCGCAAATGTTTACCGAAACGGATCTAGAAACAATGCAATGGGTGCGCCAAGTATTTAATCCCAAAGGTTTGGCTAATCCGGGTAAAATATTTCCTACTCCCCGCACCTGTGGCGAAGCTTCACACGCTCAGTCTCAAAAGCAGTTTGAGTCAGTTGATGTATTTTAATTCATTAACCAAGAGCAAATGATTCGCTAAGAATTTTGGGGAAATATGCGATCGCGCTACAATCTAGACAGAGAAAGATGCTTTAATTTGCAATCTAGATGGGAGTCTTTACTACAACCGTTTCAGGTTGAGCAAGAGATTGGTCAGAAAGTGTTGCTTGAATTATTCGAGGCTTACTCCAGTGATGGTAGATATTATCATACTCTGGAGCATATAGAACAAATTTTAGCAACTATTAACAATCTGCGATCGCTATCCCAAAACTATGCAGCAGTTGAATTTGCAGCTTGGTTTCACGATGCAGTTTATAACCCAAAAGCTAACGATAATGAGGAAAAAAGTGCAGAATATGCAGCGATGATTTTGAAAGGGTTAGACATTCCCTCATCAACTATAGAGGTTGTATATTCTTTAATTATAAAAACCAAATACCATCAAAATATAGACGGTATTGATAGCAAAATTTTTCTAGATGCAGACCTTTCTATATTAGGAGCATCGGATACTAAATACAGCATATATGCTCAAGCAATTAGAAAAGAGTATTTATGGGTCTCGTCCACAAAATACAGAACAGGTAGGAAACAAGTATTGCAGAGCTTTTTAAACCGAGAACGAATATATTTTACTGAAAAAATGTTTGTTGCTTTAGAACAACAAGCTAGACAAAATATTAAAGAAGAAATAAAATTGTTATGAAAAACTGTAAGAGCGATCGCTTAATCCGGTGAAGTCCTTCTAGAGGCAACGATGCTTGTGCTATTCAGAAAAATAGATAGGTAAAGAAAAAACTAAAAATAGATTTCAGGCAAAATGCGAATTTGCTTTATTGGTGACTCCTTTGTAAACGGAACTGGCGATCCAGAGTGTCTTGGTTGGACGGGAAGAATTTGTGCAGCAGCACGAAAGCAAGGTTATGACATTACTTATTACAATCTTGGGGTACGGCGGGAAACCAGCGCGGATATTAGATCCCGTTGGCTAGGTGAGGTTGCTTGTCGCTTGCCTAAAGAATATGATGGCAGGATTGTTTTCTCGTTTGGTGTCAATGACACCACCCTGGAAAATGGGAAGACTCGTGTGGAGTTAGCGGATTCCCTAGAGAATTGCACGGAAATTCTTGAAGTTGCACGGCAAACATTTCCAGTCTTGATGGTGGGAGCGCCACCTGTTGCAGAGATTGAGCAAAATTTTAGGATTGCTGGTTTGTCTGAGCAGTTAGCTCGTTTATGTAGCGATCGCAATGTGCCTTATTTAGATGTTTTTACTCCTTTACAGGCGTCATCGGTATGGATCGGTGAGGCAACAGCGAATGATGGCGCTCACCCCGGTGCTGCCGGTTATGCCGAATTTGCTCACTTAGTACAAAGTTGGTCTGCGTGGTTATCGTGGTTAAAATAGCTCAACTCACATCTTGCGCCAAGCTCTCCGAATGGAAAGGCGATCGCATTCTAGCTAGGAAAGCGCGAACCAACTGAAAATAAAGGGTTTTGTAACCTGCTCCCAGCAGGTTTTGTTTGTGTAACTGTGTTTCAACAGCCTAGAGCAAGATGTAACTTCATGGCGAAAAGTTCAATATTTCTTAGAAAACCCAGAAGTAGAGATAACTGAGCCAATAAATCAAGTTCACTGCAATGAGTAGTCCTTTGCCGATGTAGGAGTGAACCATCCCGAAGACGTAAACGGTTGCTACCAGCACCAGCAACCGCTCAACGAAAGAAACAATCGTGCCGTATTTGTTAGTATCCCAATAAGAGATAGGACTGATAAAACGATAGTCGCTGAAGGGCAAAAAATGCCTGTGCGCGTCGTCGCTGTGGACGGGTAAATCTCCGAGGGAATGCAGCACCATGCTCAGAAAGACGATTTCAAGGGGTTTCCACCCGTAGTAGCGAGCGATCGCTACCCCAATTAAAGCCAATGGAATTGAATGAAACAGGTGGATAATATTTTGCCAAAAGGGTTGGTAATAAGCGGTTGACCAGATTTGGCGTTCTGGTAGGCGTTGAATATATCTCGCCACAAGGTAGAAAACAAAAATTGGAATATCGGGTAATATAGCGCCGAACACGATTAGGAGATTGAAGTGCGATTGTTGCGGTTTAGCGAGAATGCCGAGATTGAGAATGGCATGGCTGGGCGTATTCACGATTATTCTTGGAATTGGTTTGATTGGTTTTGTCTTTGGTATCCTCCAGGCTGGCTGATTTTATTCAACCGCCACTGGCAACACTATCACGCCGATCCCGATGGTTGGAATTGGCTGGAATATGGATTGTTTCTCATTCCTGGGGGATTTTATCTGGCGTTGCTGATTCGTTGGATACGTCTCGGCTTTCGTTCACCCCGCCAGGGAGAAGGACAGTTCGACCCAAATTATCAGCAGGCTTTCCGAGATGAAGTGCTGGCTCCGATTGTGAAATATTATTTCCAAGGAGAGCTACAACAACTCGAAAATTTGCCTCAAACTGGACCATTGATTGTATCAATGAACCATGCGGGAATGTGTTTTCCTTGGGATATTTTGGGATTAGCAACGCTCTTAAGCCAGACACGGGAATGGGTTGTGCAACCGCTGGCGGGTGTTTCGTTGTTTGAACATCCCTGGGTGATTTGGTGGCTACCTCCAGGATGGTCGCAAGTTCTAGGTGGCGTTAGGGCAGAAGCTGATGAATTTGAAGCGGCGGTGGCTCAAAAAACCATCTTACTATACGCTCCGGAGGGCATACGCGGGCCGGGAAAAGGGTGGAAAAGGCGTTATCAGTTAGACACTTTTCATCCAAGTTTTATCCAGTTAAGCGATCGCTATCGCATTCCGATTCTGCCCGTTGCTTGCATCGGCAATGAATCTTTGCATCCTTGGGCAATCAATCTCAAAAAATTTGCAAGAGCCATAAACTTGCCTTTCTTGCCTGTCTCTTTTTTGATGTTCGCCTTTATTCTCTTCCCATCAATGGGTGTTTGGGCGATGCGAAGTCGGCTGCGTTATTTTATTGAGCCTCTCTATCAAACTTGGTCAACAGAAGTTGTTGAAGACGAGCAACTTCCAGAACCCAAAACTTCTACGCGGCAAGAGCGAAACGCTGCTTATCGACACGCCCAACTATTACAAGAAAAGCTGCAAAGTCAAATTAACCAACTTCTGAGGAAAAAGTAATCTAGGTTTGATTTGCATTCAATGAGTTTTTATAAGAAGTTAGTTAGGATTCAACTTCTTAGCTTGTAAAATAATCGGAGATAAGACCGCTTTATCTTGTTCCGCAGGCACGGCTTTTCGCCATGCAGTGATTCCACCTGATAAGACTGCCATCTTCAACCCCGTTCCCTCTAACATCCAGTAGGCTTTAGTTGAACGGGTTCCTTTGGTGCAATATAGCACTACCGTTGGTTCGGGTTGATTGGGTTGAACACTCTTTTTCACCAATGCCTTAACGCGCTCAACTCCTATCCCCGTTTCAATCTGAGTCAGAGGTACTAGTGGAGTTTGAGCAATATGATCTTCAGCGTACTCCTCTGGCGATCGCACATCAATAAGGAACACTGGCTTTAGTTTTCCCTGCTGCAACTGCACTACTGTCACTTTGTTTGCATATTTGCCAGTTGCGATCGCTTGGATATCGATGTCTGCGATCGCGATCGCGGCACCTAAAGCACCAACACTAACAGCGACAATCCCTAAAATTACAGGTAAAGGACGTAAACGACTGGTTATTTTAGTCATTATTTGCATAAAACTTTCCGATGAGTGACACCTCAACCTCATTACCATAGCAACCGTAATACCGAGATGTCATTAGTCACAACTAGAAATAAAAATTATGAACCATAAAAACTTTTTTATATATTCGCTATTCTTTTAACTTGATTCATAAACTTTTTTCGTTTAGAAAACGGGTAGAGTATTTGTCCAAGATACCCAGAAGGCACAGGTTCGGATATCCCATACTTGTTCGGCATTTTACCCACAGGCATATAGAGAGTGCCGAAGATTACATCTAAAATTGGAAGCTGAGCTGCAAAGTTTTTGTCATAGAACTTTCGCTCGGCGGTGTGATGCCAGTGATGAAATTCTGGGGTGGCAATTATCCACCGAAGCCAGCCAAACCTAATTTTTATATTGGCATGAATAAAGAAAGCTTCAAAAGCACCAAAAACAAAAAATATAGCGAACGTTTCTTTAGTAAATCCTAATATGTATAGCGGGACTATCTGAAAAGTTTTCGTAAATATTTGGTCAATGGGATGCAGACGCACCGTTGCCAACCAGTCCATTTCTTCTACGCTATGGTGAATCGCATGGAATTTCCACAGCCAAGGAATCTTGTGAGTAAGTTTATGAGCAATGTAATATCCAGTATCAGCGATGAAAATTGCTTCTATAAACTGCAACCCTACAGGTTGAGAAGCCACTTTCATCTGTATTTCTAAATTAATTAAGTTTTTGAGAAAATGTCCAATTAATATTCCAGTAATGGCTAATACTGCCGTTCTGCCAACAAAGTAACCAATAAAATAATGAATTGTATCTGTTACCCATCCTTTACGAAATATCTTCTGTTTGTGTAAAAAAAATATCTTTTCTATGGGGACTAATATAAATAGCAGCAAAAAAAAGCCTTTAACAACATCAGGAAGCATAATTTTTAAGCATTATTTATTAATTATGGTGGGCAATGCCCACCATACGCCTTTTTTAGATTTAGCGAGGCTGGATAGTGTCTTCCGATTGCATCTCTCCACAAGGATCGGAAGTCAATGTATCAAAATCGCCGGACATACTGAGAGCAAACAAGGCTCCAAGACCCATCAGACCCATCAAGATCACCGGACTAAAAAAGACAAGTAAGACAAGGAGTGCCTTAATTTCGGGACTAAGTTTATTTAGAAATGGCTGAGATTTAGTAATCGAATTTGTTGTCTTATTTTCAGTCGTTTTTTCAACTTGAATGGTTAGGTTTAACTGTGAGGATATATTGACTGAATTTTGTTCTTCTTTATCCTTAAGCTGCATGGTTACCTCCGGTGAATCACTTGATTTGGAAAATTGCCGTTTCAGGCGATCGCTATATTTTTTAGGCGTGGCACTATGGTATCGAATATGGTATCGAATGAGTATTAGAACCGCAAGCGAGGACACCCTTTTGGTAAGTTGGCTCGGCGGGGATTTGGCTAGTAGGAGTATTTGTCTCGCATACTATTGCTAACACTTCGTTGTTATTCTTAGCTGCCTTTTTGCCTACCTTAGATGTAGGTACTATGAAGACAGCCCCAACATAGCTCTTCAGTGGGTCTGAGGCAGTTTTCTGAGCGATCGCGTAGTTAAAGAGTTCCGTTTTTGTTCTGCGAACAGAATATTCATAATTGGTTGTTTCGCCTGTTATATCTGTAACACCCATACCCAATTTCGACATAGTAGGAGCAAAAAAAATACCACTTTCTAAATAGAAAGCTTGCTGTCCTTTAATCTTTGAGAGAATGTTAAGTTTTCCTTCGTCCCTTCGCCTTCGTTTCTCTTCCTCGATTCTCATAAATTCAGGTACTTCAAGTGCTTGAGTATTAGAACCACAAGCGAGGACACCCTTTTGGTAAGTTGGCTCCGCGGGGATTTGGCTAGTAGGAGTATCTGTCACGCATATTATTGCTAACGTTTCCTTGTTATTTTTAGCTGCCTTTTTGCCTACTTTAGATGTAGGTACTATGAAGACAGCCCCAACATAGCTCTTCAGTGGGTCTGAGGCAGTTTTTTGAGCGATCGCGTAGTGAAAAACTGCTGTTTTTGTCGCACGAGCGAAATATTCATAATTTTTGTTTTCAGTTTTAATACCTGTCCCTAGTTTCGGAATTGAATCCACAAAAGCACCATTTTCTAGATAGTAATATTGCTGTGCTTTATTCATTGAGCCGATATAGACTTGCCCATAGAGTCTGCCTTTGCCTCCACAAATCCTCTCTTCAGGAAATACCATAGGTAAAGCTATAACTGCCAAAACACCAAAAATTATCATAAGAACCAAAAGTCTAAGGTAGAAAGCTATACCTTCAATTTTGTGCTTTTTAAATAAAAATTGTAACCACTTAGCTCGGAAATAGATGCTCATTTCAGCCTCTTTGAATAAATAAACCCTAGATACTTTTTTATACTTTGCGTGCGTGCAAACTATAAAAAGCTTTAAGAAATATTCACTTGGAAAATAAGGGATTCCTGAAAAGTTTAGATTTTGGCTTGCTTAGTTAGATGGAAAGCCAAAATCTAAATTTTCTTCCGGGTTAACCTTAAGGTGAATAACGGTAGATTTCGGTGGTGTTAGAACCGCAAGTGAGGGCACCCTTTTGGTAAGTTGGATCGGCGGGAGGTTTGTTACTGGGAGTCTCTGTTTCGCATACTATTGATAACGATGACCCTTTCTCGTGATTTTCAGCCGCTTTCTCGTCGTGATTTTCAGCCGCTTTCTCGTCTACATCAGATGCAGTTACTATGAAGACAGCCCCAACATAGCTTTTCAAAGGTTTGGAAGCAGTTTTTTGAGCGATCGCGTAGTTGAAGACTGCCGTTTTTGTTGCTCGAACGGAATATTCGTAATTTTTTGTTTTAGATTGAACACCTAACCCTAGTTTCGGAATTGAAGCCACAAAAGCACCATTGTCTAGATAGTAGGCTTGCTGTGCTCTATTCATTGAGCCGATATATTGTTTCCCTTCTGATTGACCAGCTTTGCCTCCACAACTCACAGCGCTAGGAAGTGCTATAGCTACTAAAATACCAACAATGCTAATGACAACGACAACCAAAAGCGCAATCAAGACATTACCCTGGTTCTCATTTCTATTTGACAAATATTGTAACCACTTAGCTCTAAAATAGATATTCATATTCCATCTTTTGGGAGTAAACAAACCCCGGATATTTTTTTGTATTTTGCGTAGGTGCAAAGTCCAAAATGCTTGAATAAGTATTCACTGGCAAGATGAGAAATTCCTGAAAAGTTTAGATTTTAGCCGGCTTAGATACCAATCCATAATCTAACCTTTCTTCCGAGTTAGCCTTAAGACTAATAACGGGAGATTTTTGTGGTGTTAGAACCGCAAGCGACTTCGCCATTTTGATAAGCTGGTTCTACAGGCTTGATTGCACCGGGAGCATTCGCTTGACACAGAATCCTTACTGTAGTTAAGTCTCGGGAATGATTGTCTGGTACGATGAATACAGCCCCAACATAGCTCTTCAGGGGTTTTGAAGCAGTTTCTTGAGCGATCGCGTAGTTAAATACCGCTGTTTTTGTTGCACGAATAGAATATTCATAATCTTTTGTTTTACTTGGAATACTTAGACCGAGTTTCGGCAGAGAAGCAACAAAAGTATTATTTTCTAAATAGTAAGCTTCTTGTCCTCTGTTTATAGAGACGATATAGATTTCTCCTTGCGATCTCTTGTTATTGGCTGTATTGGCACAATTCAAAAAAATAGGCAAAGCCATAACTGCCAAAACACCAAAAATTATTATAAGAATCAGAATTCCAATGTAGAAGGCTATACCTTCATTTTTATGTTTTTTAAATAAAAAGTGTAACCACTTAGCTCGGAAATAGATGCTCATCATCTTCACTTTTGTCAAGTAAATAAACCCAATATACTTTTTTGTGTTTTGCATACACGCAAAGCACAAAAAGCTTTAATAAGTATTCACTGGTAGAATGAGAAATTCCTGAAAAGGTTAGATTTGGGATTGCTTAAGTGTCAATTCCCAATCTAACCTTTCTTCCGAGTTAGCCTTAAGGCGAATAACGGTAGATTTCTGTGGTGTTGGAGCCGCATGCAATTGCGCCATTTTGATAAGCTGGCTCTACAGGTTTGATTGCGCCAGGGGAATCCGCTTGGCACAAAATTGTTACTGTTGTCTCACGGTTAGCAACTTTAGATTTGGCCTCAGTAGCTGGTATTACAAACACAGCCCCAACGTAACTGTTATTTCCTTTACTTTGGGATATCCCGTAACTAAAGGCAGCCGAAGAAGTGGCACGGGTTGAATATTCGTAGTCGTCACCCTGCTTTTGAAGGCGGATTCCTAACTTATTAAAGTCGTTAGCAAAGGACTTTTTTTCAGAAAAATGGGCTTCTTGAGCTAAGTTAATTGACTCAATATTTTCTTCCACTGCTGATTGCTTAACTGGGCCACATTTCAACATAGGGGGAAGCCCGAGTGCGAAAGCAATGGGATTACCTACCAATACCAAATTCCCTATCGTTATTACACCCGTTGCGAAAAAGAGTATGTTTCTTCGCTGTTTGAGGGAATCTTGCCAATTGTAAAGAGACGATGAATCTGTTTGTGTAGACGCCGCAAATTTACGGATTGGTTCGTTTTTCAAAAGATGATGTTTGGTTTCGGCTGTAGTCTTTCCCAAGGTTCGTTCCTTTTTATTTTTCTGTTGTATTCTTGCGCCCTTCTAAACCAATTGTTTGGTCTGAAACTGTTTTAACTCACTGGGTGCGATCGCGCCATACTCGGTAATCACTGCTGAAATTAATTCAGCGGGAGTGACATCAAATGCTGGATTGTAAAACTCCACGCCAGCAGGAGTAAGAAGCGTATCGCCAACTTGGTAGATTTCCGAAGCGTGGCGCTCTTCAATCGGAATTTTGCTGCCAGAAGACAACTCAAAATCAATCGTAGAGAGGGGTGCGGCAACAAAGAAAGGAACATTGTGAGCCTTAGCAACCAGTGCCAGACTGTAAGTGCCAATTTTATTAGCAGTGTCACCATTTGCGGCTATTCTGTCAGCACCGACAACGACTGCATCAATTAAACCCTGTTTCATACAGTGAGCTGCCATACTATCGGTAATCACCGTAACTGGAATGCCTTCTTGGACGCATTCCCAAGAAGTCAGTTTCGCACCTTGTAAGCGGGGACGAGTTTCATCAGCATAGACTCGCTCCAGACGCCCATCTCGCCATGCAGAACGAACAACCCCCAAGGCAGTTCCATAGCCAGCAGTTGCCAAAGCTCCAGCGTTGCAGTGAGTCAAAATAACCAGTTTATGGGGCTTGGAGGGTAAAGCTTCTAAGCCGCGATCGCCGATTGCCTGACAAGTCTGCAAGTCTTCTGCATTAATCGTCTTAGCAGTTGTCAGTAAAATAGATTTGATTTCTTCTACCGTTCCGAGAGACTCATAGGCAGTTCGCAACATCCGCGCGATCGCCCAAAATAAATTAACCGCAGTTGGACGAGTTTGCCGTAACATCTCGGCAATTTGCTCCAACTTGGTCAAAAATTCCTCGCGCTTGTCTGTCTGAATCTCTCTTGCCCCCAGGTACATCCCATAGGCAGCCGCAACACCGATAGCCGGTGCCCCCCGGACAATCATCGTTTTAATCGCCTGCGCCATATCTTCGCAACAGCTGATTTCGACAAACGTGTACTCGGTAGGCAGGCGGTTTTGGTCGATGAGCAAAACGCGGTCTTCGTTCCAAATAACCGGAAAAACTTGAGTTTTGGTAGACATATTGGCGGTGAGTTGCTAGTTATCAATATGATAGTTTCTAACAACTTAGCCGATATTTACCCGACTAACTGCTTTTTTACCTCGTGCTTTCTCCCGAAAACTTAGGGTGATTTTGCCTTAACGCAAAAGAACACCAAGGAAAGCTCAGACTACACCCAAAGCGCAACCGATATCATTGCGTACCTCTGCGTTAGCGAAGCGGCGCGATCGCGCTTACCTGTGCGTACCTTTGCGTTAAAAAAACCTACCTTTAACTCATCACTGCTGACAGCTGAGGACTAAAAGATTTCCTCACTCGCTCGGCAATTTGAGCCGGTGTCAGACCCAGTTCCGCCATCGACTGTTCTGGCGTAGCATGATCCACTAATACATCAGGCACGCCAATCCGCGTAATCGGCACCATCAGATTATGATCCAGCAGACTTTCTGCCACAGCCGAACCAAAGCCGCCGATGATGCAGCCTTCTTCCAGCGTCACCACCCGACCAATCTGCTGAGCCAGAGGCAAAATTAAATCAGTATCCAGCGGCTTCGCAAAACGAGCATTCACAACAGTCGCCTCAATCCCATGCTCACTCAAAATCTCCGCTGCCTGCATGGCGGGATAGACCATCGAGCCATAACCCAGGATCAAAACATCATCGCCTTGGCGCAAAATTTCGGCTTTGCCGATGGGCAGTTCTTCCCAGCCTTCTTCCATCAGGGGCACCCCGTAGCCATTGCCGCGAGGATAGCGCATGGCAATCGGGCCATCGGTGTAGTTAACACCCGTCACGATCATCTGCTGCAATTCAGCTTCATCTTTGGGTGCCATCAACACCATATTCGGGAGACAGCGCAGATAGGCGATATCGTACATCCCTTGGTGCGTGGGACCGTCAGCACCGACAATTCCGGCGCGGTCAAGACAGAAGAAGACGGGTAATTTTTGAATGCAGACATCGTGAACGATTTGGTCGTAGCCACGTTGCAGAAAAGTGGAGTAAATCGCGACAACGGGTCGCATTTCTTCACAAGCCAAACCGGCGGCTAAAGTAACCGCATGTTGTTCGGCAATGCCGACATCAATGTATTGCTTAGGCAGTTTGCTGGCGAGTTTGTCTAAACCCGTGCCCGTCGCCATTGCTGCTGTGATGCCGACAATTTTGGGATTATTCTCAGCAAGTTTAACCAGCGTGTGGGAAAAAACTTTGGCATAAGAGGGAGGTTTGGGTTTGCTGGAAGGAACCGCTTTCCCAGTCGCGAGGTTAAAAGGGGATTGTGCGTGGTAGCCGACTTGGTCTTTCTCCGCGATTTCGTAGCCTTTCCCTTTCACCGTTGCGACGTGAACCAAGACTGGCCCCTGCATCTTGTGCGCTTGCTTGAAGGTAGCAATCAGTTCCTCTAAATTATGACCATCCACCGGCCCCATATAAGTAAAGCCGAGTTCTTCAAATACCGCCCCTACCTTCGGAACTGCCAGACGCTTCATCCCTTCTTTCACCCGCTCCAGTTCTGGGGTTAGGGATTCACCGACAAAGGGAATATGCTTAAATTGCTCCTCTAGATTATCTGTAATAAACTGCATCGGCGGACTAAGACGCATTTTGTTCAAATAGCGAGGAATCGCGCCGACGTTGGGCGAAATCGACATTTCGTTATCGTTCAGCACCACCAGCAGGTTGGTTTTGGGCAAGTGTCCGGCATGGTTAATCGCTTCCAACGCCATACCGCCCGTGAGTGCCCCATCGCCAATCACTGCCACGACTTTGAAGTTCTCGCCTTTGAGGTCTCGCGCCATTGCCATACCCAAAGCCGATGAAATACTGGTGGAAGCATGACCGGCACCAAAGTGATCGAATTTACTTTCACATCGTTTGAGATAACCGGCGATGCCATCTTTTTGGCGCAGCGTGTGGAAGCGGTGATACCGCCCGGTGAGCAGCTTGTGCGGATAGGCTTGGTGCCCAACATCCCAGGTCACTTTATCGCGGTCTAAGTCTAGCGTTTGATACAAAGCGATTGTCAGTTCTACGACCCCCAATCCCGGTCCCAAATGACCGCCGCTGGTGGCTACAGTTTGGAGATGCTTTTCCCGAATTTGACGGGCAATTTGCTGAAGTTGACGAATTGATAGACCGTGCAACTGGTTGGGATGAGTAATTTCACTCAAATGCATTCCAGATTTCCCTATAAGCTTAAGGATCGGATTTTAGTTATCTCTTTAAACTGTAATGGATTTGGGGGAACGAACCGAATGATTACGGTAGACAAGGCGGGTTTAGTCTGCGTAACCGTTAGGGACACGGAAGCCCCCTCGCTGTTACCCGGATTGTTAGCGGGATGCACAATATCCGATGAAATCCGTAAATTACAAAAATTCTGGATGTAGAGACCAATGCTTAACTTTTATCAATTAGAACAGCAAATCGAAGAACAGATGAAAGCCTCCGCTATCCCAGGTGTGGCGCTTTCGGTTGTCCAAAATCGGGAAGTCATCTATGCCAGGGGTTTTGGTGTCACTAGCGTGGAAGATGGCTCAATCCCTGTAACTCCGCAAACTCTGTTTCGGATTGGTTCTGTCACCAAGCCGCTCACTGGTACTGCGGTGATGCGGCTAGTTGAGACTGGTAAGCTTGACCTCGATCGACCCATTAAAGATTACATTGATTGGTTCGCCCTCAGCGAGGAGGGAGCTGCTGAGCAAATCACCCTACGGATGCTGATGACGCATACATCTGGACTCCCTACGGATGCCCAAAACTATGGTCGGCGCGATCCAGAGGGACTTGAGGCTTACGTCCGAGACCAGATCCCGAAGTACCCGATTATTGCACCTCCCGGCAAGCTGTATTCCTATAGCAATCCCGGCATTATGGTGGTTGGTTATATTGCTGAGGCTGTCAGCGGTAAGCCCTTTACACAACTGATGCAAGAGTTAGTTTTCGACCCTTTGGAGATGCAACGCACAACATTCGATCCGACGGTGGCGATGACTTATCCAATTGCTCAATCGCACAACCAGAATGAGGATGGAACATTAAGTGTGGATCGCCGCTTTGCTGACAATACGGCTGGCTATCCAGCGGGATTTATCATTTCCACGGTGCTAGATTTGGCAAACTTTGCGATGATGCACATGAACGAGGGTTGTTTTCGCGATCGCCAGATCCTCTCACCCCAGTCGGTTGCCCAAATGCAAACACTTCATGCAGACTGGTATACGGCGGAAGGGGCGGGATATGGACTGACTTTCATGGTTGATCCCTACAAGGGGATACGTCGAATCGGACACAATGGTGCAATTAGCAGCTTTGGTAGCTGGTTCCTCATGGTTCCGGAGGCTGATGTTGCAGTTTCGCTGGTGTTCAACCGTCGTGCCCCTGACTTTGCTGCTTACAAAATCGTCAACCGAATCTTTGACGAACTCCTGAATCTGCCAAAGCAGGCACCGAAGCCGCAAGCGATCGCGCCCGATACCGAGTTATGGTCGCAATATACAGGATTATATTTGGGACCTCAGACGGGTTTGCTCGAGATTCAGGTGGTGGATGGTCAGCTGATGCTTGAATTAAACGAGCAGGTGATGCCTTTACAGGCAATCAAAAAAGACCTTTATTTTGCACAAAAGCCAGAGAGCCAAGAAAAAATTCCTGTCGGTTTTATCCTCGAAGCAACAGAACCGACACGGTATATTATGGTCAACTCTTCACCCTGCGAACGCATCGAACTCGATGCTTCGTTTGTGCCGGATTTCTCGGCTTGGGCATCTTATGCGGGCAGCTACACGTCATATCTAGATACGCTGACTATCCATGTTGAGGCAGATCGCGTGTTCCTCCACACCAAAATGTTCAACCAAGATGTGCCCTGCATCCTGATAGATAACACCCACTTTGCTTGCAAATTCGGTCTAATTGAAGTGCAAGTCGAGGAGGATGGCGTTGCGCGATCGCTTAACTTAGGAAATTATTTCATCTTTACCCGCTGTTAAATCATCCCAATTGCTCTGTTGATTTCAGCCAAAACAATAGTTGCGTCATCTGGCAATTCTCTAGTTCAATCCACACTTCTGTAAAGATAACGATCGAATCTGCTATAAGATTTGGTCAGTAGCAAAGAGTTGAGAACCAATCCGAGTGACTCATGCAATCGGGCAAAACCTAGGCGGGTAGCTGCGTTTGAGATGGCGGAAATTTTTCAAGTTGGCAGCCAGGTAATTCAGGCACATGAGATTCCGTCTTTGTTGAGCCGTTATCAGTTGCTGCCCCAGTTTTTGCAAGGGATTATTATTGACGAAGCGATCGCGCTCTATTCTTGCACAGATATAGAGCGTCAATTGGCTGTAGAGCAGTTTGCCGCGCAACACCAACTCACCTCCCCAGAAGCGCGAAAAGCTTGGGCGGTATCCCAAGGCATGACCTTAGAACAACTGGAAGACTTAGCTGTACGACCCTTGCTGCTAGAGAAGTTTAAGATGGCTACTTGGAGTTCAAAGGTCGAGTCTTATTTTATCGCTCGCAAAGCGAGTCTCGACCAGGTAGTGTGTTCCTTAATTCGTACCAAAGATATGGGAATTGCCCAGGAAGTCTACTTTAGAATTCAGGAAGGAGAGCAATCTTTCGCAGAGTTAGCTAGAGAATATTCCCAAGGAACAGAAGCTCACACTGGGGGAGTCATTGGCCCAGTAAGTTTGAGTGCTTTGCATCCAGCGATCGCAAAAATGCTATCCATTAGTCAGCCGGGACAGTTATGGCCTCCTACTCGTCTGGAAGAGTGGTATGCAATCGTTCGACTTGAAAAGTTCTTGCCAGCACAGTTAGATGAACAAATGCGCCGTCGATTGATTGACGAAATGTTTAATAACTGGCTCAAAGAGCGGATGCAACAAGTCGGTTTATTACAGTTTATCGAGTCTTCAGTCTCGGATTCAGTGTGACTTTAAAGGCAAAGTTGATGTAAATTGATTGCCCCCCAATTTAGCGGGGGTTGGGGGATCAAAACGGGACTTGCAAGTTCAAGAAGACTTGTATATACACGGTAGCTGTGGACGGGGAGCGGTAGCAGGGTGGTTTCATTTATTAAAAGAAAATTCTGTAACGTTGATTTTGGTTGGCGGTAGGGGCTTTTTGATTGCCATATCCCTACAAAATGTCGCAATGCCTCAAAATTTTCTAAGGATTGTATGAAACCACCCTGCTGTAGACGGGGTGGGGTCTCCCTGTCCGACTTTAAGGTAGCCCCGCAGCAGGGTTCGCCCCCCCAAGATAGAGGGTGGTTGCCGACAAGTATTAGCCCACTTTTTGCCCCTCTCAGTATATCTACAGAGATAGCGATTTCTTAGTACCAAGATGGTTTATGAAGATTGCGTGAATTTACGGCAACTTCATCCCAGCTTAATTTATACTTAGAATTAATTATCAGGGTTTGTTAACATCAACTGAATATCTTTAGGGTGGCGCTATTTAGGCTAAGGAAAGTTTGAAATTCTGCCCTTGGCACTGAGATAAGTGCTGATGATGTTGGCTACAAACAACCAATTTTCTGGAGAGATAGATTTTGCCAAAGTATCTGTTTTACCACAAGTAGGTTGGCTCAATTTGACCTGCCGAGGGAAAGAGTAATCTCTGTGAAGAAACAGTAGTATGGCGATCGCTCCTGAAAAATGGAATTTAGCGATCGCCATACTACTCCCACTTGACTTCACAGTTCTAGACAACCATTGAAAATGAAAAGAGACTTATATGGCTCCGACAACGCTTGCTGCTGGTGACATCGCCATTATCGGTTTCAATTTTGACGATCCCGATCAATTTGCCTTTGTTTTGCTAAAAGATATTGCTTCTGGAACTGCAATTCACTTTACAAATAAAGGTTGGCAAAGCAGCAACGAATTTAGAAAGGGTGAAGGAACTTTGACTTGGACAGCAAATAGAAACTACTCGGTTGGCGAAATTGTCAATCCGGGTGTTGGTTCAATGAAACTTTCAAGCGATGGAGATCAAATCCTTGCCTACCAGGGTTTGGCAACAGCTCCCACTTTTATTTATGCAATTAATAGTAACGATTCGGCATGGGCAGAGAATGCGACCAGTAACAATAACTCTGCATTACCGCCAGGATTAACAAACGGGTTAACGGCGGTATCTATCCCAGAAATTGATAACGCAACTTATAACATTACTAACGGCACTTTCGGAACTAGAGCAGAGTTACTTGCAAAAATCAGCAACCCAGCGAATTGGACGGGCAATAATACCCAACGGTTGACGATGCCCAGTAGTGCATTTACAGTGACAAATACTGGCAGCGAAATAACAGAATCCCTTAGTTTGACGGTTGACTCCGCTACCTTCTCAGAAGCTGCGGGTGCAGGTGCTGCCACTGGAACTGTTACCCGAACCGGAGACTTATCAAAGTCACTCACGATTAACTTACTCAGCAGCGACACCAGCGAAGCTACCGTTGCGACAACTGTAACCATTCCAGCAAATCAGGCATCAGCAACCTTCGCAATTGATGCGGTGAACGATCCGTTTGTAGAGGGTTCTCAGACGGTGACATTAACAGCTTCTGCAACCCAATATATTAGCGGCACAATTACCGTAACCGTAACTGACGACGAACTAGAAGCTGGTAATCTTCGCATCCATGACATTCAAGGTGCTAGCCATACATCGCCATTGGTGGGTCAGTTGGTTTCCAAAGTCCCTGGTATCGTCACCGCAGTAAAGTCAAATGGATTTTATCTGCAAGATCCTAATCCGGACACGAATGATGCTACCTCCGAGGGGATTTTCGTCCTCACTTGGATAACCCCCAAAGTCAGTGTTGGGGACTCTATTCTGGTTAGCGGGATTGTTGATGAATTCATTCCTAGCGGTTCTGATAGCAGCAGTCTCTCCACAACTCAAATTATTGTGGGGAATGCAGGGATTGCAACAATTTCCAAGGGCAATCCTTTACCTAGTAGCACTATTTTGGGTGAGGGCGGACGCACGATTCCAACTCAAGTGATTGATGATGATGGATTAGGTATATTCAACCCGACGCAAGACGGCATTGACTTCTACGAAAGCCTAGAAGGAATGCGGGTGCAGGTGAATAATGCGGTAGCGGTAGGGCCTACCAATGATTTTGGTGAAATTCCCGTCCTGGCTGACAATGGTGTGAATGCTAGCACCCGAACGGACAGGGGCGGTATTGTAGTTCAGCCGGGGGATTTTAACCCAGAACGGATTATTATCGACGATGCCATTATTAACAGTGAACCGCAAGTAAATGTAGGCGACAACTTCACTGGTTCCATCACCGGCGTCATCGACTACAGCTTTGGCAATTATAAGCTTCTCAATACTGCACCTTTACCTAACGTCATTTCGGGAAATTTAGCACGGGAAACGACCGCATTAACAGGAAGTGCCGACCAGTTGACGGTTGCTAGTTTTAACGTCGAGAATCTCAATCCTGCTGATGATAACGCTAAATTTAGCAGCCTTGCGAATATTGTTATCAACAACCTCAAATTACCAGACATTATTAGCTTGGAGGAAATCCAAGACAACAATGGTGCCACAAATGATAGTGTCGTTGATGCTAACCAAACTTACCAAACCCTAATAGATGCGATCGCATCTTTGGGTGGCCCGACTTACGAGTACCGTCAAATTAACCCGGTAGACGACCAAGATGGCGGTCAACCGGGGGGTAATATCCGTGTCGGCTTCCTCTTTAACCCAAATCGCGTTGAGTTTGTAGACCGTCCCGGCGGCACCTCCACGACCAACACCACCGTAAATAGCGGAACAGATGGCGCAGAACTTTCCGCTAGTCCGGGTCGCATTATTGACACTAACCTTTCCAACGGTGACGCCTTTGCCAACAGTCGCAAGCCTTTGGTTGGGGAGTTTCTCTTCAACGGCAATCAAGTATTTGTCATTGGCAACCACTTCAACTCCAAAGGTGGCGATCAACCTCTTTTCGGCAGTTCTCAACCGCCAATACTCACTTCAGAAGCGCAACGTCTACAACAAGCCGCTACCGTTAATAACTTTGTCGATAGCCTGCTAGCAATTGACCCCAATGCCAATGTCATAGTCCTGGGGGATTTTAATGATTTTCAGTTCTCAAAGCCGTTAGAAGTATTAAAAGGTAACGACCTCACGAACTTGATTGATACTTTGCCGAAGAACGAACAATATACCTACATTTTTGAAGGGAATTCTCAAGCGCTTGACCACATTTTAGTCAGTAAAAATCTCAAATCGACGGCAGAAATCGATGTAGTACATCTCAATGCCGAGTTTGCAACTCAAGATAGCGACCACGATCCGCTAGTCGCCCGTTTTACCTTACCAATCAATGGCAGCGCAAGTTCTAATACCTTGGTAGGCAATAATAGTAATAATCGCATTGATGGGAAAGCGGGGAACGATACCCTGATCGGGCTGCAAGGAAATGATATCCTCACCGGCGGTGGTGACCAAGATATTTTTGTGATTCGCAGTGGCGATGGCACCGACACGATTACAGATTTCGGTGGCGTAGGAACGGGAAATCATCCATCGGCAGAGATAATTTCTGAAGTCGATACCCTCAAATTCGAAGGTACTGGTTTAACTGCCAACAATCTACTTTTAACTCAAACGGGTAACGATTTAGCGATCGCATTCGATGGCGTTGATAACACGAAGGTTATCTTGAAAAATTTTACCCTCCAAGATTTGAATAATCTCCAACCATCTACAGGTGCGTCGGTAGACATCGGCAATATTCTCTTTGACGGACAAACGCAGATTCAGAAAAGCTTTGACATTGCTAACGCTAACGAGGATCTCAAACAGATTTTCAACAAAAATACTGTCACTTTCCTTAACGATTTGGATAACAACACCCAAGGTTTTGATGCTTCTAACGATGTTATTAACGGTCAAGGTGGCAATGATACGTTAGAAGGATTGGGTGGCGATGACTTGCTGCGTGGCGGGATTGGCAATGACACTCTATTAGGTGGAGAAGGAAACGATTACCTCGCTGGTGGCGACGGTGATGACTGGCTTAATGGTGGGATTGGTCAAAATACACTCTTCGGCGGTAATGGTAGCGATCGCTTTGTTTTATCGAATAACAGCCACACAAACACGATTCTTGACTTCACGGATACTCAAGACCTCATCGTATTATCCGATGGTTTGAAGTTGGAGTATCTAACGATTACCCAAGGGACGAGTGCGAATGCAAACAACGCTTTAATCGGTCTTGCGAACACAGGGGAACTATTAGCGACACTTACTGGAGTGCAAGCAAACACCCTGACCAGCGATGATTTCACCACGATCTAGTTAAGTGAAAATCAATTGGTAATCGTCTGTTGACCGTAATCGGACATCGTTCTGGTTAGGGTTTACGGACCTAAGCCCCTATAAGAAAAAATTATATAAAGCCGAGATAAAGTCACAATGAATTTTTTATAAAGTTTTTGTCAAAATTTTTTCATCTTCCTAAAGTAGTAAACAATTAAAGTGTCAAATAAGTACAGAAAGAATTGAAATGTGCTAAAGACTACACTATAACTTTTTCAAGCAATGCAACTTTGAGATTGTTTGCATTTGTCCTCGCTCGATACACCTTTATCAACAAAATGTCCTCTCTAGCCAGATATTTGCAGGAATTTCAATAATTGAGGCTAAAAACGTTAGTTCATCCCAATTTCTGGAAACTATATGACAGCATCTACTGAGATTAATTCAGTTCACCAGCTATTGGCGACCTGAATATCTATAAACTGACAACTTTCTCTAGGTTATTGAGCGACACTCTGGCGATCGCTCTGGTGTCTCTACTCATCTCAACCATTGATATTTACACCCAAACCTCATCATGCAAGACTTTTGGAATCATTCCTCCTCAAATCAAAAACCAAACCAAGCTGGTCAGGGCATTGCTGGTGAAAACTCTTCAGTGGTAGAGACTTCTCCCGCCCAGCGAGTACAAAAGATAGTCTTCATTGACTCTACAGTTGAGAATTACCAGAGTCTCGCTGCTGGTGTGGAACCGGGGACGGAAGTATTTATCCTGAACCCAATGCAGGATGGAGTAGCGCAAATCACACAAGTGCTGGCGGGGCGCACCGACATCGCCAGCGTTCACATAGTTTCCCACGGGACACAAGGCAGTTTGCAACTGGGGTCAACCCAACTGAATTCAAGCAACCTAGAAGCATACACTAGCCAGTTACAACAGTGGGCAAATGCTTTAACCCCTGATGCTGACGTCCTTCTCTACGGTTGCGATGTGGCAGCAGGAGAAGTCGGTGCGGATTTTGTGCAACAACTGAGTCAGCTAACAGGTGCTGACATTGCCGCTTCGGTTGACTTGACCGGCAGCGCAGCTTTGGGCGGTGACTGGGATTTGGAAGTTGCTACAGGGCAGATAGAAACTTCTCTGGTGTTTGGGGGAGCAGCGATCGCAACTTATACTTCAGTCCTGCCAAGCGATCTGTTCATCTCAGAGTATGTTGAAGGTAGCAGCAACAATAAAGCTCTTGAATTTTATAACGGTACTGGGGCAGCAATTAACTTAGCCGCAGCAGGTTACGCCGTAGACTTTTATGCAAACGGTAGCACTAGCCCGACTCTAACTATCAACTTGAGCGGCATAGTAGCAGATAAGGATGTATTTGTTTTAGCACAAGCTAATGCTGCCCTTAGCATTCTGGGTCAAGCCGATCAAACCAACAATTTTAATGGCTGGTACAACGGGGACGATGCGGTTGTGCTGCGTAAGGGTGCAACCATCATTGACTCGATTGGTCAAATTGGCAACGACCCTGGCACAGAATGGGGTAATGGGCTTACCAGTACCCAAAATAATACCCTGCGCCGTAAGAGTAACGTAACAACTGGAGATCCAAGTCCTTTCGATCCATTTGATCCCAGCGTTCAATGGGATGGGTTCGCCCAAGACACCTTCAATGGTTTAGGAAGCCACACGATCGCCAACACCAACATTGCGCCGGCGATTGCTCTCACAGTTGCACCTGTGCCTTACACCGAAAATGCAGCTGCTACCGTCATTAATAGCACCGCCACTGTCACAGATAGCGACTCCCTCAACTTTGACACCGGGAAGCTGACAGTAGATTTTACGGCAGGTGGCACGGCATCCGACCGTTTAGCAATTCGCAACCAAGGTAACGGTGCAGGGCAAATTGGGCTAGATGGCACAATTGTCAAATACGGCGGAGTGCAAATCGGCACCTTCACAGGCGGGACTGGCACCACTCCTCTAGTCGTCACTTTCAACGCCAACGCCACACCCACCGCCGCGACTGCACTGCTGCAAAACATCACTTATCAGAACGTCTCGGAGAACCCCAGCACCACTCCTCGCACCGTGCGTTTTGTCGTTACCGATGGCGACGGTGGCACCAGCACCGCTGTTACTGAAACCATCAACGTTACATCTGTCAACGATGCGCCGATTATTGGTGCTTCAGTAATTAAATACGATGGTTCGTTAAATACCACGCCCGACACTCAAGGATTTACATACATTCCCGTTGGTAGTGCAACGCAAAGTGCCTCCGGTGGCGCGACTACCTTGGATACCACTACCACTCCAGACAGTTATGCTGGCTATTCCCCTAAAAGCGTACCTACCTTAGACCACGCTACTGGTTACACCGTCAATTTCACCGCCCAAGTTCTCTCAGAAAATCATACGACGGGCACAGCTGATAAAAATGGCGATGGCATTGCCGATAGAGCTGGTTTCAGCATCATAGTTCTCAGCAGCGACAAAAAAGGCATCGAATTAGGATTTTGGGATGACGAAATCTGGGCGCAGGAAGATGGCACAACTCAGACAGATCCAAGTACAAATCCTTCTGCCAGCAACAACCAACTTCTATTCACCCATGCTGAAGGCGCTACCTTCAACACTACTGCGGGTTTAATTCCCTACCAGCTGACAGTTCTTGGCGATACTTACACTCTCTCCACAGGCGGCACTACCATCCTTAGCGGTAAGCTGCGGGATTACACTGCTTGGGTGGGGGTGGGGCCTATCGATCCCTATGAAACCCCTAACTTCATTTTCTTTGGGGATGGTACTACCTCTGCCAGCGCCAAAGTAAAGTTATCAGATGTCTCAATTACAACTAACAGCAGCTTTGCACCCCAAACAGTTGCTGAAGATACCGATTTATCGATCGCAGGAGTTAGCGTATTTGACGTGGATGCGGGAAATACTGCTATCACCGTCAGTCTAGAAGTCAACAATGGTGCTTTGACAGTCAACTCTACTGGGTTAACAGTCAATGGCAACGGCACGGGAACTGTCACCCTGACAGGCAGTCAAAGCAAGATTAACGCTAACTTAGCCGCCACAAACGGACTGCTATACAAAGGCAAGCAAGACTTTAATGGTAGCGACACGCTCAAGATTACAGCTAACGATGGTGCGGCGACTAGCAATATCAAGACGATACCGATTTCCGTCACCCCAGCCAACGATGCCCCGGTATTAAATAATACTGGGAGTCCGGCACTAACAGCGATTAACGAAGATGTTGCCCTTGCCAGTAACAATGGGACTTTGGTTTCTGAAATTATTGCTAGCGGTGCTGGTGGCAACCCCATCACCGATGCAGATGCAGGTGCAGTAGAAGGAATTGCTGTAATTGGGGTGGATAATACCAACGGCACTTGGCAGTATTCTACTGATGGCGGAAGTAGCTGGAATAACTTTGTGGTGTCCGCTGCGGCTGCTACCGTCCTAAAGGATACAACAAGCGATCTCATCCGTTTTCTCCCTAATGCCGATTTTAACGGTACTGTCACTTCAGGCATTACCTTCCGCGCTTGGGATGCTTCTGACGGACTCACTAGCGGTAAAACTGGAGTAAATCCTGGGGCGGGTGGCGGCGCATCTTCCTTCAGCATTGATGCTGAAACAGTCAGTATTATTATTAACCCAGTAAACGATGCCCCCAGTTTCACACTTGGTGGCAATCAAAGTATCGCAGCTGGGGCAGGGGCGCAAACTGTCACTGGCTGGGCGAGTGGGTTTAATCCGGGTGCTGCCAACGAATCAAGTCAAAGCATCGACAACTACATCGTCAACGTCACTAGCAACCCTGGTATCTTCGCCTCTGCACCAAAAATTGACCCGCTGACAGGTAATCTTACTTATACTCCTGCTGCAACAATTGCGACAGCTACTACAGCCACAGTTGCAGTCCAAGTTAAGGACAATGGTGGCACTGCTAACGGTGGTATCGATACCTCAGTAGTGCAAACTTTTCAAATTACCGTCAATTCTGGAACGCCGACAGTTAGCATCCAGGCGATAGATGCTGATGCAGCAGAAGCGGGCGCAAATACTGGAACTTACCAGATTACCCGGACTGGCAACACAACGGGCGATTTGACAGTAAATCTTGCTGTTGATGGTAGCAGCACTGCGATCGCAAGCGACTACAATCTCAGTAGCGGCGGTTTGTCCGTGGTGATTCCAAATGGGCAGAGTTTTGTCAATGTTACTCTTACTGCTGTTGATGATACTTTGCCAGAGTTAGCCGAAACGCTGCGGCTAAACTTGGCGACGGGTGCAGGTTACACCATTGATGCTGCTAAGAACAATGCTACGGTAGCGATCGCATCCAACGACACGATTCAATACGCGATTACTACTGCTTCCCTAACTTTAAAGGAAGGTGACACTGGTAAGCAAACCGTTACCTTTACTGTCACGCGCAGCGGCGGAATTGGTGTAGCCAGTACCGTTGATTATGGAATTGGTGGAACCGCAACCAATGGCATTGACTACAACAACATACTGGTTACAGGTGGGACAACTGCCCTTTCCGGCACGCTTAGCTTTGGAGTTGGCGAGACAACCAAAACAATCAACCTAGATGTTTTGGGTGACACAATATTTGAGCAAGATGAAACCATCAATGTCACCCTGAGTAAACCGAACCTAACACTTGCCCCCGCAAGTTCGACGATTACTACAGGTACAGCACAGGTAACGGTTATTAACGACGATGCCAAACCCACCGTCTCCATCACACCAGCCACCGTTACTCAAAGCGAAGGTAATGGTGTCACCGCCTACACCTACACGGTCAGTCTCTCCAACCCCAGCGACCAGCCGATTAGTGTCAACTACAGCACCAACGACGGCACCGCCACCACCACCGACGGCGACTACACCGACAACGACGGCATCCTTAGCTTCAATCCCGGCGAACCCTTAACCAAAACCATCACCGTTAACGTCAAGGGTGACAACAAGTTTGAGAAAGATGAAACCTTCAGCGTCAAACTCAACAATGCTACCAACGCCACCGTTAACCCAGAGGCGAACGCCAGTACCGCCATCATCACCAACGACGATTCTCAACCCATCGTCTCTATCGCACCAGCCACCGTTACTCAAAGCGAAGGTAATGGTGTCACCGCCTATACCTACACGGTCAGCCTCTCCAACCCCAGCGACCAGCCGATTAGTGTCAACTACAGCACCAACGACGGCACCGCCACCACCGCAGACGGCGACTACACCGACAACGACGGCATCCTTACCTTCAATCCCGGCGAACCCTTAACCAAAACCATCACCGTTAACGTCAAGGGTGACAACAAGTTTGAGGCAGATGAAACCTTCAGCATCAAACTCAACAGTGCCACCAACGCCAATCTAGGCAACACTGCTGCCACAGGCATCATCAAAAACGATGAAACCGCAGGCTTTACTGTCACCCCTATCAGCGGCAACACCACTGAAGCTGGAGGCACTGCCACATTTACAGTTAAACTCAACAGCCAACCCACCGCTAATGTCACCCTTGGCTTAACCAGTTCCGACACCACCGAAGGTACCGTCTCTAGCCCCAGCCTCACATTCACAGCCAATAATTGGAATATTGCTCAAACCGTTACGGTCAAAGGAGTTGATGATGCACTGGTTGATGGCAATATCGCCTACAACATCATCACCGCCCCAGCCGTCAGTACCGACCTTAACTACAACAAACTCAATCCTGTTGATGTCGCTGTCACCAACATCGACAACGACGCCGCCGGATTTACCATCACCCCAATTAGCGGCAACACCACCGAAGCCGGAGGCGCTGCCAACTTTACCGTCAAACTCAATAGTCAACCTACAGCTAACGTCACCCTTGGTTTAGGAAGTTCCGATCCGACAGAAGGCAGCGTTTCCAGCCCATCGCTGACCTTTACTTCAAATAATTGGAATATTGCTCAAACCATTACGGTGAAAGGAGTTGACGATGTACTTGTCGATGGAAATATCGCCTACAGCATCGTTACTGCCCCTGCTATTAGCACCGACGCCAAATACAACGGACTGAACCCGCAAGATGTTGCTGTTGTCAACATTGACAACGACACTGCACCCCTCAATGTCATTAACGGCACTTGGCTTTCTGAAACCTTGGTGGGAACCTCTTTAGACGACCGGATCAATGGTTTTGGCGGTCATGACACGATTGTAGGGGGACTGGGAAAAGACCGGATTTACGGCGATGACGGCAACGATACCCTGATTGGCGACCTCAACAATAATCTCTTGACTGGGGGTTCGATGGGTATGGATGACATCATCTACGGCGGTACAGGTAGCGATCGCATCAATGGTTGTGGCGGTAATGACACCCTGTACGGCGAGGCAGGCAGCGACCAAATCTGGGGAGATGGGGGCGATGACCGACTCTACGGAGGCTTGGGGAATGACATCCTCACCGGAGGTCTAGGGCGCGATATTTTCGCAGTTTCCAAAGGGGAAGGTACTGACACCATCCGCGACTTCCAGATTGGTCAAGACTATATTGGGTTAGGCGGGGGTTTGAAATTGAACCAGTTGTCGATTATTCAGCAAGGAAGCAATACCAGTATTATTGACAATTCCAACAACCAGACTTTGGCAATATTGGCTGGGGTGAATGCTGCTACGTTTATGAGTAATGCAGCTTCTACTTTTGTAAGTATCTAGTATGAGGAAGCAGCTTTAATTAATATTTAAAGCTGCTGATTTGGCAACTATTGACAATGAGTTGCTGTGGATATGAGCCTGAAGCCAGAACAGAATCTAATAGAGAAAATGCTTCTAAGAACATCAACACCGTACATCTACACAATTTTGCTGCTGTTAGGAACGCTAACTTCAACTGCTACCGCCCAAACACCTAATTTAAAACCCAATCCATCAAGCTCGACAACAGACTTTACAGGCGTTACAATCCTCCAGCTACCTGATGGCATTCCTGAATTAAATAACGATACTGTAGACTCATCCTTTGGCGATACCCTTGATGTAGCAAAACACCCACCAGGGGCGTTGGAACCCGCAGCCTTAAGCTTCGAGGACCAGAAGTCTTTAGCCAAACCGTCTTTTTACACGCTAAAACAAGGGCGTTTTCTTGCCCAAATATCTAATGTAAAAACTGCACTCCCCACACCAGAATCTGGTCCCAAAACCGTACCTTCCCCAGAGACATTGGAGGTTGAGATTTCTCAACCTTTAGCAGAAGTAAAAACACCTCCTCGGACTTTGCGCGAAGCAGGGTTACTCCAAGAAATACTAACCCCAGAAAACGCCGATCCTACAGAAGAGATTAGCGCTGCCACTAAACAAACAGCACCATCAGATCGAGTTCGTTCTCAACGATTTCTGCCCCGGATCGGCGCTGAATTTACCACTGGTTCTGGTGTGGGTTATGAAAGTTCTTTTGGTAGCATTGGAGGCTTTGTTCCCCTATGGCAAAACTCAGACAACCTCACCTTCTTAGAAGGTCGATTGCTGTTGTTAACGGAAGATTCTCATATAAGCAGCAATATTGTTTTAGGACATCGCTTTTATAGTGCCAAAGATAACCGGATCTTGGGCGGCTATGTCGCCTTCGATACCCGCGACACGGGTAATAGCAACTTTAATCAACTGGGTGCTGGGTTTGAAAGCTTAGGAGAAAACTGGGATATTCGCGCGAATGCTTACATTCCGGTTGGAGATACCCGCCAACTGACCCAAGAGAGGGTTTTTTCTACAGGTTTATCGTTTTCAGACCCTTTCTTTCAGGGTAATTTCTTGGGTCAAACTAGAAATCAACAACTTCAACGCGATCGCAATTTTGAAGCGGCGATGGCAGGGTTTGATGTTGAAGCTGGCGTAAAAATTGCCCAAATCGGTCGAACCGGCGACCTCCGAGGCTATGCCGGACTTTATTATTATGATGCCCCAGGCAGTGCAGAGATTTTGGGCTGGCGGACTCGGTTGGAAGCGCGTCCTACTGACACTTTCAGGCTGGGACTATTGCTCTCAAATGACGCCACTTTTGGTACGAATTTGGTGCTGAGTGTCGGGGCGAATTTTCCCGGCACTCGTCCGAGAGGGATAAGAAAAGAAGATCGAGTTCTGGCGCGTCTGGGGGAATCTGTGACCCGAAACGCGAATATTGTAGTCGATGAACAGTCGGAATCTGAATCTTTCAGTGTGCAAGATACGGTGTTTGTTACGAATCCCACGACGGGTCAACCGTGGAGATTTCGACACGTCAATTTAGGAATTGGAACCGGGAACGGCACGTTCGAGAATCCGACTGCAACGGTTGCGGAAGCTTTGGCTGTGGCTCAATCCAATGATATTGTCTACGTGCAACCAGGGACAAATCCTGGGGTTCCTGCTTTCAAGATTCCCGACCAAGTGCAGGTGCTTTCAACTGGCCCTGTGCAGCGTATAGATACCGTGGAACTCGGCAATCTACAATTACCCTTATCTAATGCGGGGGTACTGGCAGACGTGACTGGAACGGTCACAATGGGGAACACGACAACGCTTTCAGGTTTCGCTATCACCACAACTACTGGTTCTGGCATCGCTGGAAACAACATTAGCAATGCGATTATTCGAGACAACGCGATCGCGAATTCTGCTGGTGAGGGCATCTCACTTGAGAACGTGACCGGCCAGATACTAATTCAAGACAACGCGATCGCAAATTCTGCTTTGGAAGGCTTTTCCCTCAACAATAATCAGGGGCAAGTTAACCTAATTCTTGTCAAAAACACGATCGCCAACAATGGTGCTTTAGCTAACGAAGGGGACGGCATCAATCTTGAACTTCGCAATACTGCAACTGGAACCTTTAATATCTCAGAGAATACGATTACTGGCAGTAACAGCTTCGGGAGCATCGCCGACGGAGTCGAGGTAAAACTGTTCGAGAGTGCTTCCGGAACCTTTACTCTGACTAATAACCAAATAACTGCAAATCAATTTAGTGGCATTAATATTGAACTTGAATCCAATACTTTGGGGACATTTGAGATTGCCAACAGCACAATCTCAGGCAATCAATTTGATGGAATTTCTATCAAGCTAAACGATAGCGCGACTGGAACGTTTAATATCACTAATACTCAAATTTCTAAAAACGGGTTTTATGGAATTGGGATACTTCTCTCAAATAACACCTCTGGAACCTTCAACATTACCAATAGCACCATTGCTGAAAATCAAGATAATGGAGTGAATATCGCACTTTCCGATGCAGCGATAGGAACAGTCAATATTTCTAACAATCAGCAAATTTCTAAAAATGGATTTTACGGAATATTCACCAGCATCAATGGAAATGCCCAACTTCAACTCCTCAGTGAATCGAATCAAATTATTGATAATGCTTTTACCGGGTTTTCCCTCAACAGCTACGATACTGCCAAAATCTTTGCTGGAGTCCGGCTTAACACCTTAACAGGCGGAGCCATCGGGGATCTCGAAGCAATAACCAGCGGTTCTGGCGATACAATTTGTCTGCAACCCCGCAATAATACGATTGGCAACTTTTTCTTAAATGACAGTTTTGGAGGAGCGATCCAGATAGAAACGGGAACGCTGTCTACAAATAATATTTCTACCAGTGACCTCAGCAATTGGTCTGGAACCACTGTACCGGCTGGAACTTGTGGTTTCCCTTAGTCGGTAAATGATACCAGTTCACTTTTGTGGAATTACACATTAGATCCTCCAACTCCCCTTTTCAGGTGAGATTCGAGCCATAAAGTGAATTGGTATTTGTTTGCTTCCAAGCTTTGAACTCGCTTTAGCAGCGAACTAGGTAGCGGCTCCATCTCATCTATAGCAATCCTCAATGATTCGTGAATCCGAGTCCACTGAGTTCTCTAACAAGTCGGAGAGCTAAACCACTGTATTTGCAAGCAGATGATTTGGGGCAAAGTTTTGTATATGTAAATACAAAATTACTTTACATAAGATAATACCTCAGATAGGTATATCGAGCAGCCATAACTACATCCTGGGAAGAGGAATTCGTACATCTGGCTTTCTAAGATGATCCCAGGCAAAAATAATAGGAGTAGTTTATGACCGAGCAACCAGATCAACAAGTTAATAACTTACCTTCAGAAGTACAAGCACTGCCTGAGGCAGCTCAGCAGATTTTCCAGGCTGCATTTAAGAGTGCCCAAGAAGACGGGATGGACGAAGAATCTGCCCGCAAAGTTGCGTGGAATACCATCAAAAGCGAATACCGTCAAGGTGAAAATGGCGAGTGGGAGCGGACTCCTGAAATGATAAACGAAGACAATTCAAATCCCGTAACTCGCGCCGCTGTCCAGTCTGGCGGCAATTAAACGCCTTTAAGTAAGTAGCAATACTTTAGATTGATTGACAATGGAAGGCGGTCTGTGCAGGTCACAGACCGCCTTTTGCCTATAGGTCTACGCTTAATTTGCAGTAAAACGAATCGTTTCAAGTGTAGCGAACGATGTAGAGATGAACACCATCAGATGGAACCTCACCCCTAGCCCTTCTCCGTGGGCGGAGAAGGGAGAATCTTTAATCCCTGTCCCTCTAGGTTCACAAGGTGCGGTTAAACCGGAGTGCATTCAATAGAGAATTACCAAAGTGCCGTCTGAAAGCAATTGTTCGCGTCGCTAGTTGCTAAAGCCACTACGCCCAAAAGATAAATTTGAATAAATTATGATAATTTATGGTTGTAGTTAGCTCAACTGTGTTAACTACCTCAACTCATCGTTTATCAAATAACTAGGTTCAAAAAAAATCAACAGGGAGAACATTATGAAAAAAACATTAAATAATGTATTGTTAACAGGTCTTGTCGTGTTTTCAATGGCGCTGGTCAGTGGTTGTGGTGGAGGTGAAAACTCTACTACTTCTCAGGCTTCTCCTTCCCCAAAATCTCCTACATCCCAGACTGCAACTACCTCTAAACCGACTTCTTCTCAACTGAAGTTTGAAAAATCTTTTTTGGTCAGAAAAACTCCCGATAAAAAAGTTGTGCCGGTTAATGATGGAGTTTATAAAAGGGGAGAAGATGTTCAGCTAGTCTTGCTCAATGTTGGCAAATTTAAGAAAGGTCAGGATGGGAAAAACTGGCTAGATATGGATATGGAAGTTAAAAATGCCAAGGGCGAAGTTATTTTGGTGAAAAAGAGCTTAATTGGAGAAAAAGGACATACAGCTTTAAAAGATGATGTAGCAGCCTCTCCCAATGGCACTGTTAATACAACTCCTAAAATTCAACCGGGAACTTACCAAATTCAGCTAACGGTTTATGACAAGGTAGGTGGTGGTAGGGTAACAGAAACCAAAGCGTTTACTTTGAAGTAGAGACATTTCCAAATTAAAGATAAAATCCAAGAATTGAAGCTTGAATGTTTTATCCCTGTTTGATAAACGCGCCCTCATTTTCGGATGAATAGCGGATATTAGCTTCTTTGAAACGCCGCAAAGCTTCAGCTAAGCGATCGCATTCGGCAATCAAACTCACCCGCACATACCCCTCGCCACCCAAACCAAAGGCATTTCCGGGAGTCACGACCACGCCCGTCTGCTGCAAGACAGAGAGGGCAAAATCCGTTGAGGTCATCCCTACCGGACACGGAACCCACAGGTACATGGTGGCTTTTGGCTTGGGAACTGTCCAACCCAACTCAGCAAATCCCTCGATCAGAAAATCGCGGCGACGGCGATAGCGATCGCAGACCTGATTTACATAAACATCTGGAAGCTGTAAGGCGGTTTCGGCGGCAGATTGCAAGGCGGCAAAGATGCCATAATCCAGATTGGTTTTGAGTGTCCGCAACCCTTGAATGATGTGTTGGTTGCCTACGACAAAGCCGACGCGCCAGCCTGCCATGTTGTAAGTTTTAGACAGGGTATGAAACTCGACGCCGATTTCCTTCGCCCCTGGAATTTCTAACAAGCTGGTTGGTTGATAACCATCAAAAGCTAATTCTGCGTAGCACAAGTCATGTACGAGTAAGATTTCGTGCTTCTTGGCAAAAGCAACGATATCTTTGAAGAACTCGCGGGGTGCGGTTGCGCCAGTAGGATTGCTGGGATAGTTGAAATAGAGAATCTTTGCTTGTTGGGCTACATCATCGGGAATGTCACCGAGATCGATCAACCAGTCATTTTCGGGTTTGAGAATCAGCGGGTGAATTTTGCCCCCAGCGATCGCTGGCCCGCGAAAATGTGGGGGATAAGAGGGACTGGGTACCAGAATCACATCGCCTGGGTTGATGTAGGCAAAGGCGAGGTGAGTCAGCCCTTCCTTAGAACCGAGTAGCGGCAAGGCTTCGCTATCTGGATCGAGGTCAACATTATAGCGACGCCCGTACCAGTTAGTGATGGCGCGGCGGAAGCTGAGAGTCCCTTCAAAGGGGGGATAGCCGTGATTGAGTGGATTTTGCAACGCTGCGATCGCGGCGTCTATCACTGGCTGAGGCGCTGGGCCATCTGGATTCCCCATCCCCAAGTCAATTAAATCCAGCCCTTGTTCGCGTGCCCTGGCTTTGAGTTCATCCAGACGGGCAAATACATAAGGGGGCAGTGATTGCAGGCGTTCCGCTGGGCTAATCCAATCTAACGTCATTGGTTAAGGCAGGAAAGTTGGCAAGGAAAGCAGGTTGGCAGGCAGGATTGCAGGTTGGAGATTGGCAGGTTGATTAAAACTTTCAACTTTTGAGATTCTTCAACCTTCAATGCGTTTAAACCTGCAATTTTTGAAATTCAAACATCATTATGATTCGCCGCTGAGGTCAGCCCCAGATTTGGACGCCCTACCTCAACGGGTGCGGTTGTGGACACCATTGCCGCCATCAGCTGTTCGGGCACCACCCGGAAGGGTAGCCGGTGGATATCCGAGTTAGGGGCACAGGCAATTTCAGCAGCTTGCCGAAATTCTCCCAGTGTAATATTTCCCAAACCCAAATCATCCAAAGTTTGAGGCAGTCCAATTTCGGCGTAAAACTTCAATAACTGTTGCCTTGCGGTTGCTGCGAGTTGGTTGCTTTGCAGCATTTCTTCTAACCGTAACTGGACGAGAATGCCATAGGCGACTTTCTCACCATGTATGGCACCGTGGGCAGCGGGGATATGGGTCAAACCATTATGGACGGCGTGGGCGGCGACGGTACGACACTGGGCACCCCCTAAACCACCGATGACACCGGCAAGTAAAACTGAGGCATCTACGACTTCTCGCCAAACTTCACTGCCCGGTTCTTTCAGCGCTGCTGCGGCTTTTTGGAAGAGAATATCCCGCAGCACTCGCGCTTGTTGCACGGCGGCAATCATCAAAGTTTGGTCGGAGTGACCGCTGCTGACAGAAGCTTCGTACCACTTCGCCAAGGCGTCGCCAATCCCGGCAATTAAGGTGCGTTGCGGTGCAGTCTGGATTAACTCGTAATCCAGCACTAGCAAATCCGGGCATCGATCGAGACTGACATCATACAAAAATGCCCCTTCGTCGGAATAGACGTTGGAAAGGGCTGTCCAAGCAGCGCAGGTCGCCCCTGAAGTGGGAATTGTGACGACTGGCAACTGGCATTGATGAGCCAGTAGTTTTGCGGTGTCTAATGCTTTGCCACCGCCGATGCCAATAATTACGTCGGCTTGATGGTCGGTGACAGCTTTCCGCAGAGATTCAAGCGATCGCGTACTGCAATCTGGGCTGTACGATGCCTGGGCAATGTCTGTCTTTTGCTGTTTTAGGGCAAGCTGCAATCGGGGTAGCGTGACGGACAGCGTGCGATCGCCCCCTACAACCAAGGGACGCCGCCCAAAAGTCGCGATCGCTTCTCCCGCTTGTTCCAGCGCCCTCTGACCGCGTAGCACCCGACCGGGAGCCACCATCAGCGAAAATAACGAAGGAGCGGTTTGAGTAGACAACTCTGGCAAGGATTGATTGGGCATAGAATCAACCATTTTAGTCTAAAGAAGGGAATTGCTCAATACTGCTTATGAAAGAATTTATAACAAATTTTTCTAATAACTTTACTGTCGTAATTGGGGGAGGCAGCAGCCTATTTAACACTCGTTTCTAGGCACTCGTTTCTAGGCTCCGCCTCGCTTCGACTCTGAAAATCCCAATGTAGAGAAAGTCGAGAAAGATCCGTAATTACGCGGTAGACTTTGGCAATTGTGCCAGGTTTTCTGGGAAGACTTGGACGTTAAGCTGTTCATCATCCCGGATGGCTAGCGATCGCCTCACCTCACCCAAGTAAAGCGGTTTAGAAACGCCAGGGGAGGGATGAATAACGGTACGTACCCGAATGGTCAGTAAATTGTCTTTTGCCCGACCTAAACGACCATAAGAGTACAAGTCGCTGGCAGCTTGACGCATCGTTGCATCTAATTGTGCATTGGAAATCGTTGGCGGCACAGAAATCACCGTTTGCGCCCCGCCAGTGTCATAAACCAACTTATAGTGCACAGAACCTGGAACTGCGGTATGGGTAAGCGGTACTAAACTCAAAGAAAATAAACCCGCTGTTAGCACACCCATAAATCCAGTGCTACCTACCAACCGAAACCGAATGCCCCATTTGAAAATAAACCCCAGCACGGTTACAACTGCACTGGCGATGGTAAGAACCGCCGACCATTTGGCTAGTTCTAGAAAAAAAGTAGTCGTTAACATGGCAACTTAAGCGTCTTCCTTTTCATTACTGACGAACCCATTTGGCTGATTGCCATTGGGTGATTCTAAGGCAGCTTTTAAAGTATGCCAGGTGAGGTTAGCACATTTGATCCGAACTGGAAACTGAGAAACGCCTTGCATCACATTGAGCTTGCGTTGCTCTTTGGGGAACTCGGCTTCCCCTTTCATCATGTTTTGGAAGCGTTCCACCATTTCCAGCGCTACATCTACTTTCTTTCCCCGCAAAGCATCCGCCATCAAGTCAGCAGAAGCCATTGCGATCGCGCAGCCTTCTCCTTCAAATTTCACATCTTCTATGGTGTCGCCTGCTGCATTCATCTGCAATGTCAGCTCAATGGTATCGCCACAAGAAGGATTGTGCCCTCTCTGAGACCGATGCACGGGATTGGTTTGACCCTTGTGCCGTGGCTTCTTGTAGTGTTCTAAAATGACCTGTTGATAAAGGTCGCGTAGATTGCCCAAAGTCATGGCGAGATTGATAAGACGATATTCATCCATCTCGATCCTATCAGTGTCGCTTGATTTCCGGAGGGCTGAAAGCCGAGCATTGACTTCCTAACGCTGAATTTAGATAAAATTTCTAGCCGCGCAGTTCAGGCTAGAGTGCCCTTATAGCCTGCAATCGTTCGGCTGTTGGCACTCTTGATAAAGTAGTCGTCAAGCCAGTTTGGCAAGGGCAGCTTCATAACTTTCCTCAATATCAAACATTTCCTCAAGCTGCGCTACTTCAAAAAGTGTTTTGACTGGAGATTGCAAGTTACAAATTACAACATGGCACTGCTGTTTCCGGGCTGCTTTGAGTCCTGCCACTAAAGAAAATAGCCCCGAACTATCCACCCCGTTGATATGGGTCATATCTAGCACGCATAAAGCCGGAGCATCCAGTACGACGTTGTTCACAATCCATTGCTGTAAGAAAGCGCCATTACAGCGATTTAGAACCCCTTGTGGCTGAATCACAATTCGGGAGCTGGCTTTCAGGTTTTTTTGGACTTCAGTAAATTCACAGCCAGACTTTTGCCGCTTAATTACTGAGGAAAAAATCAATTCAGGAAGAAGTATGGTCGATTGCCAAAACTTGATAAGTCTAGAAACACCCATAGTTGTGGCTGAGGTAGACTAATTGGTTCTTTACAAAGATTAGTCCTCAGCTCAGTAATTTTTCGTATGAAGTTGATGAAGACAGCACAAGTTACGTAAAGGTAATGCAAAGTTTCGCCTTGCCCTTACGATCGGTCAGTCGGTAATATTGTCAGGGCTTACGCAGATATCTCCCTAAATCCCTGCGAAGAGAGCGCATCCCTAACGCAAGTAAAAAGGCGAGTGATTACTGTGCTTCCCCAATGAGGGTAAAAGCTGCCCAGTTGAGTGGCTCTGGATGTTGTTTCATCGTCGCTAGCATTGCGAAGCGCAATGCCTGGGCTTTATTCGGGTTTTTTTGCACAGTTCGGTAAAATTCTGTCATGAGAAGGGTCGTCGGCTCGTCAGGAACCGCCCACAGGGACACGATCGCGCTGGGTACTCCCGATGAAATGAGCGATCGCGACAAACCGATGACACCATCGCCGGTGATTTTGCCGCGTCCCGTGTGACAAGCACTCAACACCACAAGTTCAGCATTTAGCTTCAGATCAAAGATTTCTCCAGCAGTGAGGAATCCGTTATCGTTCTTGGATGGAGCCAGCGCGATCGCGCCGGGAATGCCTAATTCTTGAATATCATCCAATAAGCCGTGCGTCGCTAGATGAATTACCCGCGCCTGGGGCATCTGTTGCACAATCTCAACTTTGGTCGCTTTGTCACCCACAATCGCTTGAGTGTTCAAGAGTTTAGCAATCGTCAGCGCTTCCCGTTCGGCACCCGGTAACGGTGCTAGTGGCTGAGGCGTTTGTCCAGCTTTAGTAGTAGGCATCGTGGGCATGGTCGGATTGCCCACCACTAGGACGTTTTTACTATCTAGAGATGTTCTATGCAATCCTTCTACACGTTGCTGTTGTTGCTGAGTGAGGTCTAGCACCTCAATTGCTGGAGCGGTTAGGATTGTGTGTTGCTCGATTAAGTATTTGCCATTCGGAGCTTTTAGCGCCGGGAAAGGCAACAAAAATAGCCCACCTTGCGGGATAAATATTACGTGGGAATTTGGGTCTTTAGGCAGAAAATCAGCAATTGGCTCAATCAACACTTGATGAAGTTGCGCTCTAGCAGTTTCTCCTTTGTGAATATTGGGACCGTGTAAAATGCGACTGTTCGCGAGCAATTCTTCAAAAGAATTATTTTGCTGGCGTAGCGGTTTCAAGTCAACTCGACGAAACGCCACTTTACCTGTAGGTTGAACGACCCAAATAAAGAGTTCTGATGCCTGACCTCTGAGTTTACCTTGAACTTTGAATTCTTCTTCAGGGACAATTGAATACTCAACTAGCGTGGCATTTTGTTCTTTGGCAATTTTTTTAATTTGGGCGATTGTCGGAGGGTTTAAAGTAGTTTGACGTGCCGAAGCTTCAGGAGATAATCGTTGTTGCAGTAACTCTACAAACGCACGAGCACGTCCCCGTTCGGAAATTTCCAGAGCCGAATCTTCTTTGTTCTGGGCAATCAGGATTTGTTGCAATAGGTTGTAAGTCAGAACTTGCGTGTCAAAAACTGAGACATTATGGATATCGTTTAATCCTGGTCGCAGAGATTCCATAACCTCAACGGCATTGCGGAGGTTTTTCTCGGCTTCTGGGAGTTTGCCGGAAGCAAATAGCGTATGTCCCAGGTTATTGAGAGCCGCGCCCTCGCCTCGTTTGTCACCCAGCGATCGCGCAATTTCTAAGCTCTTCTGGTGATGTTCAATCGCTTTGGGATAATCGCCTAAATCCTCATAAGCAATTCCTAAATTTCCGAGTGACTTGTGCTGTAACTCGCGATTGCTAATTTCTTTTGCGATCGCTAAACTCTGCTGATAATAATCGAGCGCTTTGGTAAATTCGCCTTGAACATGATAAGCAGATCCGAGATTGGCTAGGGTGCTTCCTTGTCCTTCCTTGTCGCTAATTTGTCGCGCGATCGCTAAACTCTGTTCGTAAGACTGAACGGCTTCCTTAGACTTGCCCAAATTAGCGTTAATTGCTCCCAAATTTCCTAATGCTCTCCCTTCTGCTGAGGGATCTTTAATTTCTCGCGCAATCGTTAAACTTTGTTGATAAGATTTTATTGCTTTGTCATATTCACCCAAAGCTTCGTAAGTATTCCCTAAATTGACTGAAACCTGACCCTCTCCCTGACGGTCTTTGGTTTCCTGCATAATCGTCAAAGCTTGCTGATGAGATGCGATCGCGCTTGCATAGTTGCCTACGGCTTTGTAAGCAATTCCCAGATTTGAAAGTGCTTGTGCTTTAGCTGTAGGATTGCCATTTCCCGCTTCCATCGTCAAGAATGGCTCTAAGAGGGCGATCGCATCCTTATAGTTTTCCTGAACCAGAGAAGCCGCACCCAGAACACCTCTGGCAGCAACTTCCCCCGGAACGTCTTTGAGTTCCTGGTAGATTTTTAATGCCTGTTGCCAAGACTGGACAGCAGGTGCAACCCGATTCGGCTGATACTGTTCAAAGCCTTGCTGTAATAGTCGATCTGCTGCCACTTTACGGCTATCTTGCGCTGATGCGACTGATGCGGTGGGTTTTTCTTGCAAGCAACGCGGATCTCGTAGTTGCAGATTTCGCCGTCGCGGATCTTGCATTTGTGCAGCGCACACAGCAGATGCTTCAGCCGTTGACAATTTCAGCGTTCCATCGCTATTGCGCGTCACCCGGTTCGCGTGAGGTGCATCTGAGCTGCTTTTAAGGCTGTTATCGAAGACAAGAATGCGATCGCTCGAATCCGATAAGCGCGAGTTAGAAGCGTCATTTCTCAGCGCAATGAGTTGTATATCTGTTGTGAGATTGTCAGATCCATCAGTAGTAGTATCGCTGTTACTATTCGTGCTGGTGCCATTGCTAGTATTCGTATTAGTGTTGGTGCCAGTATTTGTGTTGGCAACGATATTAGTACCAATATTTGTGTTGTTGCCACTCCCCGTATTCGGTTTAATACCAGTGTCCGTATTCGGATTAGGGTTAGGGTTAGGGTTAGGGTTAGGGTTAGGATTTGTAGTAGGGTTGGGGTTTTGGACGCTTGGAGGAAAAGGGATATTTTGAATAGACCCATAAAAGAAACTGTTACTTCCAGCTCCTACGGTGATGGCTCCCACCGTACCGCTAACATTATTGGGAAACTGATTTGAACCAAAATCAAACGGTGTATAAATTTCGTTTTTAATCAATACAAATGGTTCTTTGAAATCAAAATTAGCATCAAAAATATTATCATAAGGAGGGCTTGGTTCAACTGGTTTAAAGGCTTCGTCGCCTTCCTTGATTCCAGGTCCCACAATAAAAACTCCGTTTCCACCTTGGATCAAAATGCTACCTTTGCCAGTTTTTGAACCTCCGAAACTATAAATATCAAATTCTGATACAATTGGTGGATTAGTTGCACCTCCATACCGGATGCTAATTGGGGCATTAATTTTTCCCTCAGGTTTGTCGTCACTCGGTCTAGCATGCAAACTAGATGGAATATTTTTTGTAAATACTGTAATTTTTTCTTTTGGATCGAATTCAATATTTTTGCTTTGAAGAAACCCCAGTAATTTTGGATCGTCTTCAGGTTTAATTTCTTGCTCTAAATTATATTCAGGATTAAAAGCACCCTTAGCTTGGAAAAGACCAGCGGCTTTAATATCAATTCCGCCACTCCCCGCATCAATGCTATTGACCACAATATTGCCTGCTGTAGAAGACAAAACTACAGCACTATCACCGGAGCCATCAAGTCCACCCGTGAAGATATTTCCTGATGTGATGTTTCCTATGGCAGATAAACCTACAGAACCATCATAAGTATTAATGTCTTCTGTTAAGATGCTTGTTCGTGAATCAAGTAAAACTGCACCGACATTATTTAAAGAATCTGAATTGTTATTATTAATAGAACCGTCAACTCGGATTTCTCCGCTAGATGACGTGTTAGGAGAATAGCGATTTGTTAAAAGAATAACTCCATCTGGCTGAGTTATCTCAATGTCTCCAGCAATTACAATACTCGCATCTGTTTTTGTTCCAGCGAAAACGGGTTGAGAATTAGGGGTTGTCAATGGATCGAATGCAGAAGCCGGAATAACGCTATTTGTTGGTATCTTACCTAACGACTCCCAATTGATTCCAGCTCGAATATCTAACGTAGGTTTAGCGCTGCCATTAATTATTACCTCCGTCCCATTGGACAAGGTGAAATTTGCCAGTTTTTTAAGGAAAAGATCGGGATTGTCAGGATTAATCGTATCTGTTGTTGAGTCTGTACCAGTAATTGTGACATTGCCCAACGTGACGCTACCTCCAGCCAAAATATGGAGTGAAGCTCCCTCATAGTCTCCGAGAGTCACATCTCCAGCGGCTAGAATAATCGGGTCGTTCGGACTTGATAGATTCCCCACGCTTCCATCTAATTGCTCAATTTTGAAGCTGCCACCTGTTGTGAAATGAGCGTCACCGATAACTGGGTTCGGAGCGCGCAACAGTGTATTTTTACCAGAAACTACACCACTTGCCGGATGATTTAAGGCAAAGATATCAACTCCTAAATTGCCTTGAATGAGTAGATCCCCTCCTGCCTGAAGTAAAACAGGATTCGCTTGGGTGTCTCGGACTCGTACTGTATCTTGCGCCAGCAATTGCATATTTCCCGTCGTCTTTAGCTGGCTTTCGACTAAGGTTAGATTGTTGTTGGCAGATAGCTGTGCTGACTCGGCTGTCACGTTCTTGGCGACGATATCCCCGTTTTCTACCTGAATGCCAGATCCGATTAGTTCTACCTGTCCGTTTTTAACTGTCACTCCGGTAGCATTGCCTCCACTTCCACCAGTCAGCAGTTGGGGTAATGTGGGAATTGGCAATGTCCAGTTTTCAGGTTGAGTGACTGCGGTTGCCAGGGGTTGAATATCCAAACTTAGCAGTAGTCCTTGCTGAGTGATGCGGACTACACTTTCACCAGGGATGGCGGCTACGGTAATGTTACCCCCTGGTGCGGAGAGTTGCCCGGTACTGATAACTGTGCCACCCAGTAAAGTTAAGAAGTTTTGTCCCGGCTGTAAGCTGAGGTTGCCAGCGTTGATAATGGCTCCTGGCTGACTGGTGGCAAAAGCAAAAGCATTGGGGTTTCCTGTCAGTGCGGCGTAGTTGTTAGAACCTGCTGCATTGAACCAATTTGAGCCAATCCCAATTCCGGTTGCTGTTGTCGCGGTGAAGGAAGCAGGCACGTTAAGGCTGGCTCCTGCGCCGAAGATAATGCCTGCGGGATTCATCAAGAAGAGGTTAGAATTCCCGCCTGTTACCTGAATCAGTCCATTAATAACGGAGGCGTCTCCACCGACAACGCGCCCCAGAATATTCTGAATCTCTGGTTGGGAGAGAAAGTTGGCAATCTGGTTAGAGTTCAGTCCGAATTTCTCAAAGCTGTGGAAAAGATTCGCTCCAGATTGTTGTCCGCCGCTAATGTCGAAGCGATCGCCCTCAAGGACAACATTGCTGCCAGTGCCATCACCCGCGGGAACAATGGATTGCCCGTGTGCTGCTTGGGTATTAATCGCTCCTACCAAAGGAAAAACTACCAGCAACCGACCGATGCTTCTCACCACATTCATAGGATTCTCCCTCAGGATTATCGAATTGTTCAGGACTTAAAATTTTTTGACTGCCAGAATCACGCTTAACATTTAGTCAAGGATTAACTTAATTTAGTTTGCAGCTATTTATTTTTTACTTTCTCTTCTCAGTAATTTCCACAATATTATAAATATTAATTTTAAAAATATCGGCTTATTTACCTATCTTCACTAAATCTTTACCAAATCTTTATAAAAAAAAGTAATTAACTACGAATAATTACTAATTATAAGTAAAATTTAGATTTTCTCTGGATAGATTTGCAGTTAGCGCCAACTACCAACCCTATTTATGAGTTGATGAGACTTAACTGAAGTTTGCGCTAATAGGTTGAAAATGCAGCGAATAGATGCAAAATTTCTATCGCTAGGAATGCCCCTCTATCAGGATTCCCCCTGACTTCTGGGAGAGGTAGCAAGAAAAAATAGGTGGCATTCTATGAATATATACCTCTGTAGAAAAGAGGGGAAAAACCAAAAAGAGAAACCCTATGAAACTAACAAATTGGATAAAAATATTACCCGCTTTCCTAGCGATCGCTTTCGTTTTACCCCCCGAACGAACCCAAGCTCAGACAACGACCGTCGCCGTTCCTCAACCCACACAGACTGTGGTTCCCACACCGACGAAGGCTCCCGATGGAACCCCGACTTATGGTGCGGAATATGCTTATGACCAGTACATGAGATTGGGGTATGCAGCGACACAAAGAAAAGATTATCCAGCTGCTTTGTCTTACTTCCGCTCAGCACTTGCCGAACGCCCAACTGACCGCTACGCCACACTCGCTTATTGGAATATTACAGACTATTTAAAAGGGCAAGATCCCCCGCCAGCAAGTGCCCCGGCAGCAACAAATTATGACAAATACATGAGAGTTGGCTACGAGGCTTCCAAGAAAGGCGATTATCACACCGCGCTGATTAATTTCCAAAGGGCATTGAAGCAGCGTCCGGGCGATTATTATGCTAGCCAAGCTCTGCGGAACGTCCAGACCTATGTCAATCGCGGTCAGGGATTATCCCGCAGATAAAAGGCTAAATTACAACGTTTCAGGAAGTCTTTTCCAAGGTTCTAACCGTTAAAACTTGCGGCGGCGTGGCGTCTGGGGGATAAATAAAATCGACTTTTACCAGTCGGCGATCGCCCGGTAGCATCTTCAAGGTTATCAAAGGTTCGCCTTGCTGACCGCGCCGTTGAACTAAATGCACGTAACGAATTTGCGGTAAGCCTCGGTCATCAGTGTATTGGATTTGAACGGTACCCCGGAAAAAAACTTGCTGAGGCGGTGGTTCTAGAAAGCGCAGTCCTCCTTGCAAGCGATCCTGTTTAATTGGTGTCTGTATCGCCAAGGTTACAGTCTGACTATCGTTTGTATCGTTAATCAACGGCAAGGTGAGGCTGTATTGCACTCCATAGTTGCCGTGAGCCATATAAGCGGTATCTGGGTAGCGCACCAACATGGGGGCACTTTGCACTCGTTCGGTGCCGAGAGTGCCGCGAGGAACCGTGCTGAGGCTATAGGAAAACGCTTTTCCTGGTTGGGGAATGCTCAGGTTCACTGCACCCGGTCTTTCTACCAGTCTGGCTTTCCACTGGGAACCTTGAGCGACACCCGCAACACGACCGTAGATCAATTGCCCCTTATTGGCTTCAGGAGAGGTCGGAACGCGATCGCGCGGCTGTGCTAAATTACCAGAATTCAGCAGTCTCTGCCATTCTTCCAGCGTCGGTGCGCGTTCGCTCTTATTCGGATTTTGACGTGCATACATCGCTAAACTAGCCATATAGACTTTGGCATTACTCCGCAACCGCATCAATGTTGAGCGACCATTCAGCGGCGGCGTCAGCGTCTTCACAGGAATCGGATGATTCATCAACATTCGGCTTTCCCCTGGCGGAATCGTCAACTGAGGGGGGACATCAGCTTGACGCTGTTCTCGCAAAATATCATTGCTGACGCGATCGCCAGGGCCAGCATACACTGTACCCAAGGGATTCTCTACAACTGACGGCATGGGGACAAACGGCGCATCAGGTTGACTGAGATAACTAGCTGCTTGCAAGATATCCACCGTGACGGGTTCCTTACCGGGATTATGCACGATGATTCCCAAGTAGAGTGTCCGTAAGTCTTCCGGCGTCGGTGGCTTAGCAATATGATGGGCAAACACATCAAAACGCCCTTGGAAGGGAAAATTTAAATGAGCCGCCGAGGTGCTTTTTTTGCTGGGGGGAAAGGTTGAAAGTAAAATTCCCTCTGTCTGGACTAATTCCGGGCTGTTGCTATTAAAAACTGGCACATCATCCAGTTTGCCCGGTAAAGCGCGGACTTCCTGCGGTTGCACGACCTCAAGTGGTGGTGCAGGGGGTGCAGGTGTCGGGATCGGATTTGTTTGCGCGAGAAGAAAAAGCGGCAAAAAAGTCAGCATGAAGCGATTTCGGAGTCTCACGGTTAGCACTCACCATTTTCTCCGCTGTCGGATGCGATCGCACCCCTATTCTTCTAACTGAGGCAATTCACGCAGGAAGGAGGGGCTTTCGCAGTCGCTAAATCAGCGATTGGAACCAGAAATCGTCGCCCGTAGGCGTAAGCCTTCCCGAAGGGTATGCGAAAGCCCAGAGAAGATCATGCCTTTATCAATAACATCTCCTCAATTTCTGCAAGAAATTCAAAGGTAATCGTTGTAAATTTATCTGGAAAAAACAGGTTCCATTCGTGGTATCCTTCCTCTACAACTTTTAATTTAGAACCTTTGATTCCTTGTGATAACTCTTGGGCAAATTTTACCGGAGTTAGAACATCGTTTTCTCCCCACAAAATCAAACAAGGGGATTCAACATTTGGTAAAATTGGTCTGATATCTTCTTGTAACGCGATGAATCCCATCTTTATTGTGTTTTCCAGGTTAAATAAGCTGTTATAAAACAAGTTTTTAAAAATAGCACTAACAGGCTGAAGCTTCATTTGCCAAGATTGTGCAGGCATTTCAATTGCCCTTTTCAATACAACTTCCGGTATAGAACCCAGAGGAATCCCTGTACTGTCTACGACGATGAGGCTGCGGACAATCGACGGCATCAAAGCTGCCAATGCTATGGCAATTGCGCCTCCTAGTGAATGTCCAACTACATGAACTTTCTTTAAATTTAACTTTTTTACAAAATTACCGATAATCTTTGCATAGTCATTAGAATTTTGAATTGTTTCAGGTGCAGTTGAGTTCCCTAAACCTGGTAAAACTGGCGCGATTACCTGATAACGCTCAGATAAAATATCTAAGCTTTCTTGATAAGGTTCAACTAATACTCCCCATCCGTGTATAAAAAGTATCGGATCTAAATTTGAAGCAATTCCTCCTTCATAGTAGGAAATACAACAGTTATCAAAATTAACTTGCTTTTCAAGGAATTTGCTTTTCACTGAATTGACCTTCAATTTTTTGAGACAGTAAGCACTAATTTAGGCATTTGTCAAAAGTGCCTAAATTAGAGGATGTTACATAACTTAACAATTTTTACCTAGTTTTCTCGTCTGTCTAAAGTAAGGGCACGGCAATGCCGTGTCCCTACGCCTGGAATCCCTACACCTAGAAATAGGGAAGCGAGGCAAACCCCGCAGCCAATACATCAGGAAATTTTTTAACTAAAGTACAAACCGAATTCCATACAGGACACGCATCAATTCCACTAATGACTTGTCACTTACATTCGCTGAGGTATTTTCTAAAGTTCGCACAGTCAGTACTTGCGGCGGCGTCGCATCTGGTGGATAAATCAAATCGACTTGCACCTGTCGGCGACTTGCCGGGGGCATTTTTAGCGTTAGCAGTGGTTCTATTACCTGACCCGTTTGGTGCCACAAATGCACGTAGCGCGTCAGGGGTTTCCCTTGGTCATCCTTGTAGCACAACCGTACGGTACCGCGAAAAATTGGAAAATGCGGGGGTTGCTGGAAACGCAATCCTCCTTTTGCTAGCTTGTCTTCCTTCAAAGGCGTTTCTAGCGTCAGGGTGACAGTTTGGGGTTGTTTGGTGGAGTTGATTAAGGGCAAGCTGAGGTTGTATTCAACTCCGTAGTTTCCATGTGCTTCGTAAGCGGTATCCGGATAGCGCACCAGCATCTTTGCAGTTTGCACTTGACTTGTACCAAGGGTGCCTAACTTGAGGGAACTGATGGGATAGGAAATAGCGTTACCCGGTTGGGGGATGGTGAGATTTTGGGCATTGGGTTTATCCACCAGTTGCCCTTTCCAGGCAGAACCTTCAGAGACTCCTGCCACGCGACTGTAAATAAATTGCCCGCTGGTTTGCCCTGGAGGAGAGGGGGCTTTATCTCTGGGTCCGGCTAAAGTGCCTGTATCGAGTAAAGTCTGCCATTCTGCTTGGGTTGGTTTCCGTTCGCTGCCATCTGCATTTTTCTTGGCATACATGGCTAAACTGGCTGCATAAACCTTGCCATTACTCTGCAACCTCATTAGCGTAGACCGACCATTAATGGGCTTTTCTAGATTCCGCACCGGAATCGGATGATTCATCAACAACCGGCTTTGTCCCGGCGGTATCACCATCTGGGCGGGAAAATCAGCTTGTCGCTTGCCTCGCATGACATCGTTGACTGCGCGATCGCCATGACCGGAATATACGTCTCCGTTGGGATTTTCGACATAAGTCGGCAGTTTGATATAGGGCGCATTCTGCATTAGCTGACTTGCCGCTTGCAATACTTCCACTTTGACGGGTTTTGTACCCGGATTATGCAAGATTACCCCCAGATAAAGCGTCTGCAAATCTTTGGGAGTGTGGCTAAAGTGGTGGGCAAATAAATCAAATCTTCCCTGGAAAGGGAAATTAAGATGAGCCGCTGGCACCTTTTTACCATTTGGGGGAAAAGTAGAAAGTAAAATCCCTTCACTTTTCACCCATTCTGGGCTGTTACTGTTAAACATCGGCACTTTATCCAGTTGTCCGGGTAAAGGCATAACTGGCTGGGGTCGCACAATCTCTTGAGGGGCTGGTTTGGGTGGCGGGGGTGGTGTTTGAGCAAGGGGTAAAAAGGGCAAAAATGGCAACATGGGAAGATTAATATTTAAAAACGATAACGACCTTATCCGGAAAAATCGTCTGACTAGACTTCTTAAGAAGTGTGCCCTCAGACTAAATGGGACGACACAAACAAAGCCTGCCTCCGCAAGCTAAATTTACTGTTAGTCAGTGTAGGCGGACTTCGTCCGTGAAGCCACAACTTTACTGAGTCGTCCTTGTACGTTCGCTGAGGATGCTAACCAAAGATTTTCCGGATGGGTGCTAAGACATCAAGGACTTTAAGAAAGTGCCAGGTTCTTCAGAATACATAAAAAATCTGCCATGATTCCCGAAGAGTTTTCCGGAGTTAGGATTGGGACGTGAACGAAAATACAGCGGCTGTTAATTTGGCGTTCTTGTAAGTAGTCTAATACTGAGTAATACAGCCCTTCGCAGACAAATTTACCGGCATCATCGCTGATTTCAGTTGCGACTGAGCCTGTTAATAGTTTTTCTAGATTTACCGATGTTTTTAGTAGTGTGGTTCCACAAGTCGCACAGGATTCTACGCTCAGTTGAGTCCGAGACTCTGCCATACCGCAGCAGATAATGGCATCCGGCTGTAATTCGTTAATTTTGGCAAAGACGCGATCGCTTGCTTGAGCAACATCAACGGGTAGCTGTCTTAAAAAACTCAATGATAGCGATAAATAGTCTAGGTTGCCAACTTCCAGTAATAGATCGTCGGAAGCATTAGATGTTTGATGGGGAAGCCAGGTAGTAAAAGACGTTAGCAGAATTTTTCGATTCATAAGTAGCTTTGTGGGATGCGGAGATTAGCTTAATCTAACCACTTACCTGTCTGACAGCAACAAATGTTTAGAGAGATGCGTCTTTCGTTTAATAGACGCAAATGTAACAAATGTTGAAATGAGGCTGAGGTAGAAAGTGCGACGATTACTTCTTGTTTTAGGAGTGGTGCTTCTGGCATCAGGCTGTAATTTAGAAAAGGCTGCCCAGACACAGACTGTCAATCTGAATCAAGAAAAGATTACAAAAGAAGAAAAGGCTTTACTTGAGCGGCTGAAGAAAGACAAATTGCTGAAAGCAATCGAGTGCCCATCTAGAGAAGAATTAACTAATTTTGATGAAAACAATTCAACCAAGTCTTTGCTGAGCTGGGTATTCAAGTTAAAAAAAGGTAATCTTGGGGCAAAAAAAATCTGTATCACCCAAGAGGGAGATCCTGTCACAGAATACATAATCGTTGAAAATGATAAAATAAAGATAGTTTTAGATTCTTCCGAAGATAGATTTGGGACAAGGGATGTAGAAGTATATAATCCCATTCAAATTAATCGGGGATACTTTGAGGAAGATGACAAAAACTCAAAAACTTTCAAAATATCGGAATTACAACTGCCTGAAGGTAAAGAAATATTCATTCAGTATGAATTGCCGAACGGTGAAAAGAGATATTTTTGAAATTTTTAACAAAAGAATGTAAAGTTAAAAGAAGGGAACTAGACACCCAACACAAACAACAAAAGTCAGCAAAGGCGCATATTAATGTCAGTCATTGCAGTCATCGACTACGACATGGGAAATCTGCACTCTGCCTGTAAGGGATTGGAAAAAGCGGGTGCAACCCCTAAAATTACGGATTCACCGGCAGACATTGCACGGGCGGATGCTGTAGTGTTGCCTGGGGTGGGAGCTTTCGATCCGGCGGTGCAACACTTGCGATCGCGCCACCTAGTAGAACCCATCAAAGAAGCGATCGCATCTGGCAAACCTTTCTTAGGGATCTGTCTGGGATTGCAAATTCTATTCGATTCCAGCGAAGAAGGCAAAGAACCCGGTTTAGGCATTATCCCCGGTGTGGTGCGACGATTTCGCCCGGAACCTGGGTTGACGATTCCCCACATGGGTTGGAATCAACTAGAAATCGCTCAACCGGATGCCCCACTCTGGCGGCAGTTACCGTCTCAGCCTTGGGTTTATTTTGTCCATTCTTACTACGTCGATCCCGTCGATCCTCAAATCCGCGCCGCCACGATCGCTCACGGAAGCCAAACGGTGACGGCGGCGATCGCGCGTGATAACTTGATGGCTGTGCAGTTCCACCCGGAAAAATCTTCTACCAGCGGACTGCAAATATTATCCAACTTTGTTGCCCAGGTACGAACCGAAGTTGCCGCATAGTAAAGTTGCCTTAGCGTAGCGGCACGTCTGACCTAATTATGAGCCTCAGAATCTACGGCAATCGCTTACTCAAAACCTTGCCAGGTCAAGAAACCCGACCTACACTAGGGCGAGTGCGGGAAGCAGTATTTAACATTTGGCAGGGCAGCATCAGCGGCTGTCGCTGGTTGGATTTGTGTGCCGGTAGTGGTTCGATGGGCGCAGAGGCATTGTGTCGGGGTGCCAGTTACGTCGTCGGAATTGAACAGTGGAGTCGCGCCTGCGCCATTATCCAGGAAAACTGGCAGCAAGTCGCTCAAGAAGACCAAAAATTTCAAGTGTTGCGGGGGGATGTCGTTCAACGATTGAAAACCCTTGGCGGTCAGCAGTTCGACCGGATATACTTTGACCCGCCCTATGCGAGTGAATTATATCAGCCGGTGCTGGAAGCGATCGCACAATATCAACTGCTGGCTGAAGGCGGTGAATTCGCAGTGGAACATAGTCCTAACAACTGGACGGTTGAACCCGTTCCCGCACTGGAAATCTGTCGCCAAAAGGTTTACGGCAACACTGCCCTTACCTTCTATTGCCCAGCAAGCATCTGAAAGTTTACAACCATTTAAAAAGGTGGGCCGTGCCCACCTCACTCAGCTGACTCAGGAGGGCGGGAGAACCGCGCCCCTACAGCACTTTTATACTCCTAGTTTGTTGTCGCGCTTTTTCTGCATATAGGCAGCGAAGAATAGTCCCGCGAGGGTGACTAAAATCAAACCAAGCACGATACCAGAAAGCAGGGGTTCTACCACGTCAGTACTCCTTTGTTAACGTTTCTTGCCTGTTTCTCATCCTACAAGCTAGAGAGGAAGAACGGGTGAGCCTGTAGCGACACAATTTCAAGGCATCTCCGATTCCAGTAGCAGGCTGGAGAAAACTACGCTTGCCTCGACTCTCTAGAAAATTTAAGCTATGTATATGAATCGAAATCTTTATCGATACACAACCACACATATCGCTATACTCGTTCATTGCATAGCGATCGCTTGCGCCCCGATCAAAAACTGCCCTTACATCTCACTTTCAAAAACCTTTGGATAACCAGCTACCTAAACCTGAAATCCTGATGCAGCGCCTCAGCTTGATGGCATTGGCTGCTTTCCTGGTCATCCTCTTAGCACTTGTTGGGGTTAACCTGTTTCGCGTCTCCGATCCCTATGTGAAGACAGTTTTGACCCTAACGGGCGACCCCGTGAAGGGACACGCGATTTTTCAAATGAACTGTGCGGGATGTCATGGATTGGAAGCACACGGTCGAGTGGGGCCAAGTCTGGAAGCCATCTCTAAGCGCAAGTCTCGCGTAAGAATCATTCACCAAGTCATCAGTGGGGATACACCACCCATGCCCCAGTTTCAGCCCAGTACCCAAGAGATGGCAGACTTACTGCGTTATTTAGAGGAATTGTAGATGGGAGCGGGCATGGATAATCGCTCATTCATCATCAGCCTAGACCTGACTGAACTGTTGTGCGTAAAATCGGGCATAGCGATCGCCCTTGTGCAGCAATTCTTCATGGGTTCCCGATTCCATAATCTGCCCCTGTTCCACAACCAGAATTCGATCAGCGCGGCGCACCGTGGCGAGGCGGTGGGCGATGATGAAAACAGTCCGGTCTTGCATGATCCGTTCTAGGGCTTCCTGCACCAAGGCTTCTGATTCCGAATCCAGGGCAGAGGTTGCTTCATCCAGGATGAGGATTCGAGGATTTAGCAAAACAGCACGCGCGATCGCAATTCTCTGCTTCTGCCCCCCCGATAAATTTACCCCTCTCTCCCCCACCCAGGTATGATAACCCTGGGTAAATTGGGTAATGAACTGGTGGGCGTTGGCAATCTCTGCCGCCACCTGCACGTCCTTGAGGTCAAACTGCGCTTGTCCAAAAGCAATATTTTGAGCAATCGTCCCAGAAAATAGAATCGTTTCCTGCGGTACAATCCCAATTTGCCGCCGCAGACTTCGCAGCGTCACATCCTGAATATTAATCCCGTCAATCAAAATTTCACCCGCTTGGGTGTCATAAAAGCGGGGAAGAAGATTCACCAAAGTCGTTTTACCCGCACCCGACACACCCACCAAGGCAATCATCTCTCCGGAGTGTGCCAGCAAATTCAAATTTTGCAGCACCGGAGTTCCTCCTTGCCCCAACTTAGAAAGAGGTTGCACCCTATCTAAGTCATCCTCTGAGAAGGTAGGACTTGGGGAATTTAGTGCAGGATAGGCAAAGGTAACGTTACAGTATTCCACCTTACCCGTGACTGCCGGAAGGTCAACGGCACCCGGCTTCTCCACTACGGTTGGCTGAATCGCCATCAGTTCAAAAATCCGATCGACCGATGCCTGACCCTGTTTAAATTCGTTGTAATTGCTAGTGAGATGGGCAATCGGGTCAATCAGTAACGCCACTGCTGCGATATAGCTAACAAATTCTGCCCCAGTCAGATTATTAATCGAAATTTGCCAGCCACCGAGGAAAAACAGCAGTAAAACGCTCATCGCGTACAAAAATCCAACCACAGGATTCTGAATCGCCTTTAGCCGTTCAGTTGCATACTTCGCTTTCCGGTTTTCTTCAGCTTCCTGGGCAAAACGGGCAATTTCATAATCTTGGGCGGCGAAAGCTTGTACTAGACGAATTCCGCTAAACACCTCTGTCAGCAACGCCGATAAATTAGAGACGCGATTTTGGCTGCGGCGAGAAAACTTCAGCATCTGTTCGCCAAACCAGCCAATTAAAACGCCCATCAGCGGTGCGACGATAAACGTTGCCAGCGTCAGCTGCCAGTTGAGATAAATCATGTAGCCCAGTACGACGATTAGCTGCAACACGCAGGGAATAAAGTCATGGAAAACTTTATTCACGACTTCCCCAACTCGGTCAATATCTTCGGTGAGACGGTAAGTTAAATCGCCGGTTTGTGCAGTTTCAAAGTAGCCAAAGTTGAGACGATGTAGGTGAGTATAAACTTGCTTGCGTAAGTTAAAGGCAACGAAAAGGGCGGCTTTCGCCATCAGCGAATCCTGTCCATACATCAGGATTTTCTGGACGAGAAAAACGACTGCCAACACTCCTGCTAACTGGGCAAGTGCTGCCATATCGCCTTGTCCAATGAAATTGGCGATTTTGCCTGCAAGTGCCGCCTGGACGGGCCAGAATACTGTAACCCCTAACGTGCAAGCGAAAGCTTGCGCGATGGTTTTCCACTGAGGGCGGATGTATGGCAGTAGATGCCAGTAACTAGAGCGCGTTTTCAAACCTTAACGTCCTGTAATAATCTTCTCCTTTGTCTGACGCTACCAGTTTTCGGTTGTTTCTGAGCGATTATTCTTGGGTGTATTTTAGGGATAGGAAGCGATCGCTTCCCCCGTCCGCAAGGAAAATAAGGGCAATCCCGCTTTCTGTCTGCTAGCGGGGAGGGTTTCATTTCAGCTTGTGTGTATCGACGAGGTAGACGAAGTTGCGATCGCTCGATGTCAGCACCAACAATGTCAGCATTCAGACACATTTTTTTATACTTTTTCGTTGCCAAACATCCTGTTTTGTGCCTTTCCCATCAAGTCAGAAACCACAATCAATACAGTTGCCAAAATTTCAAGAATTGCTAACCCTGAAATCGCTAATACTTTCAGGATTCCAAAAACGAATAACCAAATCAATCCAATAATTTTTGATTCAGTTAATACAATTCTCAAAGCGCGTAAAACTATTCTAGCAATCCTAATTTTTTGACTAAGTTTCAAATCCGCAGGTTGCGGATCTTGTGCTAGCAGATATTTATTGATTTGTCTTACTATCGTATCTACTTCTGCTTCTGTAATTTCTACATTGCAGTATTGGTATAACCAAGTAATTCCACAAATTCGCCCCAATAGAAAATCATGATCTCGATAACGTTTGTCAAAAAAACCACCAAATGCACCCAGGAAATCTGATGCGAGTAGTTCTGCGGCGCTTCCTTCTTGCAGAGAAGCTTTAATATTTTTGGGTAGATTATCGTAGATGGGTTGCAGCCTGCTTATTCCATTACTTCTAGAATTAGCAATTTCGCCGATAATTGCTGGAGTAATTGGACGCAGCTTTATGTGCCGATAAGGGATTGCTTCTTCGATAATTTTCTCAATCTGGCTGATATCTCCAAAATTTTTATCTTCAATTGCTTCTATTAATTTTTCCTTTGCTAAGGCTAATTGATTTCGTTTTTGAATTTCTCTTAAGCGGAGCGAGTCATGTTCTGATTTGGGAAGAGTTAAACCACTCAATCCAACTTCTAATGTCGAAAATTCCCCTTGAGTTAGCCGTTTTGCACTATTCAAATTTTCTACGGGAACTGGACGGATATAAACGTGCAATCGTTCTGTATTAATTGATGGCTGTTGTGCCGTAAATTCCTGCTGAAACTGAGTTGAATGCTCCTTTTTATGTATTTGATTGGAGCGCAAATCATTTTCTAGTTCAATTCCTTTTAAAATAGGTAGACCATCTAGGATGCCTCCATCCGTATACAGAAATACTAAATGTGTATCATCTGCCTTGCTTTCACGTACAGCGCCTAGGCCTTCTTCCTTCAGTTCCTGTTTTTTGGGGGTTTTAAAGTAGTCATCACTGAGGTCTTTAAGATTGATACTACTAATATCAGAATGATCCCAAATGGGTGGAAAAGCAACTGGGAAAGCGCCGGAAGCGCGACCTCCCATTACTGCCTTGCCCCACATCTTATTCATTGTTTCTTGAGGAATCCCTGAATGAAACAGAAATTGACGAGTTTCTGAACTGGTAATCGTTTCAATTTCTTGTTCTAAATGTCCTTGGGCGTCGGTAAGATTAATTTGTTCAAGAAGCCCTTGCAAGTTAGTAAGGGTCATTAAAAGCGCCAGAGGTTTCGTATTTTCTGTGATCTGGGGAGGCTTTATCACAAGTTCGGCTATTTTCTCAATTGCTTCACCAGAAAGAACGCTCAAATTAGTTTTTTCGCGTTTTGCTTCGGGAGTAGATTTAGAGGCTTTAGAATGATGAAAAAGCTTATAAAAACCTTTTCTAAGTGGATTAGAACTCTTTTTATATTTCTCTAGGGTTGCTTCAAAGCTATCAGCAAAACTTTCTATCGTCGCTTGAAATCCATCTTTAAAACTAGACAGCATTACCGAAAAGCTATCGATTTTTTGAATATCGGCTTGTTCAATCCAGGCTTGATACAAAGGGCTTTTATGCTCTTCTTCCGAAAATTTGAGCCGTTGATCGGATTTAAAAGGTGGATCTACCTTTCCTTGAAGTAAGCAGTAGGCGGCGATGACACCAGACATTGCTCCTGCTGAAGATCCAGTAATAATATCAATAATCACTTTCGGTTCAGCCTTGACGGATTCTTTCGTCAATTCATAAAAAACTCCTGCCATATAAGCACCTAATGAAATGCCACCAGAGCAGTTGAGTGTAATCAGTTTGGGAGTTTGTGCAGATTTTGTTTCGCTTTTCATAACAATATACTTGGCGGTGAAAATAACTTGAGATTTAGTTTAATTCAGCAAACTTCTGTTATGAGGTAGTTGGCATAAGAGTGTTGCTTGGGATTCTAGAAAATTGTTTTGCTTGGCAACAGAAGAGATAAAAGCTGGGTTCTGGTTGTACATAGCATTGAGCAAACAGAGTAGTATCGCTAAGCTGGCATTTTGAGCTAGCGTCTTGCTTCTTTGGCGACAAGCATTCCTATAAATAGGCGGATGCTGCTCTAAGTAGCCGTTCGTTTCTCCGACAACCTCACTATTTTATATGAGCAGAGAATAATTAAAACTTTTTCGGGAAAGAATCGCAAGCGTCTCCTCTCCTGTTTGTAACTTGCTGCTGAGGCTACTTCCAGAACTAAGTTAGGATGCTTGAATTAACTGTGTAATTTTGGAAGCTGCGTTGAGTTCTGGATGCTGTTCGTGAAAGTATTACAAATACATCCTCTATCGGGTTACACCTTTTGGTAGAGAACGAAATATCAATATACCAATGGCTGAAGTCATTGTCACATTTGCGTAACCATTTCGTAGCACAAATGCCGGCAGTATCAGTGACTCGAATCTTGGCAAAGGTTTGATGGGTTTTGCTTCTGCTCCACCCATCCTATGAATAATAAAGTTAGTTGGCTGAAGCGCGATCGCTCTCTTGAGCCGAACAATTAAAGGAGTTAGATGAGCGATCGCTACTTTATGAATAATTAAGAAAGATTAATTTTTTTGCTCTATTTCTTATGACGAAATATAAATTTATGAATTAGTCCATAATGGCACTTTAAAAGAAAGACGTTTAAAATAAAAGAAGAATTACCAATAAAATTTTTCCTGCATTCAAGAACCTCTCTCCAATTAGTTTCAGTTTAGCTAGGAATAAAGCTAAAGAAATAAATACTTTATAGCGATTGCTCAGATTGCAATGGCTTCCTCACCAAGGAAAAATAAATTCTAGAACTCAAAATTCGGGCAACAGCTTTAGAGAAAGCCTTGTATCCGCCTGAAAAACTCCTGCCCTCAATCGCCGCCCATCGGTAGCGATCGCTAACGATTTTCTAGTGAATTCCTGGCAAAATACAATACACTCACGAATCAAACATCTTTGCAACAACCGATTTATACAGGCTAAAGCTATGCAGACATTAAACATTCCTATCAATATTCCCCAGCCGCCGACCTTTGCTTCTATCGAAGATGAACGCCTCCATCGCAAACAACGCCTAGCCGCTGCATTTCGCCTGTTTGCTCGCTTCGGATTTAGTGAAGGCATCGCCGGACACATCACTGCCCGCGATCCCGAACACCGCGATCGCTTTTGGGTCAATCCCTTCGGGATGCACTTCAGTCTCATCCGAGTCAGCGATCTGCTTCTAGTCAACGAGCAAGGTGAGGTCGTTGAGGGAAATAAGCCTGTCAATCAAGCAGCCTTTGCCATCCACTCCCGCATCCACGCCGCCCGTCCCGACGTTGTAGCAGCCGCACACTCCCATTCAACCTACGGTAAAAGCTGGTCAAGCCTGGGTCGCCTCCTCGACCCTCTCACGCAAGATGCCTGTAGCTTCTACGAAGACCACGGGCTGTTTGATGACTACACGGGTGTCGTTCTCAAACTAGAGGAGGGTAAGCGGATAGCGGAAGCTTTAGGCAACAAAAAAGCCCTCATCCTCCGCAACCACGGGCTGCTCACAGTGGGGCACTCAGTCGATGAAGCTGCTTGGTGGTTTATCACAATGGATCGCTCCTGTCAGGCACAGCTGATGGCAGAGGCGGCTGGGAAGCCTGTCCTGATTGACTCGGATATGGCTCGTTTGACGTATCGCCAAGTGGGGTCGCACCACATGGGATGGTTTAGTTTTCAACCACTCTACGACATGATTGTGCGTCAACAACCGGAGCTGCTGGAGTAAGTGTTTTTAAAAGTGTGGAGTGAGGAAGCTTCTAACAAAGGCTGGATTTACAAACCAGCATCTACCGATTGGATTTAAAGAAAAATGAGGGTAGATAAATGACGAAATTAGAGCTACCTAAAGGAAACGACAAAACTTTGAATTCCGACCTAGACTCACCTTTTTCCCAAAAAGATGGCTTATTGGAGTTCAAGGCAGAATTGACCACTCCTGAGTTTTTCAAACGCTGGTCATTTGTCACCAATGTGTATGGTGAACGAGTGCAAGTGGATCACTTTGTCCTGACTTTTCCTGATTTTACACGTCTCAAAAATTACGCTGAAGCTTTGTGTCAATTGGGTGGTCAGATTGTTGAAGGGCCAGGACTCTTTCCCATCGAATTTTGTCCTGAAACTTATGTAATTACCAATGATTTATGGTTGCATTTGTTGACAATATTGATGCCATCAGGGGGGTTGGTAGTTCTGGCTGCGCCCCACGCACCAGACGATCAACTTGACCGATTCCTACATGAGCGAGGAAACAGTGGCGTCCATCATATTGCGATTCGCGTAGACGATGTGCAGAGTGCCGGTTTAGTTTGGCAGAAAAAAGGGTTTCATCCCTTGTCTCGTGAGCCGCTGAATGGTGATTCTTTATGCCAATGGTTTTGGCAAAATTCAGCAGGGCAAATTATCGAACTGATTGGTCGCAGTCCTGAAAATCACGCAACTTTTTACTGCCAAAATATAGGGGGTCTTCGGCTCTCGGAAGTGGCAGGGGTTAATGCAAAATGAGTGTTGATTTAAGTAGCTGGTTACCGGGGATTGATCTAGAGGCGTTTTAGAATTGATGATAATGCGATCGCTATCTGTTCTGGGATGAAATCAGAGAAAAGCGATCGCTCATTTGCTTCTTGATGCCTAAGTATTAAAATAACAGCGACCTAAGCCCATAATTCCCCTATCCAATCATCCCCTTGTTCCCAATCCCGACAAGGTTCTTCTTTGGGGCCAGAAGGATGAACCGCACAGACAATTTCGCACTGTCCGTAGTAAAAACGGCATCTTCGACAGGTCTGGAGCGCTTCTATATGAACGGTTTCAATGACTCCACCCTCAGACGGAATCGTGTCTCGAAGCTCTTGCTGACAGGAAAAGGTTGGTAGCCACACGCCTATCGAGAGTTGGTCGTTGATTCCCTCCGGTTCGCCGAAAAAGTGGTCGTTGATAGCACCCGGTATGCATTGGCAACCCGTGATTCTGCCTCCGACTTTACTGACAGCTTGACGAATAACTTTAAGAGTACATTTAGCTTCAACCGTAAAATAGCCACATATATCAATCCGTTGCGTTCCCGCCGTGGCTACGAGAGTCAGATTGGTGCGAACAAATCCTGCTTGAATAACCAGCAATCTCAAGTGATTGTCGAGTTCTTGAAAAACTGGCTCAACCTCCGACATAATTTTGCCTGTTATTTCTTCAGTTAGACTAAGCGCTCTTTGTAACTGCTGCCAAAGTGCCTGTAGCGTCTTCAAAAGCCGCAACAAGAATGAATCTAGCTTTTGGTCAACTTGAATTGGATACTCTTTTATAACCTGAAATCCCTTTTCTAAATGGTGGGCAGTTTCTTGAATACTTGTGAGTCCTAACATCGCTGCTCCGCTTTTAATCGAATGAGCAGCACAAAAAAGCTGGTTTATTTCTTCTGCGTCTTTAATCGTGCTTGTTTCGGACAGCAATCCTTGCTCAATTGTCTGGATATATTCTTTCGTTCCTTCAATAAATAAGTGATTGAGATGATTATTAAGTTCTTCAAAAACTGGCTCAACTTTCGACATCATCTTGTGAGTCAGCTCATCATTCAACCCACAAGACCAAGAAAGCTCCTGCATCAGAGCTTTTAGGGTATCCAAAACCCGTTGTAAGAGTGACTCTAGCTTTTGATCGATCCTAACGGGACAAGCATTGAAGACCTGGAAACATCTTTCTAGGCGGTAAGCCGTTTTCTGAATGCTGAGGAATCCCAGCATTGCTGCACCACCTTTGATACAATGAGCAGCTCGAAAAACCTGATTAATCTTTTCTGGGTCTTCGATAGTGCCTTGTAGATCCAGGAGACCTTGCTCAAGTGTATTGAGGTGGTCAATTGCCTCTTCAATAAAGTAGCCAATAATTCGCTGATGTTGTCCCGACATCATTCTCTTTTCTCCTTGTTTTCGCGTAGGGTATTTTCTACCGCAACGCGCTAGGCTTCGCTCAAGGGAAAACTCCGCAGGGGTCGCGTAGCGTATGCGCTCTGTTTACCGATCTCTCCGGTTCTAACACAGCTTGAGACTGATTGAAGTGTTTTCAATAATTGTTGTCAGCGATCGCTCCACTCAATTGCGATCGCTTCCCTGTTTCTAAAGTTTTAATATAAAGTTTTAAAAATGCCAGATCCAGTTATAAGCTAAAAACGTTCGCGATTGCACAGCGCTAATACGGCAATTTTGGAGCAAAAGTGCGAAAAGTGCGAAAACTTTGTGAAAAATGCTCCAATATAACTCCTTTCTTGCTTATACCCTTTCGCTCTATTTCTGCAAGAGTTCGGTCTGGCACCCCTTTGTTGATTGCTTTAAGAAATTCAGATATTTAGCATCGAAAAAGTGAATTGGTATTAGGGAGTTTTTAACATTTTTATAAAAAAAATTCCGCGTGCAACAAAATCCCTTGAGCAAGTAGGGTTAAGGGTAGTTATTGAGTAAATTTGGCTCAAACCAATTAAATTTTTTCGGAAAGTACCCTAGTTCTTGAATATTTTTTTATAGAAATCCTATTTAAGTTATAAACGGATATTTGCTTGTAGAGACGCGATATATCGCGTCTCTACAGAGATTCACAAATCATTGAGGATGGCTACACCTATAAAATGACTTAGCCATTCTGGGAATCAATGATTCTTTGTAAATAACCAAGCTTTTCCTCTTCACGCTTACTTGTTGCCTTTGTTTTTTTGCTTTTTCCTAACTAACCAGACAACAAAAGCGACAATAAGAATCACAAACACAATTTTAGAAACAGGCCCAAGATGCTCATCTACAAGCTCATAGTTTTCGCCTAGTGCGTATCCGGCATAAGTCAGCAAACCCACCCATAATGTAGTGCCAAGGGTTGAGTAGATTAAAAAAGGCAATAAAGGCATCCCGCTGATGCCTGCTGGAAGCGAAATTAAAGTGCGAACTCCAGGAACCAAACGGCAGAAAAACACTGCTTTACCGCCGTGCTTATCAAACCAATTATCTGCCTTGTCAATATCCTTGCTGGATAACCCGATCCACCTGCCATACTTATTCGCTAATCGCTTTAAGTTTTCTTCGCCTACGAGTTTACCCACGTAGTACCACGGCAATGCACCCAGCATCGTGCCGATTACCCCTGCTGCGATCGCTCCAAAAAAGTGGATCTTGCTATTTGGTTGCGTTGAGACATACCCTGCTAAGGGCATAATCAGTTCTGAAGGGATGGGGGGAAAAAGATTTTCCAAAAACATCAGTAGACCAATTCCCAAGTGACCGAGGGAATTCATGGTGTTCGTTATCCATTCCTGCATAAGTCAGTGTTGGGTATTAGGGGGCAGTTATTCTAATTGAAAATTCCAATACTTCTCGAGATCGCATTGTCTTAACGTCACAATTAAACTGTTAAGTTTAGTGAACAAGTTAAGTTTGCTTAACTTTATCAGGTTTTCGAGAATCTGAAAATTGATTTATCTAAATCTTCATCGTAAATTTGCAATATCCAATTTTTGCGGTGAAAGTTTTATTGGCAATTTGAAGTAGCAATCATTTTTTAATTACCCTTTTTTACTAAAGACAGGTTTCAGTTTTTAGCAAGCTCAGCTTGACTGCATTAAAAATCTCGTGAGGTTGAAAAGCTGTTGAGTAACCCTAACGTTTTCTGGGTCAGTTTCTACAACTGAGCTGTTCTTGCAAAATTTTCGGTAATACAAACAAACAATCCGGATAAGTGGCAATCCTGAGTTGTTACTACATGATGACGAAGGGTGGGCATTGCCCACCCTTACCGATTTAGGTTCCAGAAGTCCAAGAATTGATGTACTCAATTTGGTCGGGTGTCAAGCTATCAATTTGAACGCCCATTGCTTGCAACTTCAGCCGTGCAATTTCTTTGTCAACCTCGACTGGAATGGAGTGCAATCCAGGTTCCAGGTTGCCTTTGTTCTTAACGAGGTGTTCGCAAGCTAAAGCTTGGTTGGCAAAGCTCATATCCATCACTGCGCTGGGATGTCCTTCCGCAGCCGCCAAGTTAATTAAACGCCCTTCGCCCAGCACAATAACCGATTTACCATTCTGGAGGCGGTATTCTTGGGTGAAGTTCCGCGCTTCTTTGACTTCAGTCGCTTTGGCACCCAACGACTTGAGGTCAATTTCAATATCAAAGTGACCGGAGTTGCAAACCATTGCCCCGTCTTTCATCACATCGAAATGCTCGGCGCGAATGACGTGCTTGTTGCCAGTGACAGTAATAAACAAATCGCCTACGGGGGCGGCTTCTGCCATTGGCAGCACTCGGAAGCCATCCATCACCGCTTCAATTGCTTTAGTGGGGTCAATTTCGGTGACAATCACATTGGCACCCATTCCCCGCGCCCGGAGTGCCGTGCCTTTGCCGCACCAGCCATAACCGGCGACAACAATCGTTTTACCAGCGAGCAGAACGTTGGTGGCGCGAATAATCCCATCCAGAGTAGATTGCCCGGTACCGTAGCGGTTATCGAAGAAGTGCTTGGTGTCAGCGTCGTTAACATTGATAGCGGGGAAAGTGAGAACGCCATCTTTGAACATGGCACGAAGACGGACAATGCCCGTTGTGGTTTCTTCGGTGGTGCCAATCAAATCTGCAATTTGGTGTTGACGTTCCTGAATCAGAGTTGCGACCACATCACTACCATCGTCGATGATGATGTTGGGTTTGTGATCCAAGGCGATTCGCACATGGCGACTGTAGGTATCAGCGTCTTCGCCTTTGATGGCAAATACGGGGATGCCATGATCGGCAACCAGGCTAGCAGCCACGTCATCTTGAGTGGAGAGGGGGTTGCTGGCAATGAGGAGGGCATCAGCACCAGCGGCTTTGAGAGCGATCGCCAAGTGCGCGGTTTCAGTTGTGACGTGGCAGCAGGCGACTAACCGAATCCCAGCGAGGGGTTTTTCTTGGGCAAAGCGATCGCGTATTTGTCTCAACACGGGCATCTCTCTACCTGCCCATTCAATCCGTTGCTTACCTAGAGGTGCGAGGGAGAGGTCTTTGACTTCGTGCTTGGGCTGAGTAACAGTTGCAGTCATGAAATTGCTTGCTCAACAAATATTTAAGTTGCGGGTTTTTACTAGGTTACTCGACTAGACCGCTAAAAAGGTAGCCTGATTTTTTAGCCCCACCCCACCAGCCACACAAAGGTTTGAGGCTGGGAGAAATTCAAAATCGAGCTAGAACCCTTACTCTGCCAAGTTGCTGCTTAACTTCTCGCTTTGGTGTGAAGTTACCTGACAAAGGGGTTGTTAGGCTGGGTGGGGATTATTTAAGTAAGCAAATGTACTTAAGTTTACCCAAATACCTGTGTTCAATGCATTTCGGAGGTTTGAAATGCCTTCTCAATCTTCTTGGGCGATCGCTGGAACAATTCTGTTGACTGGTTGGGTAGCATCTCCAATCCAAGCTCAAATTCCACTTCCGCAGAATTTGGAACTGCCCGCACTTAGCCTACCCAGTAGCGATGCACAAAGCCGAATCATGTCTGGTTGCATCCGCTTGGATGGTCGCTGTCTGTTTCAAGTCGCCGCACCCCAGTCGGAATTACCCGCACGTATCCAAGATATTCAGCAGAGATTGGAAACAATTAGTCGCCAATATTTGCAGGAGGATTCCTCAGAACTCCAAATTGAGAGCAAAAAGCAAAATAATTTGCCAGTCATCTATGTCAATGACCAACCCCTGCTGACAGTGACACGACCCGATGCCGACTTACAAGGGGGAGACTTAGATACACGGGCAGAAAAGCTCAAAGAATCCTTGCAAGAAGGACTGAAACGGGCGAAACGGGAGCGACAACCGCAGTTTTTAACTCGTCGAGGTGCGATCGCGGGCGGGTTTTTGGTAGCAATGATTGTGAGTAGCTGCGCGATTCACAGTACTTCCAAGCGATCGCGACAACGGTTAACCGGCACCACCACTACACCTACAGGTCATCCGGTCACAACCCAGCTGGCTCAACAACAACAAGGGAATTTACAAGAAGTTCAGCGCCGCTTGTATCAAATGGCGCAAGCCAGTATTTGGGGCGGGGGAACCCTCATCGGGCTTGGTTTATTTCCCTACACCCGCATCCTACAGGTTTTGATGCTCAACGTTCTCCAAATCCCTTTGCGACTGGGGATCGTGGGACTAGGGACTTATGTTGTCATACGTTTGAGCTACGTCTTGATCGACCGCTTCGCTGGCGCTTTAGCCAACAGCTATTTACTCACGCCCGAAGCCTCCCGCCGTTTGCAACTGCGAGTTTCGACAATTTCCGGTGTCACCAAAAGTATTACCACCCTAGTCTTGTTAGGAGTGGGTAGCTTGGTCGCCCTGACGACATTAGGCGTGGAGATTGCCCCCTTACTTGCCGGTGCTGGCTTGGTTGGCGTTGCGGTGTCTCTTGCCTCCCAAAACCTGATTAAGGACGCGATTAATGGGTTTTTAATCATTGTGGAAGACCAGTATGCGGTTGGCGATGTGATTGCTGTAGGCGACGTAGGCGGTTTGGTAGAAAACATCAATCTGCGGATTACTCAGGTACGCGATGCTGAGGGTCGATTGATTACGATTCCCAACAGTGAAATCAAAATTGTCGCTAATCTTTCCAGCAACTGGTCGCGGGCAGACTTAAATATCCCTGTCGCCTACCATGCCGATGTCGATCAGGCGCTGAAGCTGATTGACACCATTGCCCAAGAAATGAGCCGTGACGTGACATGGCAAGAGCAAATTCTGGAAAAACCCCAAGTCCTAGGAGTCGATAATTTTGGGGAACGGGGCGTCACGATTCGGGTATGGATTAAAACCCAGCCCTTGAAACAATGGGATGTGGCGCGGGAGTTCCGCCGCCGCCTGAAAATCGCCTTTGATGAGGCGGGTGTTCCAATCCCGCTACCCCAACAGGAGATTTGGTTTAACCGTTCTCTGCCTGCAAAATCTCAGATGGATGAACACGAATCTCACTCGCCAATTTAGTACGGATGTACTATAATAGAAAGGTAGGCAAATCCAGTCGAGAAACCGCCTGAACCCCACATGGAGTCAAGTATTCAAGCCATGACCAAGCACTACATTCTCAGCCTGAATCCGACTGCTCAGCATGACTGGGATCGTTGCACTCTCAGAAACCCTATCACTGCTGAACGCCCAGACTTGGCGAGTTTGATTGCCGAAGCGGTGGGAGCGGATGCCGGTTCTTACCTGGTAGCTGTCCATATTGAAGTCCAAGTTTTGGAAAAAGCACCAAATCTGCAACCAGAGCGCGTTCATCTGGATGTGCCAGTGACGCCGAAGCAGCTCAAGGAATTAGTCGCGTAGAGGCGGAATACCCAACTGATTTGGCATTTCAGCAATCGTTGTTGTAAACCCGCCCTCCGGTTTGAAGTCGAAATCCGGCGAGGGTGGGGCTACAAGAACGCAGCCGCCTTTCATGAAGGCTAGTACAAATTTTTTACAGCTTCTCATGTCCGGACGACACTAGGACAAGGCAGTGCCGTTCGCCTACCGACGCTACGGAAGTCCGCTTTCGGTGGACTAGTACAGATTTTTCTACAACAAGTATTCTTCAAGAAGAAGATGCAAATGAAACTGAGTCAATATCCCGCTGCGATCGCTCAAGCTGCTCATACTGTGAATGAAGTGGATGCTCAGCTTGCCGCCGCTCATCTGGTGATTAACCGCATGGAAGGCAATGCTGACAAAACGGTGGCATTTGAGCAAGATTTGAAAAATGACAATCAACGCAAGGCGCGTCGCTTTGAATTACTGATGGTGAATTTGGAGTATCAGCAGGCGCTGAATACGATGATGCGCTTAAGTGCTGAAAAAGCCAATGCGGTGGCTCACCTGGAGTATCTCCGCAACCAGTTTAGCGTTGCCAAGCTGGAAACACGTCTTGCGATCGCTCGACAGCTTGCCGGTTCCGAAGCCTTGGAACTGGTAGGCGTCTAAGCGATAAAAGCTTCACCGATTACCAGAAGATGGGATAAGTCGGTGTTTCTACAAACAAGTGGGGGTGGGCAGTGCCCGCCCTTTTTTTTTCGCACAATGGCAATGCTTTGGCACAATAGTTGTAATTGCCAATCTGAGTTCCAGATTGGCTACTTTTAACAACAATCTCATGACTATCGTTACATCAGCAGAAATTGAAAATTTTCGCTCCGAATTGGCAGATTATCCAGACGCTCTAGCAGCTTTGGATGTAATCGAGGATTGTGAAGGAGATTTAGAAGATGCGGCGATGGTGCTAGCCATTCGAGTAGGACAGCAACCAGAGATAGCGAACGCTGAATGGTTGCCTATTGTAAGTAAAAAATGCCGCGCTGTTATCTGCCAAGAAGAATTTCGCGACGAGCTGGTTAATGGAAAGTTTGCCCGGATGATGGGACATTTGGCAGCCACAAAACTTTGCCCAAGCCCTTTAGTAACGCCCGTTTTGATGTATGTGGCTCAGCAGGGTGTGGAAAATTTTTGCCAACCTTTAGATCCAGTATCCTAGCCACACAAGCCTGTTTTTCAATACAAAAAACGCAGAGGTTAATAACGCAAAGGTACGCAGAATCAGGATTCCCTTCGCGTACCTTGGTGCTATTCTTGGCGTTTCAATCAGAATCTAGCAATGCTGTTTAGGGTTGTGGGGAATCAGGAAACTGTCGCGATCGCACTTCGCTACCGTAATTCTGCACTGCTTGGGTAATTGTTTCTCGCAAATTGGCGTAAGATTTGGCAAAGGGCGGCTGGCGTTCGGAGAGTCCCAGCAAATCGGCGGTAACGAGTACCTGTCCATCGCAATGCACCCCAGCCCCAATTCCTATCGTCGGAATCGATAATTTTTGCGTAATCTGCAATCCCAAATCGGATGGGATATGCTCCAAAAGCATCGCAAAAGCACCTGCTTGTTCCAACGCGATCGCTTCTTGTAAAATTTTCTCTGCCGTTTCTGGTGTTTTCCCCTGCTGTCGGTAGCCTAGCTGATGTACCGATTGGGGAGTCAGACCCACATGACCCATCACCGGAATGCCTGCTTGCACGACTCTGGCAATTGTTTCCACCATTGCCGGATATCCTCCCTCCATTTTCACCGCCTGAGCGCCAGTTTCTTTTAATACTCTCCCAGCTGAGTGAATCGCTTGCTGAGGACTTTCTTGATAACTCAAGAATGGTAAATCGCACACGACTAACGCCTGTTTGACACCGCGACGCACGGAGGAGGCATGGTGTAGGATTTCATCTAGCGTCACCGGCAGGGTTGTCTGATAACCGAGTGCCACCATCCCTAGGGAATCCCCCACCAGAATCACATCCACTCCAGCGGCGTCTATAAGTTGCGCGATCGCATAATCCCAAGCCGTTAACACGACAATGGGACGCCCCTGTTGTTTCCACTGGATTAATTGCTGGGTGGTGACTGCCATTTTTTAGATGCGATTTTGAGAAGGTTGTTAATCATTGGTAGGGATAGGCTAGCGCCCACCCTACTTGTAAAAATTAACAACTATTTCAGCGCTCCGGTTTCATCGTTTGCACAAATCTTAGAAAATCCTCAGTTTCCCAGCCGTCTTCAATCTCTAGGGTCTGGATGTTAAAAACTCCTACAGAACCGTCAGTCAGTTCGACTTCCATCGGCACGGTTCCACCAAGACCATAGGTGTTCACTACCTGTTCTACCAGAGTACAAGGCATATTGAACGTACCCATATCGATTCTGCCATTGTTGGCTCGGTAGTCCCAAACGACAACCTTTTCAATTCCAGCAGAGTAGGGTTGCTGACAGTAGAATCGATGACTCAAGGCAATCATCCGCGCCATGTGGACATCGTAGCGGCGCATCTCACCCCCGAAAGCAGAAACAGTCGTGTTTCGATCGGGGACTTCAAAGTAACCCAGTCGCACGTTAGCACTGGCATCAAGGGTATTTTCTAATCGGATGGTATTGATCCGGATGTCTGCTGGACTAGCAGCTTGAGCGATCGCAGAGAAAGCTGTGGCAGCGATCGCTGCACTTACAACGGTTTTGGCAAATTTTTTCAGCATGGAAGCGTCAATCTGTTAATGACTCAAACAACCTGTAACAGACTTCAACTTCCCGCTGACTTATTCCGTCAAACTAGAGGTTGACAAATTGTTTACTCTTCTCCCCGAACGAAAGCTAAGTGTGGGGTCACGCGCCCCGTCGTCAAGCTAATCCAAGCGAGTCCTTCACTGGTTCCCACCCACAACTTATCGGCGACATCTGTTGATAAAGAAAGTATCCGACTGGAGGGGAGGTCGCCAACTCGATCCAGAACCGCACCCGTATCCGGATTCAATCTCAATAAACCATTATCTGTCCCCACCCAAACGCTCCGATCTTGGGCAAAGCGCACGGCGGTAACGTTGCGTCCCCTGAGTGGCGTCACCGACCGCAGCACATCCCCGGTTTTCGGGTCAATGACTAGCAAACTGCTGGGCGTTCCTGCCCAAATCCGTCCCTGTGAATCTAGGGTGAGAGCTTGCACTGTGGTGCCGGGAATATCCCTCAGCCGCTTCATCACAAAGGCATTGGCGGTATTAATTCGCACTAATCCTTCTAGGGTTCCAACCCATAACTGACCTTCGCGGTCGAGGGTGAGGGCATTCGCTGACACGCCGGGAAGCTTTTGCACCGTTGTCATTAACAATCCCTGGTCGGGACTGATCATGGCAAGACCGCGATCGCTTCCTACCCACAGATAACCCCGTTGGTCAGTCAATAGCGACAACACCCGGTTAGACGGTAAGGTGAAATTTTGCGCCGTCACTTCATTGCTACGGGGATCTACACGCAGCAGTCCTTCGTAAGTTCCCACCCAAACTCGTCCCACTCGGTCTTGCGCTAACGCGCCGATGGTGTAGTTTGGTAGAGCAATTCGAGCCAAAACATTGCCTGTCCTCGGATTTATCCGCGCTAAACTCTGCCAGGAACCAACCCAGAGACTGCCGGTATAACCCGGTTGCAATGCAGTGACGCGAAAATCTGCGGGTAGGGGGGTGGCTTCTTGCCGTCGGCGTTCGGGGGGCAAGGGACGACCTCCAGGCGGCGGCGATGAGGGTGGATAGGTGAGTAGGTCATCTCCCCGGTCTACCTCCGTAGATTGTTGAGCTAGTACGCCACTACCACGGGTCTGTGAATCTGATTGGATGATTCCCCATACTGGTAGGCTTAAAGAAAGCAGCGTAGCACTAATAAACAAACCGATACGCTCACTCAAGAATGCCATCGCTAATCTCCTTAGAAGAGGCTTTGCTAACGTGCCTCTCTTCATTTAGCTGAAATATAAGTTCCTACTACATTTAAGCCTGTGTTAGCGACAGATTGAAAAATTAGAACGAAGTCGCGATCGCAGATTGCATAACTTGAGTATATGTACTCAACAAATTAATCACAAACGCCAAATGTTTTTAGTTTGCCATTGACAAAGTAGAAAGCATTTGAACAGTATGCAAGGGTGCCAATTTCTAAATATTGAGGGACACCGGCTGAATCAGTTGGGAGTGCTTTCCAGAGTTCAATTGCTGGTTTTGCTTTAAAAATTTGCTGTTCGGATGTTCCATATTTCAAAGGAGAATATTCGCGGGCGGCTGGTCCGAGTTCTCCGGATGGTTTGAAGCTAATCGCTGTGTAAATAGTGCCTTCTGAGGGGTCTGGAAGATGGCTGAAATCCTTAACCACGGCTGAATCGAACTGTCCGCTGCTCTGGCTAATGGCGATCAAAAATCGAAAATTATTATTTTTAGGGTTGACTAACAATAGAGCGTAATCTTTCTGCTTGTCTTCGTTGAAGTCAGCAGTGAAAATGCTACAAGTCGTTCGCTGTCCGGGATTTTCTCGCTCGTAGGCACGAATGGAAGCGACAAAGTCCGATTCTTGCGCCAAGCGATACTTGCCCAAGCTTGCTTCGAGCGATTTGGGAATTTCTCCTTGGCACTGAGGTTCTGGTAGCGCTGTCATGGATGGGGCTGCTTGAGTCCCGATGGAAGCTGGATCGCGGCGAGAGGCCGTCACATCGGTTAATGTACTCAGCGGCAGATGGTTGGATACAGCGATTGCACTACACGCTCCCAGCATCAAGGATGCGGCTAGGAGAGAAACTTTTTTTAGCATTCCCAACAAAAAACAACGACCCTATAATATTCGGTGCGCGATCGCTATTTTCAGTGATTTTTATTCATTTACTAATTGTTTCCAAAAGTCAAGTCTTTATTTGTAACAAAACCTATAGATTTATAGGCAATAAGTAAAGCTTATGTTTACAAAAAGAAGATTAGAATATCAACTTATTACCTTGCTGGTATAGTTAAAAATTAATAAAGAAAAAAGTTATGGGATCGCTTAAACCCGTAACAACATTCAGGATTCCCTCAGGAAGGAAGACATGTCTTACTCTCAAACAAAAACTCAGACAAAGACTGGGTATAAGGCCGGGGTTCAAGATTACAAACTCACCTATTACACCCCAGACTATACCCCCAAAGATACTGATGTCTTGGCGGCTTTCCGGGTTACGCCTCAGCCTGGTGTTCCTCCAGAAGAAGCTGGAGCTGCTGTTGCTGCTGAATCTTCCACAGGTACCTGGACAACAGTATGGACAGACCTGCTGACAGACCTGGATCGTTACAAGGGTCGTTGCTACAACATCGAGCCAGTACCAGGCGAAGACAACCAATATTTTTGCTATATTGCTTATCCCCTGGATTTGTTTGAAGAAGGTTCTGTTACCAACTTGTTGACCTCTCTGGTGGGCAACGTGTTTGGTTTCAAAGCCTTACGTGCGCTGCGCTTGGAAGACTTAAGAATTCCTGTTGCGTACCTCAAAACCTTCCAAGGCCCTCCTCACGGGATTACCGTTGAGCGCGACAAACTGAATAAGTACGGTCGTCCTTTGCTGGGTTGTACGATTAAGCCGAAGCTCGGTTTATCAGCTAAGAACTACGGTCGTGCCGTCTATGAAGTCCTGCGCGGTGGTTTGGACTTCACCAAAGACGACGAAAACATCAACTCCCAGCCTTTCATGCGCTGGCGCGATCGCTTCCTGTTCGTTCAAGAAGCCATCGAAAAAGCTCAAGCTGAAACAGGTGAAATCAAAGGTCACTACCTAAACGTGACTGCTCCCACCTGCGAAGAAATGATGGAACGGGCTGAATTCGCTAAGGAAATCGGCACACCGATCATCATGCACGACTACCTGACGGGTGGCTTCACTGCTAACACCACCCTCGCTAAGTGGTGCCGCCGCAACGGTATCCTGCTGCACATTCACCGCGCTATGCACGCTGTGATTGACCGTCAAAAGAACCACGGTATTCACTTCCGCGTTCTCGCCAAGTGTCTGCGGATGTCTGGTGGAGACCACCTGCACTCCGGTACCGTCGTTGGTAAACTGGAAGGCGAAAAAGGCATCACGATGGGCTTTGTTGACCTAATGCGTGAAGACCACATTGAAGAAGATCGCTCTCGCGGTATTTTCTTCACCCAAGACTGGGCTTCTATGCCTGGTGTGATGCCCGTGGCTTCTGGTGGTATCCACATTTGGCACATGCCTGCTCTGGTGGAAATCTTTGGTGACGACTCCTGCTTGCAGTTCGGTGGTGGAACCCTTGGGCACCCCTGGGGTAACGCACCTGGTGCAACCGCCAACCGTGTTGCTTTGGAAGCTTGTGTCCAAGCTCGTAACGAAGGTCGCAACCTGATGCGCGAAGGCGGCGACGTGATCCGCGAAGCTTGTAAGTGGAGTCCTGAGTTGGCGGTTGCTTGCGAACTTTGGAAGGAAATCAAGTTCGAGTTCGAGGCAATGGATACTCTGTAATCTAATGACAGAGTCATGATTGTTGAGTGCTGAGTTAAACTTAAACAAACTCAACACTCAAAATTCAGAACTCTTTAGGTCTGGGGTCAAATATGGATCTCAAGCAAATTGCCAAAGACACGGCTAAGACACTGATTAGCTACCTGACTTATCAGGCAGTGAAAAATATCGTGGCTCAGTTGAGCGAAACAAATCCTCCTTTGGCAATTTGGCTGAGTAACTTTTCTAAAACGGGCGTCATCCAAGATGGAGAAGCCTACGTCAAGGAATTACTCAAAGAAAATCCAGAGTTAGCGCTTCGGATTATGACTGTGCGCCAGCATCTTGCAGAGGAAGTAGCAGACTTTTTACCTGAGATGACTCGCACTGGTATTGAGAAATCTAATATCGAATATCGGCGTCAACATCTCGAGCGAATTACGCTACTTACTTTACCTGACCCCAGCTTCCAGCCGGAACAACAAACTGAATCACCAGGCGAGTCTGGATAACCTCGACCGTCATCTGACAGAACTCTTCAACTTTGGACGTTAGACCGCATCAAGCGTCCACTTAGCAGACATACCTACAAGGAAGACCACACAACTATGAGAACTCTGCCTAAAGAGATTCGTTTCGAGACTCTTTCCTATTTGCCAGCGCTTACCGACGCGCAAATCAACAAGCAAATCCAATACATCCTCGACCAAGGCTATATTGCAGGGGTTGAATTCAGCGATAGTTCTGCACCGGAACAGCACTACTGGACATTGTGGAAACTGCCTCTGTTCAATGCTACGACAACCCAAGAAGTTCTCACTGAAATCAAAGCTTGCCGTTCTGAGAACCCCAACGCCTATGTCCGAGTCATGGGCTTTGATAACATCAAGCAGTGCCAAGTTCTCAGCTTCATCGTTGGGAAGCCAAACCAAAGAGGTTACTAAACCTTAATTAGTCAGGTGGGCACTGCCCAACCTACTCATCGTTAACTCGTGCAAAATTGGAGAGGCAGAGCAATCTACCTCTCCAATTTGTTTGTTTGATGCCTAGCAATCGGAGCATTCACTTTAACAGACTATGACCTACTACATTTCTCCCCGCTTTTTAGACAAGCTGGCGGTTCATATCACCAAAAATTTTCTTGACCTCCCTGGAGTACGAGTTCCTCTGATTCTCGGAGTTCACGGACGGAAGGGAGAGGGAAAATCTTTTCAGTGTGAATTAGTATTTGAGCGGATGGGCATTGAAGCTGTCCATATGTCGGCAGGGGAACTGGAAAGTCCAGATGCAGGAGATCCCGGGCGTTTGATCCGCCTGCGCTATCGGGAAGCAGCAGACTTGATCAAGGTGCGCGGCAAGATGTGCGTGCTAATGATCAATGATTTGGATGCTGGGGCAGGGCGCTTCGATCAAGGCACCCAATATACGGTGAATACTCAGCTGGTGAATGGCACGCTGATGAATATTGCTGATAAACCTACAGATGTGCAACTTCCTGGCAGTTATGATTCCACGCCGCTACCCAGAGTGCCGATTATTGTCACAGGCAATGACTTCGCCACCCTGTATGCGCCGTTGATTCGGGATGGTCGGATGGAAAAATTCCACTGGGAACCCGATAGAGATGACAAGATTGGCATCGTCGGAGGCATTTTTGAGCCAGATGGATTATCTCGCAGTCAGATTGAACAGTTAGTCGATCGTTTTCCCGATCAAGCGATTGATTTCTTTGGTGCAGTGCGATCGCGCATTTACGATGAACAAATCCGCTCTTTCATCCACGACATTGGGATTAACCGGGTTTCTACTAGGGTAGTAAACAGTGCTGAAGGACCACCAGTGTTCAAAAAGCCTGATTTCACTCTTTCTCGCTTAATCGAGTTTGGCAACCTGATGGTTCAAGAACAGCAGCGAGTTCAGAATTCACGCTTGGTAGAGGAGTACAATACAAGCCGACGCTCCGTGACTCCAGAAGTTAGGGATGTGCCTCAGATGTCATCCATACCCCCGGAAAATCGGAAGACCGTTGTCCGTAATGAACTGGCGAACGAGCCATCGCACCCCCATGAGTCCGACCGAGGTAACGGTCACAGCAGCAACACTCAGGTAAATAGTGCCCGAATTAGTCCACAGGTGCAGCAACAGATCCGGGATCTACTTGCCCAAGGCTATCGCATTGGTATAGAACACGCAAATGCACGTCGGTTCCGCAGCCAATCTTGGCAAAGCGGCGATCCCATTCAGACAACAAATGCATCGGAAGCGATCGCTGCTTTGGAAGCTAGCTTGAGCGAGCATAATGGGGAGTACGTGCGCTTCATTGGCATTGACCCCAAAGCCAAGCGGCGCGTTGCAGAAACGATTATCCAACGTCCGAATAGTTAACGTTTGTAGTGTAGTATTTGCGGGGAAAGCGATCGCTCTGTTGGGGCGATCGCTTTTGTTTATCCTGGCGAATCGATAATTCAATAAGAGCGGCATGGGAACAAAAATTTGTTAATTTCGTCGCCCTTTGCGGTATAAATTTACAGTAACGAAGTGAGCGATCGTGATTAAGATATAGAGTCTCATCGAATCACAAAATCAATCCAACTTCTGTAAAGTTTAGGTGAAGTTGCACGATTTTTGTGCAATTTTTGATGAAGTTTTCATTGCTGAGATAGCGATCGCTTAATCACTTTACTTGTCACCGTAACAGAGCGATCGCTATCTCACGAGGAATCGCTCAAACAAGCTGCCTGTGGCTCTTCCGACACGTTTTTAGTTCGCTAGATTTGCACTTTGGTTAAAAAAAATCATGCAGTCCATAATCATCCTCTGGACTGATGTTTCGCTATGTAAAGCCCCTTACGATGAGATGACACTAAAATTATATTTAATGATTCCTTAAACCGAATCATTTCATCGAAATGTAGGCTGTTCTTAAATACGAGTAACTAAGCTTTTTCCGGGTGTTTCTAATGCGAAAAGCGAAAAACAAATTATAGGGTGGATAGAAAAACATTCCATGTTGCAATTGCAGTCAATCAAAAGGCTTTTTAGTAGTTTCTAAATAGCTCTTAAAATTGCATTTTAGCTGTTGTTTGAGACTGAAAAGATCAAAGCGTTTTATCTTAATCTCTTCACGGGAGCAATGATAAATCACTCCTAAAAAGTAGCGAAGTAAAGGCTGTGTATACTCTAATAAGCGAAGGTTATACAAAACTATTGAATCAAGATTGCCATTCAGTCCTTGAGCCTAGCTATTCAAAGAGACAAACAATCGCAATAACCCTAGTGTAAGCCTAATTCTTTGACTATGAAACGCCCGATTACCTCTCCCCATGAAGATTTGGCTATTACTGACTCTGCAAGTATTTCTAAATCTTCCCCAAAATCGACAAGGTCTCAAGGAAATTGGATGCGTTACTTAGTCTTAGGACTATTAACTAATGCAGCTATTTGGGGAGGAGCTTTATATTATATAAAAGTTACCAAACCCAATTACAGCACTGAGTTAGCGCTTAGTTTACCCTCAGCCGGTTCAGCCAGCAATATCAACCTGCCAGGGATTGGGCAAGCTTCCTCTAAAAGCGACTCTCCCTACATGAGTACGAATCAAGATCCCAGAGAGAACTATAAATTTCTAGCTCTCAGTAAGCCGGTCTTGGAGACTGCTGCTAATAAGCTCAATATGCCCTTGCAAGATTTTGGTAAACCCAGGGCTAAAGTATTAGACAACACCACGCTGATGACTTTTGAGTTTCAAGGAACGACTCCCGAAGAAGCTTATAAAAAATCTTTAGCGCTCTACGAAGCCTTGCAAGTAAAAATCAACGAACTGAGAATTAAAGAAGCCGCTCAGCAGGATAAAACGCTACAATCCACCCTTGGGGAGTCCCAAAAAAAATTAAAAGCAGCGCAAACACGCCTATCTGAGTACAAAGCGCGTTCGGGTTTAACTTCTACGGATCAACTTACGAACCTTTCACAAAATATTGAACAGCTACGCCGACAGCGGGCTGAAGTATTAGCTAAACAGCAAGATGCCAATGCTCGTTTGCAAGGACTATCTAGTAGCTTAGATTTATCGGCTAAACAAGCAGCAGATGCTTTTGTTCTTCAAGCCGACTCCCTATTTCAACAATACTTACAAGACTATAGTGAAGCGAACAGCCTCTTCGTTGCTTTGCAATCAAAGTTTTTACCCGATCATCCTGCTCTAATTCAGCAGCAGGCAAAGCTAAATGCCGCTCAAACGGCTTTACTGAGGCAGGGGCGATCTCTTTTAAAGCGACCCGTTACGATAGCAAGTCTAGAAGAACTTAACCTGAGCAAAAGTGGTGGATCGGGAACCTCGCGGGATGCTCTTTTCCTAGAGTTAGTGACAGTGCAGACAGAGGCACAAGGACTCCAAGCAGAAGCGCGATCGCTCAACCAACAGCTTGCTCTACTTGAGAATCGGCTCAAGTCACTTGCACAGCAAGAGGTTTCATTAGCCGACCTGATGCGAGATGTGCAAATTGCCGAAGCAGTTTTTTCTTCTACTTTAGCGAGATTGGATTTGAGCAAGTCGAATATATCTTCCTCTTATCCCCAACTTCAAATCTTTACAGAGCCTACAATTCCAACTTCTGCGAGTGCCCCCAATAAGAAATTAGTTCTGCTAGGTGCAGCCTTAGGTTCCTTGTTTTGTACTAATGGGCTACTGTTACTGTGGCTGCGCGATCGCAAAATTTCTCGGTCTTCTACGCTAGTTAAACATACCTACTTGGATACCAGTCCGTAATCACTGGAAATCGATTCAGATTTCAGGAGATAAACCGCAGCAACAATATTGTTTTGATTAGACCCAAGATGCATGAACCAGATATCAATGAAACCTCAAAATCTTGAAGAAAAGTTGATTTGGTATTACATTACCTGGATTTATGTAATTCACATTCTTGGGCTACAAATGACCTTAGTGCCTATACTAGCTTGGTTTTTCTTGTGGCGTGTAGGAAAGAAACTGTGGAGCCAAACCGAGAATACGCCAACTGAGGAGAAAATAACCATTCCCACAACAATCTGGGTGTGGATTATTTGTATCTTAGTCATGGAGGTGGCTTTAATTGCTGCTCACATGAACTTCAATCTAGGATTAGGCAAAATTCTTAACTCATCAATCAATTGGGTTGTAAGATATGCTCCCTTAGCGTTATTTCCTCTTGCAGGCTGTTTAAAAATTCGACCACAGATAATTTATAGAGCAGCTTGCATACTTTGTCTGCAAAGCTTAATTGCTGTGATCGTTTGCTATACAGCGTCTAGATTACACCTACCTTCTCATATCTACACTTCCCCTTTGCGGATCATAGAACGTAGCGGTCTTGCTTACTACAGTGTGAACCTCTACGGTCTCGATCCTGAAGGAGGTGGAGTTCGCCTTGAATTGTTTACGCCCTGGGCACCCGCCTTGGGAATGGTAGGAAATATCTATTTCTTTCTAGCAGCGCAAGAATCGAACAAAAAATGGCGATTCATTGGCATGATTGGCGCGGTTGCAATGATTGTGGGTTCGGTTTCGCGCCTAGGTATTGTATCTCTTCCTTTTGTCATATTTTCTACTTGGGCTTTATCAAATTTTACGAAACCTTATATACAACTCATAGCCGGAATCTCCAGTTTTATTATGGGAGTGTTTTCTTCGTGGCTAATCAATTCATTTAGAGCTTTCTCAGATATGTTCTACCAGGCAAGAGCAGGCTCTTCCAGAGTGAGAGATATATTGGCTCGCCTAGCAGTAGAACGTTGGAAAGAAGCTCCTATATGGGGACATGGCGTTGGTGAATTTAAAGGGCCTGCTGTTGCAACATTCAAGCCAATCGGTTCTCACAATACTTGGTTTGGCCTTCTGGTAACGAAAGGAATTGTAGGGTTTACAGCACTTGTCATTCCCTTGGCTTGGAGCTTCATAGATTTAGTAATAAAGTCGCAAAGCAGTCGAGTTGCACAAGTAGGATTAAGTATAACCTTGGTGATATTTATGTTTACCTTTGGAGAAAATATAGAGGCTCTTGCCTATGTTTATTGGCCTGGATTAGTTATGTTAGGAATTAGCATTAAAGAAAAATTTCCCAGTTTTTTATTCACTGAAACTAATATTCCTGAAAACGGTTATAGAGTCAAAACCGAACTTTAAACAATCTACTAATGATTGAGGCGAATTAAGGTAGTATTTTTTTTGATTAGACTTATACAAAGGTTAAAATAAATGCCAGTAATATCAGTGATAATTCCAGTCTACAATGCTGAACAAACAATCTTGGAAACGGTTAAATCTGTTCAGCAACAAACATTTTCAGACTTGGAAATAATTTTAGTTGATGACGGGTCGAGTGACAAAAGCGTAGAACTGATTAAAGGAATTGTTGATGAACGGATAAAAGTATTTGTCTATGAAAATGGCGGAGCCGCCGTCGCTCGCAATCGCGGTTTAGCTCACGCTAAAGGTGAATTTATTGCCTTTATTGATGCAGATGATTTATGGACACCAGACAAGCTAGAACTACAACTTGCAGAATTACAAAAGCACCCAGAAGCAGGAGTGGCTTATAGCTGGACTTCTTTTATAGATGAAAAAGGAAAACTCTTATATGTGCAGCAACCCGTATATTTTGAAGGGAATGTTTATCCACAATTATTAGTTAGCAATTTTCTAGTTTGTGGTTCAATCCCACTGATTCGCAAGCAAGCAATTGAGTCCGTTGGGGAACTCGACCCAGAACTGAAATCTACTCATGATTGGGATTACTGGCTCAGGTTAGCAGCTAAGTGGTCTTACGTTCTGGTTCCTCAACATCAAATTTTTTATCGTCAAGTACCTGGCTCAATTTCTTCCAAAATAGAGGTTAGGGAAAAATATAATCTGATGGCTCTTGAAAAGGCTTTTCAGGAAGCGCCAGCAGAGTTGCAATCTCTCAAGAACCAGAGTTTAGCAAATGTTTATCAGCACCTCGCCGATCTTTATTTAACTCGTAAAGCAGATCCTGATGCAGTTAAGCAAGCGGGTTACAAACTAAAAACGGCAGTTCGTTTGTATCCAAAAATGCTCCTAAATAGCAGCGCTCAGCGCTTACTGCTGAAATGGCTGGTGATGCGATCGCTTTCCCCTAAATTCGCTAACTATTTTCGGCAGATATCTACTAAATTTCGTGATTTTAGATATCAACGCTGGAGTAAAAATTTAGCAAATATCGGTAAGGAGACGCCCTGAATTTAGTTTGAAAACCGACCAAAGCAAGGGAATTTAGAAGAAGGGTTTAAACCCTTCTATAAATATCAGAAATAATTAGCAATTTTTAAATTAGTCGCTTCAAAGAGTTTTATAAGAGGTATCAATTTGTCAAGATTAGAGAAAAAGATTCTATCTGAGCCTGACCAAACTCAGCACTTTCAGACTGACCATCTGAAGGCTGATTTAAAAGGTCGCTCGGTTCGTGGCGGTGCAGTCACGATGGTGAGTCAGGGGTGCAAATTTGTACTTCAAATGGGATCGACGGTTGTGCTAGCTCGTCTACTCTCACCTCAAGACTACGGTCTAATTGGGATGGTGACTAGCGTGACGGGTATCGTGTTTCTCTTCAATGATATGGGTCTGTCTACGGCGACGATCCAAAGAGCCGAAATTAACCACAAGCAGGTCAGTACCCTGTTTTGGGTGAATGTGGGGCTGAGCCTCTTGCTGATGCTCTTAACTGCGGTGATGGCACCTGCGATCGCTTGGTTTTATGGTGAGCCGCGCCTCACCTGGATTGCGATCGTTTCTGCTAGCGCATTTATATTTGGTGGGTTGAGCGTCCAGCACCAAGCCTTGCTTCGGCGGCAGATGCGCTTTACCGCTCTCGCTGCAATTGAGATCGTCTCCATCGTGCTGGGGGTAGCGATCGCGATTATTTCGGCTTTGTATGGGGCTGGATACTGGTCGCTGGTATTTATGTCACTGACTACGGCAATCGTCACGGCTGTAGGAGTTTGGGTAATGTGTGGTTGGCGTCCTGGCTTACCGGCTCAACGCTCAGGCGTCCGTTCTATGCTGGCTTTTGGTGGCAACCTCACTGGTTTTAGCGTCCTTAACTACTGCGCCCGAAACCTGGACAACATTTTAATCGGGCGGGTGTGGGGTGCCGAGGCTCTAGGTGTGTACGCGAAAGCATACAGCCTAATGATGCTTCCTTTGCAACAAATCAATTCCCCCATTACCGCTGTTGCCGTTCCTGGTCTGAGCCGATTGCATTCTGAGCCACAGCAATTTCGCAACCACTATTTAAAAGGACTATCGCTGATCGGATTTTTGACGACGCCTATCGTCCTATTTATGATGATTGTCTCCGAAGAATTGGTCGAGCTGATACTTGGTTCCCAATGGGGAGAGGCTGGTACAATCTTCAAGCTTCTTGGTATATCTGCACTCGTTCAACCACTTACGAATACCTCTGGCTGGCTCTACATTTCTTCAGGAAGGACAGCTCAGATGTTCAAGTGGGGAGTATTTTCTTCCAGCTTCTTAGTGATTTCTTTTTTCTTTGGATTACCTTACGGCGCACGCGGTGTTGCTTTAAGTTATTCAATTGCCAAGCTATTACAGACATTGCCTTGTATGTACTATGCAACGCGCGGCACGTCTATCACCATGCTCAATTTATTAGAAGCCATGAAGCATCCTTTGCTGGCATCTCTAATCGCAGGAGCGATCGCTTTTGGGGTTAAGTTAGCGATCGCGCCAACTTTAACCGTTTGGGCTACAGTGATTGTCAGTTTGGCGGTAATGGCTTTGACCTATTTAATCTTGATGTTCTATGTATTCAATACCAAGGAGCTTTACCTGTCTGTACTAAAACAATTTAAACGACCTAAAGGCTCTTGATGCTTAACCGTCCAAGATGATGACAGCAAAGTATCGGATATTAGGTGAAATTTACGATGAAAATCGCTTTTATTGTTGGTAAATTTCCTACTGTATCAGAGACGTTCATCTTAAATCAGATTGTGGGACTGATTGAGCGAGGACACGAGATTGACATTTACGCCCAGAAACCGGGCGATACTGCCAAAATCCACCTAGATGTGGAAAGATATCAACTTCTTGATCGCACCTACTATGTTCCGGAGCAAAGACCAGCCAATCCTTTAATTTATGTAATTAAGGCGATTTGGCTGCTGTTAGCAAATTTCCCCAAAAATCCTGTTGCATTTCTGCGATCGCTTAATGTTTTTAAGTATGGCAAAGAAGCTGCTTCATTGAGGATGCTGTATACAACATTCTCGTTACTCCCATTTCTATCAAATAAGCCATACGATATAATCCATTGCCAGTTTGGACCCTTAGGATTCTTAGGGATGTACTTTAGGACAATTGCTGCCTCTAGAGCTAAAGTAATTATCTCATTTCGAGGTTCTGACCTCACTATGTATCTCAGTCAATATGGTGACAATATCTATAAAAAGCTTTTTGAAAAAGGAGACTGTTTCCTGCCCATTTGTAACCATTTTAAAAATAAATTGATTAGTCTGGGCTGCAATGAAAAAAAAATTATTGTACTCCGCTCAGGAATCGATTGTAATCGGTTTTCCTTTAAGACACGCTATCCGCATCCCGATGGTAAAGTGCGGATTGTTTCAACAGGTCGCCTAATTGAAAAAAAAGGGATTGAATATGGTATTCGCGCTATTGCTAACTTGACAAAAATGAACCTCGATCTTGAATACAATATCATTGGTGATGGCTCTTTAAAGCCAGACTTGCAGCAACTGATTCAAGAGCTAGATGTTGGAAATATAGTAAATCTCTTGGGTTGGAAACAACAGCACGAAGTCGTGCAAATTCTCAACGATTCCCACATTTTTGTAGCTCCCTGCGTAACCAGTAAGGATAATAATCAAGAAGGAATTCCTAATGTTTTAAAAGAAGCAATGGCAATGGGTTTGCCAGTTGCCAGCACTTACCATAGTGGCATCCCTGAGCTAGTCGAAGATGGGGTTTCAGGGTTCCTAGTTGCAGAACGGGATGTCAATGCTTTGACTGAAAAATTAGGCTACCTAATCGCCCACCCAGAGGTCTGGCCCGAAATGGGTGCGGCTGGTCGTGCATACGTGGAAAAGCACTATGAAATTGGGCAGCTAAACGACTATTTAGTTGAAATATACGAGAAACTGCTAATTACCTGATAGGGTATTTAGTAAATAGAAAAGTCAAGTTATAGGGGTAAAATTGTTGTGAAAGTCGCGATGATTGTTGGTCGATTTCCGGTTTTGTCAGAAACCTTTATCTTAAACCAAATCGCTGGTTTAATCGATCGGGGTCACGAAGTTGATATCTATTCTGACCAACTCGGAGATACTTCCAAGGTGCATCCAGCAGTAGAAAAGTACCAACTCCTGAATCGTACCTACTATATCCAAATGCCATCTAATATTGCGATTCGCGGGCTAAAAGGCTTGGGGTTGCTATTCGCGAACAGCTACAAAGACCCAGCCCTATTACTGCGATCGCTTAATGTTTTTAAGTATGGCAAAGAAGCTGCTTCATTGAGGTTACTATATGCAGCAGTCTCATTATTGGGCAAAAAAGAATACGACATCATCCATTGTCAATTTGGCCCTTTAGGATTCATCGGGATGTCATTTCGGCTGATTGGTGCGCCCCACGGAAAATTAATTACCTCATTTCGCGGTTTCGATATTAGCCAGCATATTCAGGAATTCGGTGAAGACGTTTATAATCCCCTATTCGCCACAGGAGACCTTTTTCTTTCTAACTGCGATTATTTCAAACGTCGCCTGATTAAGCTAGGTTGCGATGAGAAGAAAATCATCGTCCTTCGTTCGGGCATTGATTGTAGCAAGTTTGTGTTTACCACACGTCATCTACCCGGTGATGGTCGTATTGGGATTGTCACCACGGGTCGCCTTGTCGAAAAAAAAGGGATTGAGTATGGAATTCGTGCCATTGCCAAGTTGGCTAAGGCATACCCCAACATCGAATACAACATCGTTGGGGATGGGCCATTAAAGGAAAGTTTGCAGCAACTCATTGATGAGCTGGACGTTAGGGACAAAGTAAAATTGCTCGGTCACAAGCAGCAGCAGGAACTCATTGAAATTCTCGACAACTCCCATATATTTATCGCCCCCTGCGTGACAGCGAAGAACGGCGATCAAGATGCCCCCGTAAACGTATTAAAAGAAGCAATGGCAATGGGTTTACCCGTGATAGGGACGCAACACGGTGGCATTCCAGAACTAATTGAAGATGGGATTTCAGGTTTTTTGGTTCCCGAACGAGATGCCGATACTCTGGCTGAAAAGTTGGGCTATTTATTTGAACATCCGGAAGTTTGGCCTGAAATGGGTCGCTCCGGTCGCGCCTACGTAGAAGCGCATTACGACTTTAACAAGTTGAACGAGCGGTTAGTAGAAATCTACCATTAGATAGAGTTCAACCATTAAAATTGCATTTGGCAGGTTAAAATCTGCCATTAGAAGTATATTTTTCTAGAAAAAACATGATATAAACCGAATGATTTTCTGATTGAATGAGTTAAAAAATAAAAACTTCAAGTAAGGATTTTATATTAATTGCAACTTCACTAAAACTTCACATTAAAAATAGGGGAAATCGTGTTTTTTCGATGCTTTTATAGCAAAAAGTCTGGTAACATTTACTAGAGAAAGTGAACAAAGCTAACACTGTGTTTCCTACGAGCAAAATAATTTAAGAGCAAGCGTCGGCACAGTGAAACATCAGGAAAAAGCGCTCCGGCAAGAAAATTTAGCCTGGAATTAGCAATCAACGATTGGCTGTTCAAAGGTTCAGTAGCGGTAGACACTATGAGTCGAAGTCAGACACTCGGACGAGAAACAAGGTTGCGTGAGGCTAAAGCAAAATTAAAATTGGGCTTAATGAAGCGAATTGGAAAATTCGATAAACTGACCTCTCTGATTTTGGAGGTGCAGAAGAAAACTCTCTATCTAGGTTTAGTGACAATGATTTTGTCTTCTATTCTAGATAGTGTAGGAATCGGATTGATGATTCCTTTCCTAAAAGTAATTTTGAATGAAGGAGGTGGAACGCTTCTTCCTCAAATGGCTTTAACGGAAGGGTTGAACAGTTGGCTAGCGCAGCAAGGTAAAGGAACGCTCATTAGCTTGTTTGCCTTAGTCCTCATGGGTTCTTTAATTTTAAAAGGGTATTTCTACTACATTTCCCAAGTCTTGACTTCCATTTATCGGGAAGCCGTCATCAAACGCTTGAGGAAACGGCTGTATCAAACCTATTTATATTCGCCCATTGAATTTTTTGATAATGTGCAGATGGGTAAAGTAACCAGCACCTTACATACAGAGGTGATGGAAACAAACAAGCTGTTGACTAACTTCTTTTATGGCTTGACCAACCTGCTGATTTTAATCGCGTATCTGGGAACGTTGGTGATCGTGTCGTGGAAAATGACGGTTCTAACGACATTTTTGATTACAGGCGTTGCTTTATGGCTCAGTTATTTCTTGAAAAAGATTAAGACATCGGGGGGTTTAGTTGTTACTGCTAAACGCACTCTGAACGCGATGGCTTTAGATACGTTAAGCGGTGTTCGCATCGTTAAATCTTATGGTGCGGAAGATTTTGAACTGAACCGCTTCAATAAGATCAGTAGCAATTATATGGAGGCGAACATCGGGCTAGCTAAGAAGCTAAACATCATCGACCCGCTGACAGAGTTAGCGACTTTGGCTGCGGCGATGGTAGTTTTAGTCGGTAGCTACACTTTGTTTATCTCCAAGGGTCTGCTGACGACCGCAGAGCTACTGATATTCATGCTGGTTCTGATTAGAATTGTTCCGGTACTGAAAAAGGTGAATGCCGCGAGGGGTTCTGTCCAAGAGTCTCTGCCAGCGTTAACGAAAGTCACGGAGGCGCTCTCGTTACCAGAGAAATATCCGCTTCCTAATGGAAACCAGAAATTTACAGGGTTGCGCGATCGCATTCTTTTCCAAAATGTAAAATTTGCCTACAGCGGCAGATCTTACGTCCTCAACGGTTTGGATCTAGAAATTCCTCGTGGCAAAACTGTGGCGCTGGTTGGCGCTTCTGGAGCCGGGAAATCCACTGTGGCATCTCTCGTTACCCGTTTCTACGAAGTGACCGACGGTGTAATCGAGATCGACGGTCAAGATATCCGAAACTACGATGTTGTCTCGCTACGCCAGCACATCGGAGTCGTTAGCCAAGACACCTACATCTTTAATGCCTCACTTCTGGATAACATTGCCTACGGTTTAGAGGGAATGGACAGAGAAAAGGTGATTGAGGCAGCCCGCCTTGCCAATGCCCACGAATTTATCTGTCAGTTGCCCAACCAATACGACACAGTGGTAGGAGATAGGGGCGTTAGGCTTTCCGGAGGACAACGACAACGCATTTCAATTGCTAGGGCAATGCTGCGGGACCCGGAAATCATGATTCTCGATGAAGCCACTAGCGCCTTAGATTCGCAGTCAGAACAATTAGTGCAAGAAGCACTGGAACGTTTGCGAACAAACCGGACTGTAATTGTGATTGCCCACCGTTTGGCTACTGTCCGGAATGCCGACAAAATTGTGGTAATGGAGAAAGGTCGAATTATCGAACAGGGAGGGCATGACGAGTTGCTTGCCCAGCAGGGAGCTTACTGGTCTTACCACAATCTCCAGTCTTTGCCTGTGTAAAACAGACCTGCCCAAGCGACACCGGGCAACTACACAGTACAGACTTTAAACACAAACAAGTTTTTTCCCTATCTAGCTGAGTTGATGCATAGCAAACAAAACAGCCGATAAATTGTTTAGTCTTTAGCGAGGAGTTCCTGATGTTAGATCCCCAAGTTACGATTGTTGTTTCACCCCGCGAACGTTTCAGCTGCGCCCGCGAGTCGCTGGAAAGCATTTACGAACATACATCAGTCCCATTCAAGTTAGTTTACGTAGATGGGGGTTCACCCGCTCACATTCAGCGTTATTTGCAACAGCAAGCGACTGAAAAAGGATTTCAAATCATTCGCACCGATCACTACCTCACTCCAAACCGCGCCAGAAACCTCGGTCTGAGTCAGGTTACAACCAAGTATCTCGTCTTTATCGATAACGATGTGATCGTCAGCCCAGGCTGGTTGGAAAGCTTAGTTCAGTGCGCTGAAGAGACAAACGCTAGCGTAGTGGGTCCCCTGACCTGCCAAGGCACTCCGGTACACGAAATTGTCCATTTTGCCGGTGGAGAAGCCCACATTTGGCTGGAAAAAGTCGGCGAAAACCCCAGACGGCGTCTCCGCGAGAAAATGTACAAGCAAGGTCAGAAAGTAGCGGAGGTGCGACCCAAGCTCAAACGTCAACAAACCGAACTAGCAGAATTCCATTGCGTGCTGGTTCGCGCTGAAATCTTTGAGAAAGTCGGCTTGCTCGATGAACAAATGTTCAATACTAAAGAACACCTCGATTTCTGCATGACAGTCGTTGAGGCGGGTGGTAGCGTTTACTTTGAGCCAGCGTCTCTTGTCACTTATGTTCCAGGCCCGCCACTGAAGCCTTCAGATATGCTCTTCTATATGCTGCGTTGGAGCGACGCTTGGGAACTCAATAGCTTGCATCGCTTGCGCGATAAATGGAATTTGGACGAGGACGGGTACTTCAAATATCGCTACAAGCGCTTGGGATGGCGGCGATACGTGACAATCCTGAACCCAATTGGTAGCCGCCTGACTTTAGGTCTTGCTGGGGGCGGGGTGGCAAAAGTGTTGCGTCCTCTAGATAAGGTGTTTAACCGTTATCTCACGAATCGTCAGGCTCGCCTGCAAGCGAAAGGGCTACAACCTCAGATGCCTGCAATACCGGAGAAGAAGCCTACAGTGACGGCATCGTCCCGTTAGGTTGGCGTGTAAGGGTGTAGAACGACGAAACGAAGGTGCCAAAAGAAGGTGCGATCGCTTCGACGATAAATACCCTTACACAGCCAAAACCTAAGTCTTCATCCAGAAAACAAGTGGGGAAAGCGATCGCAATCCACAGACTTTTTTAGTCGTACTCCTACCTTGGAAAAGTGGATGCTATTACTAAACTTGTTCTGTGTTAAGCGATTCCCCGCTTTTTCAGGAACGCTCCTGTTGAAATTGAAATGTTGTTTGGGTTTTCCTTCTTCAAAGAGAGGTTTTACCTAAGCCGTTCAATGATTGTTAATTTTTTTAAATGCACTTGACTTAGACAAAATCAATGGACTTCGCCTAAGCCAAGTGCAACAAAAATGAAGCATTCCAATCAAAAGCAAAATTATGCACTCTTTTGCTCAAACAAACATTCAACTCTTCAACCAGCTACGTGCAGAAGGCTACTCAAGCAACGATATTAACCGCATCCGTGATGCTTATCAGCTGACAATGCAGCTGTTCACAGGTGCTTTTCGAGCCTCAGGTAAGACGTTTATTGCCCATCTAGTCAGCACTGCTAGTATCCTAGTTTCTCTTCATGTACCTGCAAAGATAGTAGCAACAGGTCTGCTTCATGCTACCTATACTCATGGTGACTTTGGAAACGGGAAAAAAGGCATTTCCAATGCCAAACGCGAACAGGTAAAACGTGTTGTTGGCAAAGAGATTGAGGAGTATCTTGCTAGATATGCAACGCTGTCCTGGAATAAAAAGACGATTCCCGCTATTTTTCACCGCATTGATACGCTCGATCCGCTTGATCGCGATATTCTTTTGGTGCGCTTAGCCAATGAGCTAGAGGAATACTTGGATTTTGGTATTGTTTATTGCGGAGATTTCAAACATCAACAATACATTAACTATGACGGTCATCTAATCGTAGAAATGGCAGAAAAGTTAGGTTTTCCTAATTTAGCTATTCAACTAACAGAAGCATTTAAAGAAACTGCCTCCGCTGAAATACCTAGCGAACTTTGTAACACAAACGCTCAAGATGTTTCGTTTCGTCTTGCACCAAAGTCCTATCAGAAGCGGCTGTCCCTCACCTTTTATAATTTGTTGATTCATAAACCCCGTCGTTTAGTTTCTGCCATAGCCCGTAAGCTTGGTAATTTGCGTCCCAGTACGTCCATGACAAAGGATGTTCCTGCTATAAGTCAGTCAGAGTAAGGCGATGATTTACCATAGGGAAGTGCTGGCTGGCTGTAGCAAATATTAATTTTTTGCAATTTTTCAAAATTAAAATGAAAAAAATCTCTGTCATTATTCCGGTCTATGGAGTAGAAAAATATATTGCTGCTACAGTAAAATCAGTTTTAGAGCAAACCTATAAACATTTTGAACTTCTAATTATCGATGATGGTTCTCCTGACCAAAGTGTAGAGATTTGTCAGCAATTCACAGATCCTCGAATTCAGATTATTCGCCAGCAGAATAGCGGGGTTTGCGCCGCTCGAAATACAGGAATTCGCCATGCTCAAGGAGAATATCTGGCTTTTTTAGATGGAGACGATCTGTGGTTACCAGAAAAGCTAGAAAAACATATTGAGCATCTAGAAAATTCACCAACTGTCGGGCTTAGCTTTAGCCGCTCTGCTTTTATTGACGAAGCGGGGCAGCCATTAGGTATCTATCAAATGCCTAAACTCAAGGATATTGCTCCACCCTTGATCCTCTGCCGTAACCCGATTGGAAATGGCTCAGTTCCGGTGATTCGGCGAGAGGTTTTTGAAGCTATTAAGTTTCAAGATGCTCCTCAAGGTACTGCAAAAGATTGTTATTTCGATGAAAGATTGCGACATTTTGAAGATGTCGAATGCTGGCTTCGCATTTCCTTAAAGACTGATTGGCAAATCGAAGGCATTCCTGAAGCTTTGACGCTGTACCGAGTGAATGCTGGGGGCGCTTCAGCCAACCTACTCAAGCAGTTAGAAGACTTGGAAAAGGTGCTTGAAAAAACCCGCTCCTATGCTCCAGATTTGATTGCTCAGTATGGAAACCCAGCTAAAGCCTACGAGTTGCGGAAATTAGCCCGCTGGGCAGTCCGGCTGAAAGCTGCCCCAACCGCTGTAGACATGGCTCACCGCGCCTTATCTACCCACTGGCGCATGATTCTTGACGAACCCCGGCGGACACTTTTGACGTTGGGAGCTGCCTATTCGCTGTGGCTACTGCCACGTCCTCTCTACCGCCAGATGGAAAGTTTTGCCTTAAAAATGACAGGAGCCGCCCAAAAACGACGCATTCTTCAAGATCGTTCCCGTCAATTGGCATAATGATAGAACCTTTTTTATAAACACCCGCTCGCCATCAAAATAGGTTGCAGAATATGAGGGTTGTCTACCTAATCCAAACCCATACCAATCCGGAGCAAATTTATCGGCTGGTTAAAGTTATTAAAAAGTCCAGTAATGACTCTTATATAGTAATGAGTCATAACTTTAATGCTAGTCAAATAGATGTAGAACTCTTCGAGAGTTTACCGAATGTTAAAGTACTGAGAGCCAAGAAAGTTGGAAGAGGCGATTTCTCAATTACCCAAGCTTATTTGGATGTTGTTGACTGGATTTTAACCCAGAATATTCAATTTGATTGGCTAGCTAATCTCACAGGTCAAGACTATCCGACTCAATCGCTCTCAAAATTTGAGAATTTTCTGGCTGCAACCGAGTACGATGGATTTTTTGATTATTTTAATGTGCTTTCTGATAAGTGTACTTGGGGAGCTAAAGACGGGCGCGATCGCTACTTCTATCAATACTGGTGGTCAGGTATAGAATTAGCCAAGTGGCAAAGAGCCTTATTCAAACCTTTTCGAGTTCTTATTAATAATGTTCAGCCTTTTGTGCGGATTGATTCTTCCTATGGACTCATCATCGGGCAACGGGCCGCTTCAGCTCCATTTAATGACAAATTTGTATGCTATGGAGGCTCTTACTTCAAAACAATTTCTAGACAATGCATTCAATACATTCATGATTTTTGCTCTGCCAATCCTGATTTAGTGAACTACTACAAGAAAGTTCGCCTTCCCGATGAATCTTTTATGCAAACCATCTTATTAAATAGTGGTTTGTTTAATTTTTATCCCCGCAATATGCGCTATATTGATTGGGAGAACAGCCGACACGGTCATCCCCGCATCCTCACATCTGAAGATTTTCCAAATTTAATTAAAGATAAATATTACTTTGCTAGGAAATTTGACATAAACCGGGACAGCAAAGTATTAGATATGCTTGACGAAAGAATTTTTCAAGCAACTTAAAGAAAATGGTACTTTTTATGAAAAAATTTTCGGTTATTATTCCAGCCTACGGAGTAGAAAATTATATAGCTGCTGCAATTGAATCGGTTCTAGCTCAAACATACAAAAATTTTGAAATTATTGTAGTTGATGACGGCTCTCCCGATAGAACTGTAGAAATTTGCCAGCAGTTTATAGACCCTAGAATTAAAATCGTTAGCCAGAAAAATAGAGGACTCGCTGGAGCAAGAAACACTGGAATCCGCCATGCTCATGGCGACTATTTAGCTTTTTTAGATGGCGATGACCTTTGGCTACCGGAAAAATTAGAGAAACATCTCGAACATTTAGATAATTCCTCAACGGTAGGGATTAGTTTTAGCCGTTCTGCTTTTATCGATGCAACAGGAAATCCCTTGGGTACCTATCTGATGCCCAAATTCAAGGACATTACACCACCGGATTTACTTCGTGACAATCCAGTCGGAAATGGTTCGGCTCCCGTAGTTCGGCGAGAGGTATTTGAAGAAATTAAATTTCAAGATAATCTTTACGGGACTGTTGAAGATTTCTATTTTGATGATAATTTTCGTCAGGCAGAGGATATAGAATGCTGGCTTCGCATCCTCCTCCAAACCAACTGGCAAATTGAGGGGATTCCTGAAGCGCTGACACTGTATCGGGTAAACGCGGGAGGTCTTTCAGCTAGTTTGCTGAAGCAATTAGAAGCTCTCGAAAGGGTAATTGAAAAAACACGCTCCTACGCTCCAGAATTAATCGCTGAATGGGAAAACCCTACTAAAGCATATCAACTGCGATATTTAGCGAGAAGTGCAGTCCGTTTAAAAGCAGGCTCAATGGCTGTGCAGCTAATGCACCGAGCCTTGGCTGCTCACTGGCGCATCCTTTTGGAGCAACCCCGCCGCACGCTGATGACCTTAGCAGCTGCCTACTTGCTCTGCTTCTTACCCCATCCTGTTTATTACCAAATAGAGGCTCTTGCTGCCAAAATGACTGGGCTTATTCAAAGACGCCGTATTCTTCAAGATCAGTCTAGCTAATCTTTATAATCAACATTTTTATACTTCTAATAAAATTAATCTAACTGCTTCAATAAAACCTTGACGTTGCATTAATTGATGTTAGTATAGTGGCGTTTTAGTGACTGGAGCAGCTAGACCATGAAAATTTTCTTAGAAATAAAAAACTTTTTCAAAGAAACAATTAAGGGTTCATTTCTCGATCCGGTCGTTAGACCATTTTTAGATATAGTAAATCCTCCTAAACGCAGTGACATTCTTAATAGACAAGACAATGCTTTCACGATTGAAATAATGTCTTGTGTTTTAGCAAAAGACTCAAACTGTATTGATGTTGGTTGTAACACGGGCGATTTACTTGACAAAATTTTACAGTTTTCACCTCTAGGATTTCATTATGCATTTGAGCCAATACCACGGTTAGCGAGTAGGCTTAGAAAAAAATTTCCAACTGTTGAAGTAAGAGAAACAGCTTTGAGTGATTCGGAGGCAGAAACTACTTTTTGGTATGTAGTTAATGCTCCTGCTGTAAGTAGCCTGGATAAAGAATGCTGTAAAAGCCATATTCCTGATGCACTTATGGAACCAATCACTGTTAAAACTCAGAGACTTGATGATGTATTAGCCCCAGACCTTAAGATTCATTTCATCAAGGTAGATGTAGAAGGGGTAGAATTGCAGGTTTTTAGAGGTGCTATCAGAACATTAAAAACTTATAAACCTTACTTAGTCTTTGAAAGTGGCTTAATTAATTCTCAGGAATGGGTTGATGGGACATTGAAAGACGGGAAATGGCACGATAGCAGAATTTACGATCTGCTTGTCAATGAGTGTGGTCTAAAAATTTTTAAGCTAAAAAATTGGGTAGATGGTTTAGCTCCGCTGAGTCGGGATGAATTTCTAAAATCTTCTGCTTGGAATTTTTTGGCAATGCCTTAGTAACAGAAAAATTTGCCTGAATACTTTTTGAGCTATCTGCAAAGTGGCAATTAGCTAATTTTCTAGTACTTTTTATTATGCTAGTTTTGTGCAGGCAAGATTGGTATTGCTTGTTACTGTTATTTTAATTTTAAAGGAAATATATTAATGTTTTACTTTAGGCGGACAAATCGCATAAGTAAAGTCTATCTTAAGGGGGACGCTTGCAAGATAGGCACTGTAACAAGATGTAAAGCGTAAAGCGACTAGGATTGCAAGCGTGGCTTGAGTCCCTTAAAGAGTTCCTTAGACTGGGATTTTAATTATGACCATAGCTGTAAATGTAAAAAATTGGGTGCAACGAAAAGGTCATAGCCTGTCGTGAAGAATCTAATTTTGTACACCATTACTGAATTTGGACATGGTTAAAAGACAGAGATTTTTTTCCTAGGGTACAGAGTTTAGTATCTATGTCTATGTGGGTGAAACAATAAAACAAGGTTCGGTTGAAAACCGGGAACCAAATAAACCCACATTTCGTCTATATACCAGGTGTACTATTTACCATTCTGAACTTAACTATTCTAGAGTGCCTGATTTCCAGTGAAAGCACCTATTTACTGCTGTTTTAACTTTGTCGATGCTATTGCAGTTAAACAGTTTTAGTTAAGTTTTTGAACACAGATTTCTCTGTCAATTTATGACTTTGCTTGCACAAAATCACCAGTATTTATTATGCAGGCATTTCTAGTTTGACAATTGTTGCAAATTTTGTTGTTACCGCATAGAGAGCAGATAATCAGGTTTTTTTAATACCTTGACCTGGTTGAATCTAGCTATCTCTACTTAGGGTACATCCGAAGTGTTATGCACAACACTTTGGCAGATTGCTGCGTTCACTTTTTCGTGCAGTTGTTTTCTGGAGGTTGAAGATCGTGAAAGTTTTATATCTGATTCAAAGTCATAAAAATCCCGAACAGATTTTTAGACTAGTGCAAACTCTAAAAAAATCAAGTCCCCAATCTCAGATATTGATTAGCCATGACTTTAGGGGTTGCCATTTAGACGTAACGGCCTTTCACGAATTCCCAGGAGTGAATGTAATTAGGGGTACGGGAGGACGAGGAGATTTTTCGATTGTTCAAGGTTATCTGAATGCCATTGACTGGCTTTTTAGCCATAATGTTGAATTTGATTGGCTTGCCAATATTACAGGCCAAGACTATCCGATTCAACCGCTACCAAAAATTGAGAAGTTTCTTGCGGAATCACTTTTTGATGGCTTTTTAGAGTATTTTGATGTACTTTCAGATTTAGAGGGAAATCTTTGGGGAAGCCGGGAAGGTAGCGATCGCTATCTCTATCAGTACTGGCGTTCGGGTCAATATTTACCACTGTGGAAACGCGCTATCGTCAAAATTCCTCGCATGGTCATTAATAATGTCCAGCCTTTGGTGAGAATAAATTCTTCCTATGGGCTGATGCTAGGAGTTCGTACGACTTCATCTCCATTCAATGAAAACTTTAAATGCTATGCAGGGTCTTACTTCAAGACTCTATCGAGGAAGTGTGTCGAATATTTACATCATTTTTGCCAGCATAACCCCGATCTAATTAATTACTATAAAAAGACTTGTATTCCTGATGAATCTTTTGTCCAAACGGTTTTAGTCAATAGCGGGCAATTTCATTTGTGTAACGACTATAAACGCTATATTGATTGGACTGGGACTCGCCACGGTCATCCTCGTACTCTAAATGCTGAAGATTACTCAGCAATTATAAGAAGGGACGTTCACTTTGCCCGAAAATTCGATATGACGCAGGACAGCAGAATTTTAGATATGCTTGATGCAAGAGTTTTAAAAGAAAGTAGCCCAGTCACCTTAGGCATTAGTTAAGACTTAACCCGTCAAATCTGTATAGTCAGCTATAATTCCTTAGTTGGAAGTAGCTGATTATGGGATTTGAGGCTCAACGATGCTTAATGCAGCTATTAATCATTGGTCAACCATTGAAGCGATCGCTAATATTACATTTGCAGGGCTGGCAAGCGTCCAACCAGTTCTGACTAGCTTATTAGTCTTCGCCATCGGGCTTTGCCTCGCCCATATCGCCTTCAAGCTGATTAATAAATTTAGCGCTCAACCAAGCCTTTCGTTAGCTCGAACGGTTCGCCTTGCCGTCATTGCTTTGTTTGCCACAGTCGCACTTCAACACATCTGGCTGGCTAGCAACATTCTTAACGGTGCATCAGGGCAGGCAGAAGTCGTCAGTTCCCGCAATTACCAAACCAATGTGTCTCTGGGGGAGACGAATGTTGCAATCGGGGGAGGGGGTTATGTTACGGGTATTTTTCTGCATCCGCTACAGAAGGATCTGGTTTACATCAAAACTGATGTGGGTGGCTTCTATCGTTGGAATTCAGTAAATAAAAGTTGGGTACCGCTAACTGACCACTTTCCACTAGATAAGAGCAATTACTACGGCGGAGAAGCTCTAGCCCTCGATCCAAAAGATCCAAATATCGTTTATATTGCCGCAGGCAAATACGTCTGGGATGAGCCTGGAACTATCTTTAAGTCTAACGATCGAGGTGCAACCTGGAAAAAGCTGGATTTGGACTTGCCAATGGGGGGCAACCAAGATAGGCGGGAGGTAGGCGAGAGACTCGTCATCAATCCGTTTAATTCCAAGATGATTTTATTTGGTTCGCGGCGCGATGGGCTTTGGAAATCTTTAGATGCTGGCGCGAACTGGACTAAAGTAACTTCTTTTCCCGGAAAGCCGGAAAAAGATATCGGCATCACAGCAATTGTCTTTGACAAAGATAAGCGTGGCTTAGTCTATGCCAATGCCTATGGTGATGGAATTTATAAATCTACTAACACAGGCATTACCTGGAGCAAGATGGACGGAAGCCCAAAAAAAGCGATGCGGCTAGTGACAAGTCGCAATAACACTCTCTACACAACAATTAATGGAAGTCCTGGAGTTAAAAAGTATACAGATGGAGATTGGAAAAACATTACTCCACAAGGCTCCAAAGAGGATTTTAATGGGTTGAGCATTAACCCTGCTAATTCTAAAGATATTCTTGTTTCTACAAAAGAGAGAAAAAATACTAAAATTTATCGCTCATTCGATGGCGGAACTACATGGAAAGAGCAGAAGCGATCGCTTAACAATACCGTTCCTTGGTGGTCTAGCTATATGCTCTCCAATCCTTCTGTCTCTGCGATTGAGTTTGACCCCCACGTTTCTGGAAGAGTTTGGTTTACCGATTGGTACGGAATATGGCGGACAGACAATATTAACAAACAACCCTCTGCCTGGACGAACTATCAAAAAGGACACGAAGAGCTTGTCACCTTCACCTTAACTGCGCCTCCGAGTGGCGCGTTGTTGTTGAGTGGGGTGGCAGATGTAGACGGGTTTTACCACAACAAGGGATTAGACAATTATCCATCTAAAACCTTTAGTGCTAGTGGCCCTTCGTTCCAGGATACCTACAGCATTGCCTACTATGAAAAAGCTCCCCTGCAAATGGTGCGCGTTGGCGGTAATCGCTGGAACAATACTTATTCGGGAGCAACTTCGACAGACGGCGGCTTAACTTGGAAAGAATTTGCTTCATTTCCAAAAGACACGATGCCGATGCGTATAGCGATGTCAGCAACTAATCCAAAGTTATTTGTTGTCACTGTTAGTGGAGATAAAGCTCTCCGCACAGATGATGGAGGCGCTTCGTGGAAAGAAGTTACTGGCTTACCCAAGGGTTCCAAGGGACCTTGGAATTGGTCTTTGCCGCTGGCAGCAGACAAAGTGGATGGTAACACGTTTTATTACTATAAGAATGGCAAATTCTATCAAAGTACCGATGGAGGTTTGTCTTTTAAAGTCGTGAATTCATCACTTCCCGATGAAAGTTGGCACTCCCTAAGAACCGTATCTGGAGTTAAAGGTGAAATTTGGCTGAGTCTCGATAAGAAACAACTTTACCATTCGACAGACGGTGGCAAGACCTTCTCTAAGATGAATGCAGTTAAGAGATCCTATTTGTTTTCTTTAGGAAAACCACAGCAGGGAAGCACGATTCCAGCACTGTATGTGTACGGAGAAATTAATAATATGGGCAAAGGAATCTTCCGTTCTCTCGACAGAGGGAAGACATGGCAAAGGATTGGTAATCCGAAAAATCCGATTGGCAATAGCCCAAATGTGATGGAAGCAAGCTTGCAGCAGTTTGGTTTAGTTTTTATTGGTACAAATGGCAGAGGAATTTACTATGGCAATTAGTAATCCAGCAGGAACATCCTCCTAAGGCGGCAAGCAAATACATCTCGTGACGCAGTTGTAGCGAAGGGGTTCGGAATGCGATCGACCCTTACAATCTATTTAGAACCCCAGCCTTACCCGTTTACCGGAAAGAAAGAGCTTGAGGAAAGGTGGGAGAAATTTCTCAAGTAGTCTAATTCAAGTAGTCTAATCGCCTGTCAAGATATCTCAATCACAAAAATAGACGTTCCGTGGAACGTCCATCATGCAGCCATAAATTTTAACAGAAAGCCTATAGCTGCTAAGGCTGCTTACCCTACGACAAGCAAGCTACAGCATCACGACAATAGGTACTTTACAAACGTCCCTTCAAATAAGAATTTTTTTATTCCCACTTAACTCGTTCTAATTTCACAGATTTCTTCTCTGCCTGAAAAGGCTTTTTATAAAGGTTAAGCTTTTGTTTCAAAATTAACCAGAAGAAAGGCATATCGTCTATTAAATATCTTTTCCATAACCTTTGTGGCTCGGATAAGAGTCTATGTAACCACTCTATTCCTGCGTCGCTCATCCACTGTGGAGACCTTGGTTTATGACCTGCTTCAAAGTCAAGAGATGCGCCAACAGACAAGAAAACTTTGATATTGGGTAATTTATTTTTATACTTCAATATCCACTTTTCTTGTTTAGGGGCACCGACGCCAATGGCTAAGACTGTAGCGCCTGACTTATTAATCCTGTCAATAATTTCTAGGCATTCTTTTTCGCTCTTTTCAAATCCGAAAGACGGCGAATGAGAAGCAACTATAATATTTCTGCCTACTTGGTTATTGATTCGCTCTTGAGCTTTACGAGCCACCCCTTCAGCAGCACCCAGCAAGAAAATCTTAACGCTTTCATTGTCCTTGTGGTGCATATAGAAAGCGGGAAATAAATCTGAACCCGACAGTTTTTCTTTAATCGGCGTTCCCAAAAATTTAGAAGCGTACAATACTATTTGACTGTCACACACTTTATAAGTAGCGATATTGTAAGCTTTGTAAAAATCTCCATCGGTTTGCAGCTTCATCAGGTGGTCTACGTTTGGCGTAAATACGATACCACCTTCCCGATCGAGTTTGGTTAATAGCTCTGCTCTTGACAAGTTGTCAATGGATACATTAAGTACATTAACTTTTTTCATTGACTCCTCTCACTTTAGCAATCTACTCGTGTGGGGACAGCACACTAATAACAACACGATAGTGAGCGCCAGGCTTACACTACCTCTACCGTGGGAGAGGACAAATCTTTATAAAAGTTTATTCCCCTGGGTAGATTGGAAAATTGAGTAAACAAGCTTCGATGTTATAGTAAGGCTTTCTCTGAGCGAAAGAAAAAAAGTTGCGATCGCGCCACAACCAGCCGTGACCTCTGCTGAAAAGCCTGCCCTATCTACCTCCGACGCGCTAAGCAAGGAAAGTCGCTACTCACTTCCCAACGTTCGCCTGTATGAATCAGTAGGGTTAGCTGAGCAGCCGTAAACTCAAACTGTAACGGTCGCTCCTGAAACTCAGCCCAAGCTAGCTTAAAGTTTTGCCGGGTCAAGTCTCTAAAAGCAACAGTCATGTGAGGAGCAAAGGGACGCTGCTTGGAAACCGAATCGGCAATTCCCAAGTTTGTCTCCATCTCGGTCATTAAATCGGCTTGTAACGCTAGCAGTTCCGGCGTCTTAAGAACATTGATGTAAATAACACGCGGTGGAAATGCTCCAAACCCTTCCAGGGTAATGGAGACAGGTGAACGATGGGAAGCAAACGTTCTCAAGGATTCTTCCAGCACTGGCACTGCCTCTACCTGCCATTCAAACGGCGGTTGCAGCGTGATATGCGGGGGAGATTTCTGGGCACCTTTGCTAGCATAGGTTTGGGCGAAGTGCTGCTGAATCTCTTTGGCGTAGTCTTGAATCTCTTGCGGCGGCAAGAGAGCAATAAAGAAGCGGCGTTTTGTATTGTCCAAGAACTTCCAGGGGTAGTTTACTTGTTAAATAGATATAGCCAGATAAGGGAAGAAAGTGAATGCCCTGGTTTGTAAAGATTGAAGAAGGCATCGTTGATAAACCGATCTTTGATAAATCTGTACCGGCGCACAAAGCTTATGTCCAGGATTTGATTACCAAAGGATATCAGGCGCGTAGCGGCTACTGGCTGGAACTGCGAGGCGGCATGATGCTATTTGAGGCGTCTTCACTGGAGGAGGCGCGCGCAATTGTCTCACTCGATCCGCTGGTGCAAAACGGCTGCGTCAAGTATGAACTTTATGAGTGGCGAGTGGTTGCCGAATAAAAGCGAATCCTTGATTGCCGCCAGAGGTTTCAATTTTCAGTGAATGATGTTATGCTTTAGATGATCTGGACCCATGCGATCGCAACGCCTAAACCTTGTCAGAACCGGAAGGTAGCAGCAACACGGGATGCTTGTGATAGGCGTGGTATCCGGATCACCCGAATCGCCGCCTCGCCCTCGTTTGCCTTGTAATTGGTGGGCAGTTTCTCGATTTCACGCTTATGCTGGAATCAGCAGATACTTGCAGATTAAAGGAGCGACTTATTGCGATGGCTGGTTTTGGAGATATTGTTCAAAAAGCGTTTTACTTAGGGGTTGGCTTAGCTGCCTCTGCGGGTGAGAGAGCTGGGGGAAAGTTAACTGAGTTGCGATCGCAAGCTCAAAAGCTAGCCGATGAAATGGTAGCAAAAGGAGAGATGACAACAGACGAAGCCCGCCGGTTTGTCGATGATATGATGAAACAAGCCCAGCAGGCACCCGTTGAGCCATCTAGTAGCACTCAAGCCGGTGAGCCGCGCCGGATTGAAATTCTCTCTGAAGATGAAGAGCCAAAGTCGGCAGCGGCTCCAAATGCGGCTCCAAATGCGGCTCCAAATAATGATGTGGACGCGATGCGCCAACAGGTGCAAGCACTACAGGACGAACTGCGTCGGCTAAAGCGCGATTAGCTTTGCAGTAATGAACGATAAACTGCGAACAGCCGAATCGTTAGCTGCATAGGCAAGAGCGAGTCGCTGCGAGGAGCATCACACGCCTTGCGATCGCGCAAGGCAACGGGTGCTAATCTATAGCATTGCGATCGCATCATTGATTCACACTATTTAGAATAGAATTGCAGATTAATTGGCGTCATCGCGTCGCCGGTAAAAACTAAGCCTTTTGTGCTGAGTATCCAAAATGGAAGAGTGGCAAAAAGATTTTTTCGAGATGATGGAAGCAGTCGCTGATGAAGTAGAGCAATTCTTCATTGGCATCACAGAAGTAGTAGACGCTGTTGCCGAAAGCGTGCAAACTACAATTGCAACCGATCTCAATCAGTGTTTGCAGGAATTATTTGAACCGATCGCTGAAATTTATTTAGAATTTGAAGAAATTGTGGGTGAAGGTGAGCAGTCTTTTTCCTATATGGTGGATACTGTTGAACCCACCCCACAAAAAAATCCTGCATGTATGGGTTGTCACCATTACCACGGACAAGCTTATGGTGGAAACCTGTTAGTCTGCGCCATGCATCCCTATGGCTGGGATGATAAAAATTGTCCGGATTGGGAGGGTAGTACAGATCCGTTCAACTCTAAAGATATTTTCTGAACAAAGCAGGTGAAGAAGGCTGAAAAAGCTTGACCTGCATTCATATTCAAGGGTTATTAGTCCTTTATTTGTTATAAATGACTAATAACTAACGACCCACGTTTGCTACCACTACTGATGAGTCAGTCGCCAACACAACAACAATTATCATCTGAAACGCCGCTCTCGGAAATGAAATACGGCGAGCGAAATATTTCTGAAGGACAATTAATTACCTTCCCCAATCCGCGAGTCGGACGCCGCTACGACATTCACATTACTCTACCAGAGTTTACCTGTAAGTGTCCGTTTTCTGGCTATCCTGACTTTGCCACCATCCATATTACCTATGTTCCCGATCAAAGGGTAGTGGAACTGAAGGCGATCAAGCTTTATATCAACAGTTACCGCGATCGCTACATCTCCCACGAAGAATCCATCAATCAAATTTTGGATGACTTTGTGGCAGCTTGCGATCCTTTAGAAGCCACTATCAAAGGGGATTTTGCACCGCGCGGGAACGTCCACACAGTCATTGAAGTGCGTCATCAGAAGTCGCTTGATGCCTAGATAGCAACCCAAAAATTCACTTGCTACTGCTAACTCTACCTAGGTTAAAAATTATCTTTTTCAAAAAGCCCGTTAGACGGGCTTTTTGCTTTATGTCATCAAACGCCTATTTATCGGTTAGAAATATCGGCACAAAATCAGTCTATAGGTGAGTGATAACTTCTCTCGACTTCCTTAAAATTTCGCACAACTTCGCGGCTTTTTAGATGGCGAAATGGAGGTTTCATGACAGTTGCACAAACTCTTAACCATGTTAAGAATAGGTTAACTCAAACAAAGCTACTTCCTCCAACTTGGTTAAAATTTTTTATTGTTGTCGTACTGGTACTAGGACTATTCTTTCGAGTCGTCAACCTAGACCGAAAAGTTTACTGGGGCGATGAGACTTTCACTTCGTTACGGATTGCTGGTTACACCAAGGCAGAATTCGCCCAAGAAGTCTTGGATGGGCAGGTAATTGGGGTCGAAGATTTGCAGAAGTTTCAACAACCCAATTCGGAAAAAGGTATAAGCGGAACCATCAACTCGATAGTGGTCGATACTCCCCAGCATCCGCCCCTATATTTTTTGATGGCAAAATTTTGGGTACAACGATTTGGCTATTCACCAGGGATAATCAGAAGCTTGTCTGCCTTAATTAGCTTGCTAGCGTTTCCTTGCATCTATTGGCTATGCCAGGAATTATTTGGATCTTCCCTAGCAGGATGGATAGCGATCGCACTCATCGCCGTCTCCCCGTTTCAAGTTCTCTACGCCCAGGAAGCACGACCTTATAGTTTGTGGATTGTGGCGATCTTACTATCGAGTGCGGCACTGCTGCGAGCGATGCGGCTGGGAAATAGAGACACCAAAACCCTTATTTCCACTTGGGGGCTGTATGCAGCAATGCTAGCACTGGGAATTTATACCCAGTTATTTTTTGCGTTGGTTGCGATTGGACATGGAATTTATCTATTGACAATCGAAAAATTCCGATTCACTAAAACAGTCTTTGCCTATTTGCTGGCATCTTTGGCTGGTTTGCTCACATTTGTGCCTTGGCTTTTAATTCTAATTGCTAATTCATCTACCGTTGAAAAGACAACAGATTGGTCTCGCCAGAAAGAAAGCCTGTTTTCTTGGGTGAAAGCTTGGACTCGCAATATCACTCGGACATTTCTTGATACAGATCCAGCAGGAGGAGTGATTGAGTTTGGATTTAACAATCAATGGACAGAATTTATCCGACTGACACTGGTAGGAATGATTTTATTCCTGTCAGGATATGCAATTTATTTTATGTGTCGTAACACTGGCAAGCAAGTTTGGTTATTTGTTTTAACTTTGCTTGGGGTAACTGCCCTTCCCTTTATTTCCAGAGATCTAATCTCCGGAGGAGGATTGTCAGGTTCAACTCGACATCTAGTTGCTGTTTATTTGGGGATTCAGCTAGCAATTGCTTACTTACTGGCTACTAAAATTAGTTTGCCTTCGAGAAGTGCAAAGGTACAAAAACTATGGCAATTTGTGCTTGTTGCAGTAGTTTCGAGTGGTGTTATATCCTGTGCCATCAGTTCTCAACAAGAAATCTGGTGGAATAAAGCTCTCTCTCAAACTGAATACAATCCAAAAGTAGCCCAAATCATCAACAAAACAGCTCATCCGCTTTTGATCAGCAATGAGAAACTAAACTTTTTTCTTCCTTTAACCTATGCACTGGAACCGAAAGTGCGGCTTCAATTAGTCGTTAAACCAAATGTGCCTCAGATTCCAGATGGGTTCAGTGATGTGTTTTTATACAGGAGTTCCAAGGAATTAAGAAAGGCACTACAAAAGCAGAACTACAAAATAGAGCCTGCATACCAAACGGGTCAAGTTTGGCTTTGGAAACTAGAAAAAAAGGTGTGAGTGGAAGACGTTATTTGTTGGTAGAGGCGCGATGCATCGCGCCTCTACCAACCCACATCAAAAATGGTTTAGGACTGGGTCGCGATCGCTTCTATCTCAACAACTGGCACTTCCTCCTGAGACGGATGACTGACTCGATCCAAAATTTCTAACAGTTCCCGTTCAAAAGCAACCTGTGCGCGGTTAGTTCTGCCGCCGACATAGAAGCGAATCTCCTTGTGAGAAGCGGCGCTAACTCCTTCTTGCAGCGCCCAAATTTGGGAATGAGAAAAATAACTCATGACTACACCCAGCATCAGCAAACCAAAGCCAGCATAAACAAACGGGATACCCGGATCGGCTTTTATTTGCAAGCCAGTGCTGCCGATTACTTCATCAATGCTCAGCCTGACTCCATTCACAGGTACCGACATCCCGGCGCGAATAGTATTGATTAGCTGACCCTTTGGGTTATAAAGCATCAGTGTTCCCTGCAAATCCTTCGCAATTAAGGCAACTCCCTCACTCAAATCCGGTTTAGTGGGAATCCAAGTTCCCCAGATTCGACCCTTGCTGACAGTATTTAATGACGCCATCGGCAACTGTAAAACTGGGCTATTATTCAGCCGCACCTGGATACCTGCAATTCCCCAATCTGTTTGATAAAGCGTCACACCTCGGTAACGCAGCGGCTGATTGACGTGAATCGTTTGACGATCAACTTCTTGTCCTTGTTTATCCAAAACCGACAAATCGGAATAAAACTGGTCGATTCTGCCTTCAGGTGTATAGTCGATCCAAAAGCGATTTACCCGCACCGACCAATCTTTGGGAACTTGTGGTAGCGCCCAAGAACCCGCTTCGATGATGTTTTTTATCTGAAACGTATCGCCGCTGGCAACCATTTCCTGGGCGACAAAACCCGTGATACTCCCCCAAATTGCGCCCCCCAGAATAATTAACATACTGGCATGAACAACAATCGGGCCAATCCGCCCCACCAGACCTTTTCGGGCGTAAAGTTTATCTCCTTCTTGAAAAACTTTATAGCGCCGCTGCTGCAACAACTCGGTCAGTTTGTTTAGCGAACCTGTTTCGAGTTCCGCACTCAAGGCGAGTTTCTGAAATTGGCGGGGTTGGTCGTAAAACTTCCAGTGCTGTGCTGCTTTTAAAGCTGGAAACTGGCGGGTGAAGGTACAGGCAGTTAAGCTGCTGCCAAACAAAATTAGGAGTGATAAAAACCACCAGGTGCGATAAACACGATCCAATCCGACTACCTGGATTACCTTCCAAGTCAGGAAACCAAACAAAGCAGGATGCTCTGGATAGTTCGCTTGGTAGAAAGCGGGTGACTGACCCTGCTCAATGACCGTGCCAGAGATGCTGAAAAGCGCGATCGCTAATAGCAACGCGATCGCTAACCGCAAATCTGCCAGTAATGGCAACAACTCCTGTCGCCAAAACCGATAGGAAGTTGACCCTAAGTTTGAGAAAAAAGAATTTTTTGCAGTCATTTTTTGATAATTGATAATTGGTAATTGGTAATAGCGAGTGCTTTTGATTACCTTTAACCAATCGGAATCCGAGACAGCAGCGAAAATACCCCAAATCCAACCAAAAGCACACCACTAACGGGTGTAATCCAACTCGACCACTGGCGCAACTCCAGCAACTTCTTAATAGAGGCTGTAAAAGTTCCTGCCAAAATCAACGGTGCCACATAACCTGCTGTGTAGGATAGCAGCAAGACTGCACCTAATACCATGTCTTGCGTCGTGGCAACCCAACCCAGTAACGTTCCCAATACGGGAGTACTGCACGGGGACGCAACCACCCCAAAAGTTAGACCAATCAGATAGGAACGCACTCCCGCTGGTAATTCTTTAGAAATCCACTCCATCCCACCCCAAGCAGGCAATGGAAGGGGCAAAGCTTCTAGTAAATTTAGCCCCATTGCGATCGCGAGAATGCTCACAAGGATCGGCAAACCAAATCCCACTTGACCGTAGACGTTCCCCAGCAACGCCGCTAAGATACCAAGCCCTGCCAGCGTTGTTGCCAATCCCAAGGAAAACCAGGTAGCTTGGGCAGCTGCTTGGAGGCGGCTTTTGGTTTCATAGCCCCCAATGTAGCCAAGGGTGATGGGCAACATGGAAAGCATACAGGGGGTCAAACTGGTGAGCAATCCGGCTGCAAAGATAATGCCAATACTGATAACGCTGAGATGTTGCAGCTGGATAAAAACGAGACGGTTGGCAAATTCACTGAGTTCGTAGAGCTGGGTTTGCAGACTTTCAATCATGAGGAGGCTAGTTCGCGGAATGCTGATTCTGCTTGAATTTTAGCTTACTTGGAAGGGTAGAACCGGCGCGAAGGAAAGCGTCCGCATTGTTTGCTTGACAATAACACCCATCAATGTTTTTTATCAACGCAGGTTTCTCAAGAAATTTTTAACGCCGTTTCTATTAATTGCCCCATTAAGCTTGCAGCGAGTCTTTTATTCAAATGTTCTTAATTCAGTCGGCGGATGCATTAAATTGAATATTTCTTTAGTTGGATTGACCCAGGAAACCCAACACCTGTGAGGGTTACGCTATCGATAACCCATCCTACAAATCATTAATCCAGCCTACTGATTGTCAAGCCTAAAAAAGAAAATTTTTACTTTTTTCATAAAGGAATAATATTTTTTTTGTATTTCTTAACATTAAAGAACATTCAACATTAGAGTTTTTTTCCAAATTTAGGGAATCCTAAATACGGACACTAGGAGCCTATATTATTCCTCCTTTCCTTGGCAGAGGGATGACTTCGCCAACGAACTGCGAGCATCATTGACTATTTAATTGGAAACTCCAAGAAGGTCGAGGAGAGTGCTATGTCCGTGTTGAATGTTGAATTTGAGCCGCTTAACTTAATTTCGATATATCTAAAACCAAAAGGTATAGAAGGAGGAATAGATGGTTACAAGTTATAGACGCAGTAAAACCAGTACCGGCAAATTGCAGAATCAAGAATCCTTGAAACTGCGTCAGCAAATTGCCGAGCTAGAGCAGACACTAGCCGATTGCAAGGAGGTCGAGAAAGAACTGCGTCAACGGGCGGAGATGTATGCACAAGTCTTAGATGCCATCCCAAATTTAGTAAAGTGCCAAAACTCCCAATCGCGCCTAGTTTATGCCAACAAAGCATTTTGCGACTTTTACGGCATGACACTGGAACAGCTTTGCGATCGCGATCCGACAGATATTCCTCTAAATAACCGGGATGCTACCCAACAGTCTGTCGTGGATGACGCCTATGTCGTGAATACCGGGCAGACGCTCCACATCTCTCAAGAACCTGTAACTCGTTACGATGGGCAAGTCTATTTATTTGACATCGTTAAAGTCCCTATTTTGGTAGTGCCCAAGATGTAATGATGGAGAAGAAGAGTTTCTTTGTGATATTTTCCTCTTATGCCCGTCTGTCCCATTTGTGCATCTACTCAAACCGTCAAAAATGGTCGCATCC